>JAJECI010000004.1 GCA_022822065.1 Candidatus Dadabacteria bacterium
CCTATTGATAGCACTTTAGAGATTATCCTTGTCGCTTGGCCCTTTCAAATCAGACTTGAACCTTGAAACGGCTCAAACCCTGCTCTCAGAAACTGTGCACTTCATAGTTCAACGGGCGATTATTAAACCACAATGAAGCGCAAATTCCAAGGAAGGTTGTGAAATAATCTCAAGATCATGAGAACCGGTTTCGTTTGACAACCCCGCCCGTTTCTGTAACCTAGATTTCCCTAGACTTTAAGGTTCCGAGGCGATTGAAATCGATATTCTTGACGTAGTTTCCGAGAAACTTCTCGAAAAAGAAGAAGACATAACCTTTGAAGACGCTCTTGCGCTTACCGAACTTTCCGGGGAGCGGCTTTCTGACCTCATATCGCTTGCGAGGAAGGTGACCCTCAAGTACAAGGGCGACGGGGTGTTTCTGCGCTCCATAATAAGCGCCCAGACGGGGAACTGCCCCGAGGACTGCTCCTTCTGCTCCCAGTCGGCCCATTTCGATACGGAGGTGGAGGCCCATCCGCTAATGGCGGCGGAGAGGATTCTGGGAGCCGCGAGGCAGGCTGAGAAGATGGGCGCCATGGATTTCTGCATAGTCATAAGCGCCAAGGGCCCGACGCCGAGGATATTCAAGAAGGTTCTCGAGGCCGTTGACCTTCTCTGCGCGGAAACCAATCTCAAGGTCGGCTGTTCTCTCGGCGATCTTACCAGGGAACAGGCCTACGAGCTCAGGGACCACGGGGTGTGGAGATACAACCACAACATCGAGACCTGCAGGAGCCATTTTCCCAGCATATGCACAACTCACAGCTACGACGACAGGCTGAAGACCGCTCTTCTGGTAAAGGAGACCGGAATGAACCTCTGCTCGGGAGGCATACTGGGTATGGGGGAGACGATCGCCCAGAGAATTGAGTTTGCCTTCGAGATAAGGGATCTTGACCCTACCTGGGTCCCGATAAACTTCCTTGACCCGAGACCCGGAACCCCGTTTGAGAACCTCGAGAGCATACAGCCGCTTGAAGCTGTGAAGACCATTTCGATTTACAGGCTCGTGCTTCCGGACAAGATAATAATGACGGCCGGGGGAAGGGAGGTGACGTTGAGGGACCTCCAGGCCATGGGGCTCGTTGCGGGGGCAAACGCCATGATCCTCGGCAACTACCTCACCACTCCCGGGCGCACGCCCAAGGAAGACCTCCGGATGCTTGATGACCTGCAGATGCCGGTCAGGAAAGAAATTCTCAACTAGTCCCCACGCTGCGTTTTCATGATATTCTTTTCGCTTGGAGCATCCTGTGCTCCTTACGGACCGAGATGAGCGACAGATCAAAACAGATAGAGTCCTACGACAGGGAATTCGTCTGGCACCCGTTTACCCAGATGAAGGATTACGTGCGCAAGGATCCCATAGTGATCGAGCGCGCGGAGGGATCGTATCTGATAGATTCCGAGGGAAAAAAGTACATAGACGGCGTCTCATCTCTCTGGGTCAACATCCACGGCCACGCGGTGCCTGAAATTGATGGGGCGATAAAAAAACAGCTTGAGCTCGTGAGCCACAGCACGCTTCTGGGAATAACCAACCCTCCGGCCGCCGAGCTTGCAAAGGAGCTTCTGGAGATCTGTCCCCCGGGACTCAAGAAAATCTTTTACTCGGGCGACGGGGCAAGCGCCGTCGAGGTTGCGCTCAAGATGGCGTTTCAGTACTGGTCCCACAAGGGCAGACCTGAGAAAAATGCCTTTTTGTGCCTTGATAACGGCTATCACGGCGACACTCTGGGGGCCGTTTCGGTCGGGGGGATTGACATCTTCCACAAGACTTTCTCCCCTCTTCTGTTCAAGACCTACAGGGCTCCTTCCTATTACTGCTACCGCTGCCCGCTCGCAAAGACCTGGCCCGGATGCGAAATCGCGTGCGCGGACGAAATGGGTGAGATACTGAGGGAGCACCGCGATGAGATAGCCGCCGTCATACTTGAGCCGTGCGTTCAGGCCGCGGGAGGAATGGTGGTGGCTCCCGACGGGTATCTCGCGAAAGTGAGGGAGTATTGCACGCGCTACGACGTGCTCATGATAGTTGATGAGGTGGCGACCGGCTTCGGAAGGACCGGGAAGATGTTCGCGTGCGAACACGACGGCGTGACGCCCGACATGATGGTTCTTGGAAAGGGAATGACCGGAGGGTATCTTCCGCTTTCGGCGACAATAACGACTGATGAGATATACGAGGAGTTTTTGGGGGACTACGAGGAGTTCAGGACCTTCTTTCACGGACACAGTTACTCCGGAAACCCTCTTTCGTGCGCGGCCGCTATGGGCAATCTCGAGGCTTTTCGAAATAACGACACCTTGACTTCCCTTTCTGAAAAAATTGAGTTTCTGGAGGACGAGCTTCGCGAATTCGAGGGCCTCTCACACGTCGGAGATGTGAGAAACAAAGGGCTTATGGTCGGAATCGAGCTCGTTGGCGACAAGGAGACGAAAGAGCCCTACGAGGCGGCGGAGAGAATGGGGTGGCGGGTAGCCGAGGAGGCGCTCTCGCACGAGGTCCTCATAAGACCGCTCGGGGACGTGGTCGTGCTCATGCCTCCCGTGGGAGTCGGGATGGACGATCTCGCGAAGCTTCTGCGGGCGACTTATCTCTCCATAAAAAAGGTCACCGAAGAGGGCTAGCGCGGATGGGAGCCCCCGATTCTCTTGAGTGGATTGAAGGTGAATTAAGGGACATACGGGGGAAGAATCTTTTCAGAACGCTGACGGAGGTTGCCTCGGGACAGTCTCCCGAGATACTGATCGGCGGAAAAAAGCACATACTTCTTGCTTCCAACAACTATCTGGGTCTTTCGACCGACCCGAGGGTGGTGGAGGCCGCCGCCTGGGCTCTCTTGAAGTACGGTACGGGCTCGGGTGGGTCGAGGCTTGTCAGCGGAAGTTCCGACCTTCACGCCGAGCTTGAGAGAAAAATAGCGGAGTTCAAATCGACCGAGGCCGCGATTCTTTTCTCAAGCGGCTATCTCGCGAACGTGGGAACGATCGCCGCGCTTGTGGGGGAAGGGGACACGGTGTTCAGC
The DNA here is from genome assembly GCA_022822065.1 of Candidatus Dadabacteria bacterium. Lineage (GTDB taxonomy): Bacteria > Desulfobacterota_D > UBA1144 > Nemesobacterales > Nemesobacteraceae > Nemesobacter. Next base: position 3,072 of record JAJECI010000004.1, read on the forward strand.
GACGAGCTTAACCACGCTTCCATAATAGACGGCTGCAGGCTCTCCCGGGCCAGAGTGGAGGTCTATCCCCATCTCGATACCGACGGCCTCGACCGCATTGTTTCCCGAAGCCGAGACGGCGGAAAGAAGCTCATAGTCACTGACACGGTGTTCAGCATGGACGGGGACCTCACGAACCTCGAGGAAATATGCGACATTTCGGAGCGCCACGGCTGCATGCTCATGGTGGACGAAGCCCACGCGATGGGGGTTCTTGGGGAAAAGGGCAGCGGAGCCACCGAGCATTTCGGGGTCGAGGACAGGGTTCCCGTAGTCATGGGTACCCTTTCAAAAGCCGTCGGATCCCTGGGCGGATACGTGGCCGGCAGCCGAAGCCTCGTTGACTATATCCGAAACAGGGTGAGAAGCTATATCTTCGATACGTCTCTTCCCGCTGCTTCCCTGGCCGCCTCAATCGAGGCGGTCGGCATTATCGAGAATGAACCGCGGAGAAGAAAGCACCTCATGGCTCTTGTAGATAAGTTCAAGTCGGGACTTTGCGACATGGGATTTAACGTGCTTCCGTCCCAGAGCGCGATAGTGCCCGTGCTCACCGGAGAACCGGAAGCTACTCTTGAGCTGGCCTCGGCGCTTCGCGAACGGGGAATCTATACTCCGGCCGTAAGGCCCCCCTCTGTCCCCGCCGGAAAGTGCAGGATAAGAGCGTCGCTTATGGCGACCCACACGGAAGATCACATATTGCGGGTGCTTGAGGGATTCAGGGCGGCAAGTTCGCTTGTGAGCAGCTCTAGTATCTGAGGTTGTAGGTCTGCGGTTCCCGGCAGCCTTTAACGGGAACGGTTGGAACATCAAACAGGTCACGGACTATGGAAGCCTTGGGAGCCTCGATCAGTTCCCTGATGTCATCTACGAATCCTCCCGACGTGGCGTAGCCCACTCCGTCGTTTGCGAGGTAATGGTCTACTGTCCCGCCTGAGAATTCGCCGTCCCTCTGGGCCTTGACGATGTTGTAAACGGCCGTGTCCACTCTTTTAAGCATCGAGGTCAGTATATACTCCCGCACGGGTTCATCCGCGGTGTTATACTGGTCTGAGTCGACGCCTATGGCCCAGACCTTGGAGTTTCCCTCCCGCTCGCTGAACTCCCTGGCTGCCTCGAAAAGCCCCGCTCCCGAACTCCCTGCGGCGTGAAAAACTATGTCCGAACCGCCATTGAACATCCCTTCTGCCACTTCCCTGGCCTTGTCCGGGCTAAAGAAGCCGCTTATGTCGGGCGGCCCGTCAGGGTTCTGCGGGTCTGAGAACTGGGAGAGGTAGGCTGTTTCGAGTTCCATGTTTTTGTTAATCTCTTTTACCATGGCCAAAACGCCTGCTACGAATCCGGCCTCGAACTTTTCAATGAGCCTGTCAGAGGTTGCGCATACTCCTCCGATGAAGCCTACCTTGCCGGTTTCGCTTTTAAGTGCGGCTGCGACGCCCACAAGAAAGGATCCCTCGGCCTCATTAAAGACCAGACTTGCGAAATTTGCCGGCGAGTTGTCTCTCTGCAGGATATCTATGCCGGCGAAATTGGTGTCCGGATTGGCGGTCGCAACTTTTTTTATCGAACTCTCAAACGAGAATCCAACCGCTATTACAAGATCGCTATCCTCGGCCAGGGACTTAAGCAACTCCTCGCGGTTGCTCTCCGTTCCGTCGGTTGTTTCCTCACTCACCACCGCTCCGAGTTCTTCCTTGGCTCTTTTAATGCCTTCGTATGCGGAATCATTGAACGACCCGTCACCTTTTCCCACGCTGTCATATACAATTCCGACTCTGGGGCCGCTCTCTTCCGGGGAACCGTCATCGTCGTGGCACGAGAGAACCGCAAGAGACAGAAAAAGCGCCAGGGGCGCGATAAGGGCGAGGGTGTTTAAACTCAGGGTTCGTCTTAAGGCTTTTTCGGCCATTTTTCCTCCAGTCAGGTTCTCGAAAAAAGATTGCTCTGGCGCTATCGTTGCGAAAGCTGCTCTCGCGGCGGCGGCACGGAACAGGGACAATTATATATGAGGACAAAGAGAATTACACCTAAGCCCGGGGGAAATGCCCATACGGCATTTAAAGCCCTCTGTCTTGCTTCGGGGAGTGTTTGACATGCGGCGGGTATTGCTCTAGAGTTTAGCGAAAAGCCGATTGGAGGATACGTGTTTTAATGGATTGGGGTATGAAAAACAGGATGGCCCGCATTATAAGGCCTGATACCGGAAGGGCGGTGATGCTCGCCCTTGACCACGGCTACTTTCTGGGTCCCACACACCGCCTCGAGGTTCCTAAAGAAACCATAACTCCCCTTCTCCCCTACGCCGACACCATAATGCTCACGAGGGGAGTGCTCAGGACCTCGGTCGACCCCGACTCGGGAACCAACGTGGTGCTAAGGGTTTCGGGGGGAACAAGCATAGCGGGCCCGCACCTTGAGGACGAGGGAATTACGGTGGATTTCGAGGAGGCGATAAGGCTTAACGTCGCGGGAGTGGGGCTTTCCGTCTTTGTCGGGACCGAGTTTGAGAGACAGACCCTTCTGGGGCTCTCAGAGCTTGTGAACCAGGGGGAGAAATACGGCATTCCGGTCCTCGGTATAACGGCCGTGGGAAAGGAGCTTGAGAAAAGGGATTCAAGGTATCTGGCGCTTTGCTGCAGGATATGCGCCGAACTAGGGGCGCGTCTTGTCAAAACCTATTACTGCGAGGATTTCGAGAAAGTCACCAGTAGCTGTCCGGTTCCCATCGTGATCGCGGGCGGTCCCAAGCTTGACACGGAGATGGACGTTTTCAACATGACTCACGAGGCGATATCCCGAGGCGCCGCGGGAGTGGACATGGGAAGAAACATATGGCAGCGTGACAACCCGGTTGCGATCATAAGGGCTGTCCGCGGAATCGTTCACGAGAACATGACCCCGAAGCAGGCCCACGAACTTTTCACGGAACTAAAAGAAGAAAGTTCCTGACATGCTTGCCGCAGCCTACAACACAAACAGCGACATAAGGATTGAGGAGTTTCCCCGCCCCGAACCGGGAGAGGGGGAAATACTGATCAGGATCAGGGCGAGCGGAATCTGTGGAAGTGATCTCATGGAATGGTACAGGGTTCCCAAGGCGCCCTTGGTGCTGGGTCACGAGGTTACGGGGGAGGTGGTTGAAACGGGGCCGGGGGTGAATCGGTTCCGGGTGGGTGACAGGGTTGTGGCTACCCATCACGTTCCCTGCGGGGATTGTCGTTACTGCCTTACCGGAAGGCACACCAACTGTCCCATGATACGGGAATCGGGTTTTAATCCGGGTGGTTTCTCTGAGTACGTGTGCGTGGCGCCGCCGAATGTGGAGCGGGGCGTTTTTCATCTTCCGGAGAATGTTTCTTTTGAAGAAGGGTCGTTCACCGAACCCTTGGGTTGTGTTACAAGAGCGCTCCGGGCGGCGGGTCTGAACAGGGGAGAAAGCGTGACGATTCTCGGGAGCGGCACGGCGGGGCTTCTGTGCCTTCAGTATGTTCTTCATCTCGGCGCAGGGCCGGTTTTCGCGACCGATTCAAACGAGTTCAAGCTCAGAAAGGCCATGGAATTCGGGGCCAGCTTAGCTTTCAGTTCCGGCGAGGATATCGCTTCGCTTGTAAGAGAAAACAACTCGGGATACCTCTCGGACGTGGTGATAGTCTGCACCGGGGCGCAGACCGCGATAAAAAGCGCCTTCGAGCTTGTTTCGCCGTCGGGAAAAATCCTTTTCTTTGCTCCTTCTGACCCTGAATTTACCTTTGATTTCCCTTTTAACGAATACTGGTGGTCGGGAGTGCGGATCGTAAGTTCCTACGCGGCGGCTCCCGGGGACCTGGAAGACGCCCTTTCTCTAATAGAAAAGGGTGCTGTTGACGTGGGGAAGATGATTACCCACAGGTTTTCCCTAGAGGATATCCAGAAAGGCTTCACCCTTGCTGAGAATCCCGAAAGAAGTCTTAAAATCATGATAATTCCCTAAATTATGTTGAAAATCTATGCTATATACGCTTGCAATATATTTTAGACTATATATAGTGTGTATATAGCAAATTTCGAGGAGGTCTTATCATGCCTGCCAAAGGGTCAGTTTTTAAGAATAATCGAACTCAAGCCGTTAGGCTTCCTGCTGGAACGCGCTTTCCAGACGATGTCAAAGAGGTCATTGTGAGGGTGGTTGGTCATGACCGCATACTTTCGCCTGTTGACCATGCTTGGGATATGTTCTTCTTATCTGAGGAGTGTGTAACTGACGACTTCATGACTGAGCGTGCCAGCCAGAAACAACCAGAAAGGGAACCTTTTAAATAATGCTGAAATACATGTTGGATACCAACATTGTAATCTATGTTATTAATCGTCGTCCGGTCGAGGTATTGGATACTTTTAACCGTTACGCTTCACGGATGTGCATAAGTTCGATTACTTTGGCTGAATTACTGCATGGAGTTGAGAAAAGTTCAAAACCGGAACATAACCGGAAGCAGGTTGAAAAGTTTGTTTCCCTGCTAGATGTTCTTGAATATGGACCAGAGACGGCAGTTCATTACGGAGAAATACGTGCCGATCTGGAGCGTCAAGGTATTTCTATCGGAGTAAACGATCTGCACATTGCAGGGCATGCCAGAAGTCAAGGATTAACGCTTGTTACGAATAATCTGAGTGAATTTGGACGGGTTAGAGGTCTAAGTGTGGATAACTGGATCAAAAGCGATTAAAACCAATATTTTTATCTTTCGTCCATTTCCTTTATCCTGTCGAGAATCTTGTTTGCGAGTTCAAACTTGCTCATGAGCGGAAGTTCCTCGACCCTCTCCCTGTCGACTAGCCATGCGATATTGGTATCTTCCCCGAAACCTGCCTGCGGGGCCGTCACGTCGTTTGCCACTACGAGGTCGAGATTTTTTTCCTCAAGTTTTTTTTTGGAGTTATTGACGAGGTTCTCCGTCTCGGCGGCAAACCCGACCAGGATCCTGTCTTTTTTATTCTCTCCAAGCGATTTCAGTATGTCTCGGGTTTTCTTAAGGGAAATAGAAAGCTGTTTTTCCGACTTCTTCATCTTCTGTTCCGATTTCTCGCAAGGCGAGTAGTCGCTTACGGCCGCCGATTTTATCACTATATGAGTTCCCTCGAAGCGCTCGTGGATTCTCTCGTACATGTCATTGCAGTTCGTTACCCGTACCACTTCCACTCCGTGGGGGTCGGGAAGGGAAGAGTGTCCCGAGACCAGAGTTGTCCGGGCTCCGCGAAGCCACCCCGCCCGTGCTATCGAGTAGCCCATTTTGCCGGTCGAGGGATTGGATATGAACCTTACGGGATCTATGTGCTCCCTGGTCGCCCCGGCGCTCACCAGTAAGTTCTCTCCCGCGTAGTCCTGCGGCGTGACTGCCTTCTGTACCTCAAGGGCGATAACCTCCGTTTCGGCGAGCCTTCCCCTGCCGGTCCACCCGCAGGCGAGATCTCCCTCGCCGGGCTCCACTATGGTGAATCCGTGGCGCCTCAGCTTTTCCATGTTTTCCTGCACTATGGAATTTGAGTACATGTTGGAGTTCATTGCCGGACAGATTATTACGGGGGCTTTAGTTGCCAGTATGACGGTCGCAAGCAGGCTGTCGGCTATCCCCGAGGCTATTTTGCCTATGAAGGACGCGCTCGCGGGTGCGACCACCACGACGTCCGCCTCGTCGGCGATTTTTATGTGACCTATTTCGGATTCGGAAGTGAGGTCAAAGAGACTGGAGGCGACCTTGTTTCCAGAGAGGGTCTGGAGAGTCAGGGGGGTTATGAAGCGTTCGGCGTTTTTTGTCATTGCGCACTGAACCCCCGCCCCGTCTCTAACGAGAGACCTGACAAGTTCGCAGCACTTGTATGCAGAGATTCCGCCTGTTATTCCCACTACGACGTTTTTTTCTCGAAGCCACTCCATGGAATAAAGTATATTCCCGCCGTAAAAATAGGCAATACGCATACACGGGGCGTGGCGACCGAGACGGTCTACCCCCGGCGGGTAAACCAAGAAATTACGGCTGTTTTTTAGGTCACCACTTGAATTCCGAAATGCAACACTGACTCAGATAATCTTCTTTCAGGGGAGTTTAGCACGGAGATGGACAGGGGGCAATGCTCTTCGTAGCGAGGGCGAGCCCGAGCGAAGAAGAGCATTGCCCAAGACCTGTGATTTGTATTGCATAGACCCCGAAACAGAATGTACCTCTCCCGGAGGAGTAAAAACTCCCTGTCAACCTCCCGAATTTCAGATCATGAATCCATCTCATTCCCTGCGTAAGCACAACTCAGAGATAAGCGATTCCTTCTTCCCCAGCGCCTCGTAAAACACCTCAGCAGGCGTCCTGTAGTCCAACACCTTCCTCGGTCGGTTGTTGAGCATATCCTGCACCATCTTTACCTCTGCTGGATCAACCTTGCGCAAGTCCTCTGACTTCGGAAAAAACTCTCTCACAAGCCCGTTTGTATGCTCATTGAGACCCCTCTCCCACGAATGATAAGGCGCAGCAAAGTAAAACCCAGCCTCAAGCTCTTCTGACACCCTGCTGTGCCCGGCAAATTCCTTGCCGTTATCTGCCGTTATGGTGTGTACAAGCTCTCTAACCGCCCCCAGATCGCTTAACATAGCATTGCTTACCTCTTCTGCCTTCTTTGCGTCTACCTTGCTCAGAAACGTGAATTTTGACTTCCTGTCCACCAGGGAAACAATCGCTCCGAGGTGCTTTGCGCCTACTATGGTGTCCGCCTCCCAGTCTCCAACCCTGCTTTTGCCCTCAACCTCTGTGGGACGTTTGCTTATATCCACCCTTCCAGGGATAACCCAACGTCCCGAACCATCTCTGCCGCGACGGTTCGGTTTCTTGCCTCGTCTGCGAAGTGACTTGTACAGAGTGCCTCCATCTGCCTCGTCCGCCCAGATGTAACCATAGATCCACTTCGGGCTTATCGAGACTGTTTCCTTACGGCGAAGTCTCCCGGCTATCTGCTCTGGATCCAGTGCTCATCGACAAGCAGGTGTTCAATCCTTGCCCAGTGTTCCGGGGTTATCTTGCGGGGAGTCAGGGAAGCTTCCCTGCGACGACGCTCCGCAAATTCATTTGCCTGCTTGTATCGGTAACCGCGTTTGCCCTTGTTGCGTTTCACCTCTCGGCTGACTGTAGAGGGACTACGTCCGAGCTGTTTGGCAATCTTGCGTAAGGAGCCGCCTTCTTGAAAAAGGTTCTGGATCAGGAACCTTTCTTCCTGGGCCAAGTGTTTGTATTGCATTGGATAACCTCCTGTTATGGCTAACTTAGAGATTATCTTTGTCGCTTGGCCCTTTCAAATGAGGTGTGAGCCTCAAAGGGCTATAACCCTGTTCTCAGGGGTGTTGCACTTCGTAGTTCAACGGGCGGGTCCTAAGAACCGGTTTCCATTATAGTGAATCATGTGGTCCGGGTCGGACGCTATCCACACTTCCGTTTCCCATGCGATTTCTCTGATGTGTTGGCGGAATTCCGCAAAATCGGGGAAGGCACTTACATATATAGGGCTGTTGGTGGATGCTGCAAGCATTTTTTCAAGTTCAACAATACGTTTGGGCGTCATTGGACCATGTGACGTCACCGCTTCAATGAGGAACAGCCAGTCATGGTTGTCATCGTACAAGACGATGTCAGGCAACTTGCCATGATCAGTGATTGGAATGCTGGAACGAGCAAGCCCATCCTTGTCTATAAAAAGGTCTTTTTTTGCCGTATCGCCCAAGTAAAGCAAACGTGCGTCTGGTGCGAATCTGGGCGCGAATTCTTCAATTATGGCTTTCTGAACTTCGTTGTGCTTGCCAGGAGAGAGACGATACTCTGTGCCATCAGAAATCCTTATCGGCACTTTTCTGATATCTCTACCACGTTCGTAAAGTTCAGTTAAGACACCATGTTCTTGAAGGAATTTCGCTGTAGCGGCCTCCCGCCGACCGGTATCATAAAGCCGCACGACCTCAAGTGCAGATTTTGTTATGGCATAATGGGTATTTGGACTGTTAGTAGGAAGATCAGGATTGAAGGGGTTGTAGTCAGCGATGCGACCCTGTATGAATTGATGAAGAACTTGACGACGAAAAGTTTCCCGAGTGTTAGCTGCGTAATCAATCCCAAACTGCTCTCGTATATAATCCATTATTCCCTTGGTTATTGTGCAGGGCCTGCGTATCGCTTCTGACCAGGCAGAATCTTTCCCGAGCCCGCAAAGAGCGAGAAGGGTCATGCCGGACATGCTGTTGCATTGAGGAGGTGGCATGCCAAGGGCTTCAAGGATTTTCTGGGCTTCTTTTACGCTAGCCAACTGCCAAATCCTCTCGTGCTGGAACCGAAACCATTTTCATTATAATCTCATCTAATTTTTTCACCGGATCATCTAACCTTTCCACCTTTTTCCCCAAGGCCGCAATTACCTTGTGTTCAGGTAATGGCATTACGCGCAATTCCGTCGCACTGACTTGCGTATTGCCGTTTATACACCGGAAGTATGTGTCGAGAATGCCACTGTTATAGAGAGCCGCCAAGCCCCAGGCCTCCTCTTCCAAGAGTGTCTCACCGGGACGATAAATGTAATTCAGATGATTTTCGATTCCAATCTCAGCAATGGGGAAGTTCCCGGCAATATAGGGGGCCGCTATCAGACGTCGTAATTCTTCCTTGGTGCTGAACCGTCTTATCAACACATAGTTATTGTTCGGTACCAGCAAAGCTCTAGCGCTTTTTCTTTTTATATATTCCGGCTTCTGCTGATTGAGCGGCCACTTTACCCTCATTGCACAAACGTGATTCATCCAGACCAATGGTACGTGGGTCTCCGGAACGTATCCTTCATTATCAACCGATTCTGTTGCCCGGAAGGGGATTACTGGTCCTGTTGAGATGTTGAGCCCCAAACTGCTCAAGGTATTTGGCCATGCGTTTACCAGAGACAGAATTCGTATATCCCTTTCAGACAAAGGGAGTCGCAACACCTTGTCCTCGGTGCTGAGATCAAGAGCTGTTTTTATCGGTATTGTGTGATGGTACGGTTCTTGGATATCACTGACTCCACAGCTCGAAGAAATATTCAATGCTGCTTGTGTTTTATCCCTGTGCCAATGATCCTTGCGTACGCCTACGAAGATAATATTTTCCTGCAGAACCTCATCACGGCTGAAAGCGTCGCGTCGCGACCCGAACACGTGAACCTTGACTGGAAGGATGATGTCGAACAATACGGAGCGAAAGCGCCGAAAATATGGACCCGATGCGAAACTGCGAGGCGTTATAAAAATAAAATCTCCGCTCTGCTTTAAAAGCGCGGCGCTGACCGCCATGAAAAGTGCGTATATATTAGGCTGTCCATAAACCACTTTGGATACGGCCATCGCACGTGGGTCGGACTTGGCGATTTTAAAATAGGGAGGGTTGGAGATAACGATGTCAAAGTTCTGATCATCTGAGTCGTAGGGAATCAGGCCGTGCATGAACCACAGGGCATCCGCTTGCGCAACTAGAAAGTCAGCATTTTCGACACGTGTTTTAAGTTGTATTCCATGCTCTGTGCGACACCATATGGCCAGGTAGTCCAGTATGGCTCTTAAGTGATCGACAAGCTTGGTATCGACCTCGTATGCAAGAAGCTCGATTGACTGCGGTTTAGACTTGCTCGCGGCCAAGGCTTCAACTGCGGCGCAACAGAGAATGCCCGCGCCAGCGGCTGGATCTAGGATCCGGATATCGGTTCCCGACACAGCGATCTGTTTAGCCATGAATTCCGCAACGGGCACGGTGGTTAGATAGAGACCATGTTCTTTTCGATATTCTTGTGATTTGGAGGCGATATACCATTCACCAACCCGATCGGCGTAAGCGGTCGGCCGCTCATCAGGTAAAGGTATTGGAGCAGTTAAGTCGAGTGATAACTCTTTAAGACCAGTGGATGTTTCCCGCTCATACATTAAAAATCTTCCCCCGTCGAGAATAACTGTCTTTTAAGCCAAGTTGCCTGCACCTCAGGGAGGGATTCTGAATTGTCTCAATCCTGCCCTTAACCAGTTCCATATTATGCCTGAAAAAAGACCTTGAGACTAAGTCCTAGACCCTGTCCGTCACAGCTCCCTGGGATGCGGAGGAAACAAGCCTTGAGTATTTCGCCAGCACGCCGGTTTTTTCCTTCGCAGCCGGTTTCTTCCAGGCTTTCCTTCTTTTTTCAACTTCCCTTTTCGGCACGTTAAGGGTTATTTCCCTGCTTTCGGCGTCGATCGTGATCTCGTCCCCGTTCTTTATGAGCGCCAGGGTGCCGCCGTCAATAGCCTCGGGTGTTATATGCCCCACGACGAAGCCGTGCGTTCCGCCTGAGAAGCGCCCATCTGTTATAAGCGCTACGTCTCCTCCAAGTCCCTTGCCCATTACAGCCGCCGTAGGCGCAAGCATCTCCCTCATCCCGGGTCCGCCCTTGGGTCCCTCATACCTTACCACTATCACGTGGCCTTTCTTCACCCTTCCGTTGAGAATCGCCTTAAGACTCTGCTCCTCCGAGTTAAATACTATCGCCTTTCCGGTAAAGGAGTTCCCTTCCTTGCCCGTTATTTTCGCCACCGCTCCTTCAGGCGCGATATTTCCCTTGAGGATAACTATGTGGGCCGATTCCTTTATCGGGCTTTTCACCGGGAGAACTATCTTTTGTCCCCTGGGGTATCTTCTTACTCGCCGGAGGTTCTGCTTGAGGGTCTTGCCTGTCACCGTCATGCAGTCGCCGTGGAGAAATCCCTCGTCAAGCAGGATTTTAAGCAGCGGGGTAAGTCCTCCTATTTTGCAGAAATCAGACATCATGTACTGTCCGCTGGGCTTTAGGTCGGCGAGGACGGGAACTTTCTTTCCGACTCTCGTGAAGTCGTCTATGGTCAGTTTCACCCCGGCGGCGTTCGCCATGGCGAGCAGGTGAAGAACCGAGTTAGTTGAGCCCCCGAGCGCGACAACTACCGTTATGGCGTTTAGGAAAGCCTTTTTCGTCATGATGTCCCGGGGCGTTATGTTTTCCCTTATCAGGTTCACGACCGCCGCCCCCGCGTTTTTACAGTCAGCCACCTTGTCTTTTGAGATGGCTGCCTGGGCCGAGCTGTTGGGAAGACTCATCCCGAGGGCTTCTATTGCCGAAGCCATGGTGTTCGCGGTGTACATCCCCCCGCAGGAACCCGCTCCTGGAATGGCGCAGGACTCGATCTCTTTTAACTCAGAATCGGTAATGTCATTGTTTGAGTGGGCCCCCACGGCTTCAAATACCGAGACGATGTCCACATCCTTTCCCCTGTAGTTGCCCGGAAGTATCGTCCCGCCGTAGACGAACACTGATGGCCTGTTGAGCCTTGCCATTGCCATCAGGCACCCGGGCATATTCTTGTCGCATCCTCCTATGGCCACGATGCCGTCAAAGCCTTCTCCTGCGGTCACCGTTTCGATCGAATCAGCGATGACTTCTCTGGATACTAGGGAGTATCTCATGCCTGGAGTTCCCATGGATATTCCGTCGGATACGGTAATGGTGTTGAAGATTATGGATTTCCCCCCGGCTTTGTTTGCCCCTGCAGCCCCGTGTCTTGCAAGTTGGTCTATGTGCATGTTGCAGGGCGTTACCATGCTCCAGGTCGACGCTATTCCTACGACGGGTTTCTTGAAATCCCTGTCGGTAAAGCCCACCGCCCTCAGCATGGAGCGGCTCGGCGCCCTGTGGGCCCCTTCTACGTAAATTGAAGAGTATTTCCTGGGGGTTTCTTTCTTCTTAGCGGTTTTCGTTGCCAATAGAGTATTCCTCCTTGTGTTGACCGTAGTGCGTTCGGCTGGTCGGTTATTCCGGTAAATTCTAACTTAAAATTACTTTCCGCGCGACGGCGGGAAAAGCTGTCTTCCAGGAATAATTCAATTAAGGATTCTCCCAGAGCATGCGGATCGGCACCGCGTAGAGTCCGTCTCCGAACCTGACAGACGCCTCTCCGTCGTAGAGAACTACTCCTCCTCTGAACCGGCTGCTGCCTACTGTTTCTTTGAGTTTGCGCAGGCCGCGGAAATCGGTTCCGGTCACGGTGCCGGACGCCTTGACTTCTACGCCTGCCACATCCATAGTTCCGCGTTCAATCACGATGTCAACCTCTGCACCGTCACGGTCGCGATAGTGGTAGAACGACAAGAGGTCATCATGCCAGCTTGCTTGGCGCCGCAGTTCATGGAAAACGAATGTTTCAAGGAGCCGACCCAATAGGGAACGATCTGCCATAAGGCCCGGGGCATCAACCCTCAGCAACGCGCAGGCAAGCCCAGTGTCGGCGATGTGGATTTTCGGTGTTTTCACTAGGCGGCTCTGACGGTTGCTGTGCCAAGGAGGCAGGCGCTCCAGCAGAAAAACCATCTCAAGCAGTTTTATGTAATTGCTTATGGTCGGGCGGCTGAGTTGAAACGATGAAGCCAAGCTGGACAGATTGAACAGACCCGCAGTCTGTGTCGCGGACAAAGCAAGCAGTTGCGGAAGCAGATCCAGCATGCTGATGCGGGAAAAATCGCTTACGTCTTTCCGTAATTGTGAACTAATGTAGTCGCTATACCAGTCGATCCGCTGCCGCCCGGGCGGCAGTGCAAGCGCGGACGGGTATCCGCCCGCGACGATCCGCTCACCAAGGTTTCCGCCTAGTCGTTCCATCTGTCTGAATCTGAACCCGTTTCCGAAAAGAGCATCGAGAAAGCCGGGAAGCGGTTGATTCTCCAGTTCGCACTGAGCCAGAGGGTAGAGTTCAATCATTCGCATGCGACCCGCCAGTGAATCCGAAACCTTCGGGGTCAGCAGAACATTAGCTGAACCAGTCAGTATGAAACGCCCGGGAATACGTCTGCGGTCTACCTGCATCTTAAGAGCCGTGAAGACTTGGGGGGCACGCTGCACTTCATCCAGAATGACACGCTCTGGCAGCTCGGCGACGAAACCAGCCGGGTCCGCCTTGGCGGTTTCACATATGACGTCATCATCCAAGCTGACGTATTCGTACTCGGGAATTTCCGTTGCTATCCGCCTGGTAGGCAGGATTTTATCCTCTAGGTACTTGGGTGCGCACACCATTTGCGCCAGAGTGGTTTTTCCGCACTGGCGGGAACCGTGAATCAGAACGACCGGAGAATTCCCAAGTGCCTCAATCAGGCGTCGCTCCACGGGGCGAGGATAAAGCGCAATCCGTTTCATGGAATAAATTGTAATTTCATGTGCGGCTGATTGCAAGGTTTAGGGGTCGCTGATTGCAAGGTTTAGGGGTCGCTGATTGCAACATCAACTATTAAAAAGCTGTCATTTCAGAACGTTAAGCAAAAAAGTACGCAATGCTGGATCGTTGGCAAACTCCGCATCCAGAACAGGAGATTTCACGTCCGGTTCTCGAAGTTGCCAAGAATACATCTAGCAGGAAAATAAGAATTAGTGATATCGGTATGTCTCAATTCCAAGCCGTCGAAGTCGGAACGACTTTACTTACGATCAGCGAATGGGCGCTGCGTACAGAAGCCCCCCTGCTTTCCAGGAAGCGTTGAGTCCCCTTTCAAGCGCTAGAGGAGTCTTGGGCCCCAGATGCCTTTCGAATATCTCCCCGTAGTTGCCTACGGCTGAAATTGCGTTAACGGCCCACTTCTTGTCAAGACCGAGCATTTCGCCCATGCTGCCTTCGGTGCCTAGAAAACGGTTC
>JAJECI010000012.1 GCA_022822065.1 Candidatus Dadabacteria bacterium
GCCGTTGCGGGGCAAGGGAGGAGTGCGTTCTGTTCAGGGGGAAAGGCAAGGCGAGCATTGTCTTTTGTCCATCTCTGTGCTAAACTCCCACTGAAAGAAGATTGTCTGAGTTAATTGTGCGCTTCAGACTTCAATCGGTGAGTAATTTAGAGAGGTTCAGATGATGATTACAAAAAACCTCGAGTCTCCGGCAGAAGAAAAGGGATCTGGAAAGTACGGGCTTTGCAGTCGGTATTGGTGCCGTTTGAACCCAAGAATATTCAGGGCGCTTGGCTTTTTCTCCCGTCTGGGCTTCACTTGCAGCACCGCGGGGCTGTTTTTGCTGACATGCGCCATGCTACTTTTGGCGGGCGGCTGCGGCACGGAGGAAGGCACGCCTCACTTTATGGAAGACCTTGCCCCCGGTGGTACTGCTCCACCCACAAGAGCAAATCCTGTCGAGCTTGAATTTCGCCAGATACGTCTCGGTTCCCCAGACGCATCGGATGACGAGGATTATCGGGATGCCGAATTCACCGCCCATTGGGGACTGGACGCCATTTCCGCCGATGAGGCCTACATGCGCGGATATTTTGGCCAGGGGGTGACAATTGCGGTGGCAGATGATGGTATGGACCTCACTCATCCTGATCTGGCCGTGTCCGGCAAAATCACGAAACCCTGGCATGTTCGGAACCGGAATGCTTTAGTGAAGGAACCTGACACGGCGGGAGCGGGACATGGCACCTATGTGGCTCTGATCGCAGCGGGAGCAATGGACAATACCGGTGGAATTTTCGAGATAACGGTTGCCAGAGGCGCATCTATACCTACCAAAAACATTCATGGAGTTGCTCCGCGGGCTTCGGTCATGCCAATATCAATGGAAGGCGGCGGAAATCCTGTGGACGCGATACGATACGCAGCTGAGAATGGAGCACACGTGCTGAATCTCAGCATAGGTTTGTCTAATTTCTATTACGGGAAATACACCGGCAGGGAAGGCGTATGGCTTACAGTTCCTCTCCCCTATTTCCGGCCTCTTTTGGAACGCGGTCTGAGCCCGTTTGCAAGTTCACTGAAGCGGGATTTTACAGAGGTTGCTAGGGTGCTTGAAAACGAAGACATTGTCCTTGTGTGGGCGGCCGGGAACGAAGGATGGAACTCTCTCAACAATACTGTCAATATGTGCGGGAAAGAATATATTGGTCAAGAGGGATGCAAGCTCTCGCAGGAAATAGATGGAGGAAGGGATTCAAGGGTCACTGCTCAGGAATTCATGGAAAACTTTATGTGGATCTACGACGAGAGCAATCCCGACAGTACAATCTCGTTCAAAGACATGTGGGGAGATGGCTGCGGAGAAGATAACTGCGTGGAGTACAACTCCAGTGGAGAATGGAGAGAAGCCCCGTTGTTTGATCCTAGATTGTTTGGAAAATGGATCGTGGTCGCCGCCTCGGATGAAAGCGGCACAATCTCCTCGTCTTCCAACGGATGCGGCGCGGCCAGAACTTGGTGCTTGGCAGCGCCGGGGGAAAATCTAACTCTTAATACCGGCAACTCAAGGGGTCTAGACGGTACATCCTTTGCGGCCCCTATGGTGAGCGGGGCTCTTGCGGTACTCAAAAGCCGATTCCCCGATATGCCGATGGAGGTTATACAGGCCATATTGCTCGTTTCCGCGGAGCGGGTCGGAACCCGGAAGGAAAGTCCCGAAGAACCTGACCCTGTTTATGGATGGGGGCTCCTGAACCTTGGAAACGCTGTTATTCTGCAGGATGCGGTACGTCTTCCCTACTCTGTGCCTGGAACTGATGGGGCAACACAGGCAATTTCTCCCGTGTACCATAATTCCACTATGCTTTCCGCCTCCATTCAGACGTATGCGGGCAGTCAGTACCGCAGCTTGGGCCAAGGGCAATGTGTATCGCCATATGAAGTTATCCGGCGGTATCAGAATCGAAACAGAAGACCTAAACAGATGATTAACAGAAGTGGGGTTTGAGAGAGTGCCAAATAGCTGTCGAGATAAAAAGCCAAGAAGTTCAGCCACAGTTATAAAAATATCGCCGTAGTTTCTTATCTGCCGGCAAACGGATCGGGAATGTCGGGATGCCAGCGCGCAAAATGGTTTTTATGCGCTTCTGTATAAGCCCCCGGAGGGTAGTACTTGTCATAGAAATCCAGATCCAGATGATGGGCCTGCACCATGAACCGAAGGAACATGGGGTCGGAGAAAGCGGGAAACCTTCCATATGTATCGTAGACGTAATTGCATATGTCCTTTACAACCTGAATTTCGTCTCTGCTAGGTCTTTCAACCTCCGCTAGCACTCCGGTCGGATCCTTGTAGGGAAGCTTGTGTGATTCCCAGTTTGTCCATTTCATGTCGTTAAACGCTTCCACGGCTTCTCCCATGTCCTTGTAGTACGGCGGGCAGAACGCTTGGAACAAGTCGTCCCGGCCCACGGCGACCGGGTTAGGATTTCCCGTGTCGCCCTGTATGTTTGGAGTCGCAAACCGGAATCCAAGTCCCCTGTGAAAAGGGGTTCCCCCGAGCATGAACATGCTCGCGAATCCGCTGAAAAGCCATCCCCCAAGTCCCAGAGTCTGAAGCGTCAGGACCATGTTCTGTCCCATGAAGGCCTGCTCCGCGATGTAACCGTTTGCGAAACGAAGTTCTGCTTCGACAAGCGGCATTCTTTTCGACTTGTCAAGGAAGTCTTTTTCAAGCCACTCCGCGGTCCCGGGAGGTCTCAGGCTGTGAAGCTCATCGACGAAGTTAAACCTGTGGTCGGGCCTCATGTAGAAGAAGTAAAGGTTGATTATGCACGCCGAGAGGTCGGTTACGGGCATGAACACCGTCGTTCCGGGCTTGTTCACGTTCCAGAGATTATGGGCGGCGATTCCCGGGGGTTTTGACGGCAGGTCCGCTCTTCCGTCGGAAAGCTTGATTTTGGATTCGCGGAACAGCTCAAGTATCCGGTCCACCCTCTGGTGGCGGGTCATTTTCTCGAGACCCTCAAAATCCTCAGCGCGGCGGTCATGCATCTTTATCATGTAGAGCCCCTCGTCATTCGTGTAGAAGAGCTCCGTTCTGTGCACGTCGCCCAAGGCCGGAATGGTCTTGCTCGTAAACTGCATCTCAAGATCAAGACCCACGTGAGGGGGGAAATCGGAGAGGTTTATGTTCTTTATGCCGAGACCCGTCCACACCAGTATGGCTTCCTCAAGCTCTGAGAGGGGAACGGGGTCGTGCTTGGATTTGTACTGCAGGGGTCCCCTTTCGATCTCCATTCCGAGGCCGAAGCGGCGGGACCTTCTCTGGAAAACGGCGTCATAGAAGCCGTGGTCTATGGCGTGATCAAGACCTTCAGGGTATTCGCTCATGAGTTTCTCCTTACGTTAGTCTGTTAGCCTCCGCGGGCAATGTCATTCCTGTTCCTCGGAATCGGATTGGGTCAAAAGTTTCATGAACTCTTTCTCAGTAATTATCTCGCGCGGACTCTCGACCCTGTCAAGAAACACCAGCCCGTTTATGTGATCGTATTCGTGCTGGAACACTCTCGCCGCGAAATCCGAGAAATCTTCTTCCACGAGATTGTTATCTCTGTCCCTGTAGACAGCGCGGATCGATTTGTATCTTGGCACAAGCGCCCGGATTCCGGGGATGCTCAGGCAGCCCTCCCAGCCTTTTTCCACCTCGTCTGATACCGAGACTATCTCGGGGTTGATCACCACCCTCACTTCCGTTTCAGGGGAGTCGGGATACCGTGAACTCGGGGCCCCGGCAATTATGAAGATGCGGAGAGATTCGGATACCTGAGGAGCGGCGATTCCGACGCCACTCGCCTCGACGGCTGTATGAATCATATCATCAATCAGCTCCTGGATTTCCGCGTCACCTATGTTTTTCACCCTCGGAGCCCTTTGTCTGAGCACCGGGTTTCCCAGTTCGGTTATTTCACGTTGGTTTGGCATGGTTTTGCTGATTGAAAACGGACTGCCGTCTTCAGCCTCCTCATGTGGATTGCGGGCAGGTGCTTAAAGCTCTATTATTATAAAACAAAAAGCCGGGAGGTTAAAGAGAGCTTCGTGCCGGGAATCGAACTTATAAAAAGAGCAGACGACTTCGGGCAAAGGACCGCGGTTGAGGACTGGACGGGGAGTTTCACTTACGCTGACTTGCTTGATGTCTCGCGCTTTGCGGCTCTTAATCTTCTCGGCGACGAAAAAGATCTTGAGGGGAAAAGGGTCGTGTTTTTAGTCCCCCCAGGGTTCGAGTACGTGGCGCTTAAGCTCGGCGTGTGGATGGCGGGAGGCGTGTCGGTTCCCCTGGGTATCGTTCATTCTCCGAGAGAAATAGAGTATGTCATAAAGGACTCCTGCGCGGAGACGGTAGTTTTTCATCCGGATCTCGCCCACAGACTCGAGGGGTTTTCCCCCGATGCCGGCGTGCGGTTCCGGAAGCTTCCGGAAGTTTTTCGGCCCGCCCGGGGAGAACTTCCCGGCATCTCCGAAGAGAGAAGGGCGATGATCATATACACAAGCGGCACTACCTCTAAACCCAAGGGAGTGGTCTCGACTCATCTCGGCATAAAAGCTCAGATAAACAGCATGACGGAGGCGTGGAAGTGGACCCCTGAAGATTCGATACTCAATGTCCTGCCCCTTCATCATCTCCACGGAATACTGAATGTCGTTCTCTGCTGCCTGTGGTCCGGTGGCAGATGCGTGATGATGGACGGGTTCAACGCTCGGGAGGTATGGGAGAGGTTCAAAGAAAAAGACCTGACCCTATTTATGGGCGTCCCCACTATTTACTCCAAGCTGATAGATCTCTGGGACGATTTCTCCGCCGGGGAGAGAAAACGCATGAAAGATTGCCTTCTCGGCTTTCGTCTCATGGTTTCCGGCTCCGCGGCTCTTCCCGTGTCCGTTCTTGAAAAATGGAAAGAGATAAGCGGGCAGGTGCTTCTTGAGAGATACGGAATGACCGAGATAGGGATGGCTCTTTCGAATCCTTACAGAGGCGAAAGGCTGCCAGGGCGAGTGGGGTTCGCCATGCCTGGGGTCGAGGTTGGGATTTTCGACGAGAACGGAAGTCGGCTGGGTGTTGAGGAGCAGGGGGAGATCAGGATGAGGGGAAAGGGCGTGTTCCTTGAGTACTGGGGAAAGCCGCGGGAGACGGAAAGCGCCTTTTGTGACGGATGGTTCAAAACGGGAGATATCGCATTTTTGGAGCGCGGAGGCTCCTACAGGATACTCGGGCGGGAATCGGTTGACATAATAAAGTCAGGTGGATACAAGATATCCGCTCTTGAAATCGAGGAGGTGCTTAGGGAGCATCCGCTTATCGAAGAGTGCACCGTGGTGGGGATTACCGATCCGAGCTGGGGAGAGAGGGTAGGGGTGGCGCTCGTGTTGAGGGAGGGTCTCTCGATTGACCTTGAGGAGCTTCGCGGCTGGGCTTCCGACAAGCTTGCCCGGTACAAGCTTCCGACCCGGCTTCTGCTGCTTCCCTCGCTTCCGAGAAACTCAATGGGAAAAGTAACCAAAAACCGCATTAAACAGTCTTTTCAAAATAGTTTATAATTCCTTTGTAATCCGAGGTCGGTATTTTTTTGGTTTTAAGGATAAAGTGGAGAGAAACATGAACCGGGCTGAGAACGCACCCATGCCTTCAAACGGCCGTGTCCGTTACGGTCCCGACATGAGAGTTCTTATCGTCGGCGCAGGCGTTGCCGGACTCACGCTCTGCGGGCTTCTCGAGCAGCGGGGTTTCCGTCCTACCCTTGTAGAGAGGGCTCCACAGTTCGGGGATGTGGGATACGTGATAGTGGTCTGGCCTTCGGGCAGCAGGATACTCAAGGGGCTCGGCCTTTACGAACTGCTAAGGGAGCGCGGCTGCGCTTTTACCGATTACAACATTTCCAACTACAGGGGCAAGGTTATAAACAGCTACACGATTGATTCCGTGGTTGAGAAGTACGGTCCCATAATAAGCATTTACCGGCCTGATCTGATAGACATACTCCTGGGGGCGGTAAGCGATGATTCGATCAGGATGAACACCACGATTGTTTCGCTTTCGGACACTGGGGATAGAGTCGAGACGGTATTCAGCGACGGAAGCGAGGGGACCTACGATCTCGTTATAGGATGTGACGGGATAAGGTCAAGAGTCCGAGAGGAGGTCTTCGGCGACATACCGCTTCGCTACAGCGGCATGTCCGGGTGGGGCTTCTGGGTCAACCCGGACTTCTGCAAAAGCGAAGGGATCATAGAGTACTGGGGGAAGGGGAAGTTTCTCGGGATGTGGCCGACGCGCGGACGTCTTGCCATTTTCACCAGCGTGAGGAGAGAATCCGGCGTCCGGGACAGCGTTGATACGAGAATAGATAGCATCCGTCAGAGCTTCGCCGAGTTCGGAGGCGTGGTGCCGGAAATCCTGCGCAGTCTTGATGACCCCCGCAATATTTACTATGACGAGTACAACGATCTCAGAATGAATAGCTGGTCACGGGGAAGGGTGGTGCTTGTCGGAGATTCGGTTCACGCGATACTGCCGAACGCCGGCGCCGGCGTATCAATGGCGATGGAATCGGCGGCCGTTTTGGCCGAAGAACTTTGCAGAACCGATTCAGTGAACCTCGCTCACGCCTTCTGGCAGTATGAGTCAAGAAGAAAGGGAAGGGTGAACAAAGTTCAGAACCAGTCGAGGATCATGGGGAAGTTCATATACACCGAAAGCGGTGTTCTCTCGTCTATTCGTGATTATATTGTGAGGGCGTATTCGAGCAGGCAGCTTTTCAGGTACTGGGACAACATGCTGAAGGATCCCCTTTGAGATCAGTGTCCCGCGTTCTAAAAAATTTTCGATTCCGGAGCGTAACTTTGATGAAATCACTTAAATATGCACTTTTTTTCCTCATCGTGGCGGCGGTTTTCTCGTTTCCTCTATCAGAAGCCCTTTCCCATAGCTCATCCGAGTCCATCTCTCCTACGGTAAAGCGTCTTACCCCCTCGGTCGTTAATATAAGTACGACGAACGTGATAAAAGCATCACCGTATCAGGATGAATACTTCAAGAAGTTTTTCGAAAAGTTTCTCCCCGACCAGATGCCGGAGAGGGAATTCAGGAACAAGGGACTGGGTTCCGGCTTCATAATGAGTTCCGACGGCTACATAATCACCAACAACCATGTCGTGAGAAAAGCCGAGGAGATCGAGGTGATACTCGAAGGCGGCAAAAAATACACTGCCAATATAGTCGGTACCGATCCCGTAACGGATCTTGCGCTGCTGAAAATCGATCCGGAAGGCCAGCTTCCCGCTGTGGAAATGGGTGATTCCTCGGCCCTTGCTATAGGAGACTCGGTGTTTGCCATCGGAAACCCTTTCGGACTGGGCCACACGGTAACCGCCGGGATAGTCAGCGCTAAAGGAAGGGCCCTTGGAATCGGGCGATACGACAACTTCATTCAGACCGACGCGGCTATTAACCCCGGAAACAGCGGTGGGCCGCTTTTTGATTATGAGGGTAAGGTGGTGGGTGTGAACACCGCCGTAATGGCCCGCGGCCAGGGCCTCGGTTTCGCCATACCGATAAACATGGCGAAGATTGTCGTTGAGCATCTCAAGGTTCATGGAAGGGTTATCAGGGGCTGGCTCGGAATAATGATTCAGGACATAACGCCGGAAATTTCCGAGGCTCTCGAGATCAACCGCGACAATGGAGGGCTCGTATCCGAGGTCAAGGAAGGAAGTCCGGCGGACAAAGCGGGCATCAGAAGGGGAGACGTTATTATTTCCGTCGAGGGCGAGAAGATTCCGGATGCCGCTACGCTTGCGAGAAAGCTGGCGCTTACCAGGCCCGGGATCGATACGAAATTTCTGGTGCTTCGCGACGGGAAGGAAAGAGTCTTTACCATAAAACTTATCGAACATCCCGAGAACGAAAAAATCGAGGAATCCACAGACAAACTGAAAGCCGAAGAAGAGCTCGGCATTGAAGTAAGCGAGATAACCGACCAACTGAGGAACCGGTTCAGGATCAATGCGTCGGGCGGAGTCATTATAGTAAGAGTTGCACGCGGGAGCCTCGCCTCCGAAGCAGGGTTTCGCCCGGGCGACGTGATACTGGAGGTAAACGGAGATGCCGTTGGCGGACTCGACGAATACCAGGAAGCGCTTGAGGAGCACGGGTTGAAGGAAACCCTGCTTTTTCTTATCGAGCGCGCGGGCAGGACAATATATCTTGGCGTAAGGACGGGGCGGGAGTGATGATAGAGGAAAAACTCGCAGAACTTGGGATAGAGCTTGCGGAGGAAGTTCCGGCCCTGGGAAGCTACGTTCCCGCTACTGTGTCGGGCAATCTGATTTTCGTATCAGGCCAGCTTCCCGTTGAAAAAGGAAAGCTTCCCTTCATGGGCAAAGTGGGGTCCGATCTTACGGTTGAGGAGGGCTACGAGGCGGCCAGGCTTGCGGCGATAAACGGCCTTTCCGTGATCAGTCATACACTGGAAGATCTTCGCCAACTAAACAAGATCGTGAAAGTGACGGGTTACGTTGCGAGCGCCCCCGGGTTTACGGAACAGCACAAGGTGGTTAACGGCGCCTCAGAGTTTTTCTCCGACATACTCTCTGAGAACGGACGCCACGCGAGGGTTGCGGTGGGAGTTCCCGCACTTCCGATGGATTCCCCGGTGGAAATTGAAATCATAGCCGAGTTCTCACTCGGCTATGATTTTTGAGAAACTGGGGGTTTCGCCCTGATGTTTTCCATATACCTTTATTCAGACAGCCCCTCGCAATCGCTTGTCATGCAGGACGTGACGGATTTTCTCACGGACCTGGGTCTTTCGGCTGAGTTTCGTGGGGACTTCCTGAGCTATCTCTCGCTTGCGGCCGAGGAGATGGCCGAACTTGAATCCTTTCTCTCAAGGGCCAGGGTTTTCAACATTGAAACGCCCGTTGATTTCTTCGAAACTCATCCGCCGTCCGAACCGTTTGAAAAGGAGCTTTATGACGGTTTCTGGGTCCAGAGAATATTCTCGAGATTTTTTCTTAGGAAGTATCTCGGCGAACTCGCGGAAAACGGCTTTCACGCGGTTATAACAGGCAGATTGCTCGGCACTTACGGGTCCCGGAGATACCACGCGAGGGTTATAATCTCGGGATTTCCATCCTTTATTTCAACTTCGGGGCTTGTAGAAGGCCCGGCAAGACCCAAGGAGTATTATTTTCTCAAGGCGGAGTTTGTCCGCTCGGGGAAAAATCTCTCGGAGCTTGACGAGGCGTTCCGGGGAAAGTTCGTCGATTACGAAGACGAGAGGATAACGAAAATAACGGGTCCCTACGTGCTTCAGCCTCTTCTGCATCATTTCTCAGGGAAGGAGTTCTGCGAAAACCCTGGATGCGCGCTTTTTAATTCGCACTGGCAGAAGGAAGTTCTTGATATACAGTACTCGGGCCTTTTATGCGCCGAGTGCGAAAGCGAAATAAGGAAAATAGCAAAAAGGCGGTAGAGACTGCGCCCCGCTACGCGGTAATGAACAGGAGCCTGCCCCGGTCTCTAGTCCATTTCATCGAGTATGTTTATCGCCACCTGGGCTACCTTTTTCCCGGAAAGCAGCATCCCGCCGAAAGTGGGTCCCATCCTCGGAAGCCCGAAGGTGGTATTAACTGCCATTCCGCACGCTAGCAGTCCAGGATGTACTTCTCCTGTGTATTCAACGAGGGCTTCTTCCGATTTCTCGACCCACATCGATCCGTGACCCGGAAGTTTCTTGTAAAGACCCTGCTGGGAGAGCCTCGAAACGCAGTAGGCGTCGTGCCCCGTAGCGTCTATAACCAGTTTTGATTCTATAGCGATGGGGTCAAGACAGGTTATCTCCTTGGGCATGTTCGCTATGGGCGTCCAGTTGATCACTATTCCCGCGACCCTTCCGTTCTCCCTGTAAACCAGATCGTCAAACAGCGTCATGTTCCTTACTTTCGCCCCGGCTTCGCACGCCGTCGCTATCAGCTTCGAACAGGCGTAGGGGCCGTCGGCGACGAAAAGCCCTTCGGAGACCTCTTCATACGGGACTTCAATCTCGTCGAGAACCGTCTGTCCCGGGGCGCGCACGGTGACCTTGTTCATCAGGTACCCGCCGATCCAGAATCCTCCTCCGAGGTAGTTCATTCTTTCGACGAGAAGAACCTTGTACTTCTTTTTCGCTATGTCCTTTGCCGCCACGAGTCCGCTCGGCCCCGCGCCGACGATTATGACGTCGCTTGTAATGTATTCGCTGAATTCTTCCGAGAATCCCTCAACGATGGCCCGGGTGACTTCTTTTTCCCCTACCGGTGCGAACTGCGGGGTTTTTAAACTGTCTGACATAGCGGTTTCCTCCGAAAAAATGCCAATAAGGTTCTGCCTTTTACTGCTGCTCCTCTTCCTTCACGACGTTTACGGTTATCTGCTGTGTTACGTCCGTATGAAGTTTCAGCCCGACTGTGTATGTTCCAAGTTCCTTTAAAGTCTCTTCAAGCAGTATATCCTTTCTTGAGATCTCGAATCCTTTTTCCCCGAGCGCGTCGGAAATGTTCTGCGAGGTAACTGACCCGAACAGCCTGTCTTCCTCCCCGGCTTTGGCGGGTATGGAGATTTCAAGACCCTCGAGTTTTTCGGCAAATGCCTTGACGTTCTCAAGGACTTCGGTTTTGCGCAGTTTTATGGCCTCTATCTTGCTTTTCCAGGCCTTGAGGTTCGATTCGGTTGCCTTTATCGCGAGCTTGTGGGGAAAAAGATAGTTCCTCGCCATTCCGTTTTTCACGTCTTTTACGTCTCCGACGACTCCTACGTTCTCCACATCGGAAATCAGAATTACTTTCATTGTTTACCTCCGCGCATCGGTTAAGCGGTATCCGGGAATCACTTGTGAGTTACCGTGTATGGCAAAAGCGCCATGAAACGGGCTCTCTTTATCGCGGTTGCCACCTTTCTCTGTTCCTGCCTGGAGAGCCCAGTGTTTCTCCTAGGCAGTATTTTCTTTCTCTCGGTTATGAACTGCGAGAGAAGTTCCGTATCCTTGTAATCTATCTGCTTGCCTTCCTTGGCAAGGTCTCTGGGTTTCTTTCTGCGCGAGTAAAACCTTCTTCCGCCTCCCCCGCCCATTGCTCTTCTGCTCATGATTGGTCACTTCCTTGGGTCTTTTCTTCGTCCCCCTCGGGCTGTTCAGCGGCTTCCTGAGGCGGCTCATCGCTTTGCTGAACCTCTTCAGCGGCCTCTTGAGGCGGTTCATCGCTTTGCTGAACCTCTTCAGCGGCCTCTTGAGGCGGCTCATCGCTGCCTTCTGCCTCCTCTCCAGCAGCTAAAGAGGGGCTCTGAAAAGCGCTCTGATCCTCCTGCCCGGACGCCTGCGGAGGAGAGCCGGCCACGGCATCCGCCGGTTTCTGCTCCTCGATGTATTTTACGGTCATGAACCGCAGAACGTTGTTCTTGGAGAGGTTAAAATATCTTTCTATGTCGGTTACGGCACCGGAGTCAGCTGCGTAGACGGCTATGTAGTAGGTGCCTCTGGTGTAATTCTCTATTCTGTACGCAAGATCTCTTTCGGCCCATTTTTCGAATTTTATCATCTCCCCGCTGTTTCCGGCCACGCTCTGCTCGACCCTGTTCTGGATCGTGAGAAGATCTTCGGGGGATATGTCAGGCCTTACGAGATAAAGCGTTTCGTACTTCGTTGGCTCGATAGCCATGCTCTTACTGCCTCCTGTTTTGGTCTTCGGCCCCTGAACGTCGTCGTTTAAAAGTCAGGAGCAACAGAAAAAAACACTATACTGGTTTTTGGAAATCGTGCAAATACAGGCGGGGCCGCAGCCCCGCCCGCAAAAGCCCGTTTTATATTATGAGAAGGGGAGCTACGACAAGTGATACTATGGACATAAGCTTGATGAGAATGTTCATCGCCGGCCCTGAGGTATCCTTAAACGGATCCCCTATCGTGTCTCCCACGACGGCGGCTTTATGTGCCTCCGATCCTTTTCCTCCCAGGTTTCCTTCCTCTATGAATTTTTTCGCGTTATCCCAGGCTCCGCCCGAGTTGGCCATCATAAGCGCGAGCATCACTCCCGCCACTACGGCACCGGCGAGAAAACCTCCAAGGGCCTCCTCTCCGAGGGCAAAACCTATTACGAGCGGTGCTACCACGGCGGTAACGCCCGGCAGTATCATCTCTTTTAGGGAAGCGTCGGTGCTTATCTGCACGCACCTTGAGTAGTCCGGAGTGGCTTTTCCTTCAAGAAGTCCGGTTATTTCCCTGAACTGCCTTCTTACTTCCTCCACCATCTGCTGCGCTGACCTTCCCACGGAACCCATTGTCAGGGCGCCTATGAGGAACGGAATCGTTCCGCCTATGAGCATTCCCGCCACCACCTTGGGCTGGGTAATGTCGATCAGGGTGAGCCCGACGGCGTTTGTGTAAGCGGCAAAGAGCGCCAAGGCGGAGAGGGCCGCGGAACCGATGGCGAATCCCTTTCCTATGGCTGCGGTCGTGTTGCCGAGAGAATCAAGCTTGTCCGTAATCTTTCTTACGTCCGTGCCGAGTTCCGACATCTCCGCTATGCCGCCCGCGTTATCCGCGACCGGCCCATATGCGTCAACCGACATCGTTATTCCTATGGTCGCGAGCATGCTGACCGCGGCTATCCCTATTCCGTAAAGTCCCGTGAGCCAGTGAGAAAGCACTATCGTTACCGCGATTATGACCACGGGGTAAGCCGTGCTGTACATTCCAACAGCGACTCCTTCGATTATATTGGTGGCGACGCCAGTCTCCGAGGCGTTTGCTATTTTCTTGATCGGGGGCCCCGAGGTGAAATGCTCCGTGACCTTGCCGATCAGAATTCCCGCGAGCAGACCCGCTATGGAGGTGATCCATATGCTCAGGTATCCCTGTGTTCCCATGGTCGGCAGGTTCTCTACCTGGGCGAGCCCGTAAAGTACCAGCAGGGAGATTGCGCAGTATACGATCCCGGCGAATATTGTGGATCTCTCAAGCACGGCGCTCGGCTCTCCCTCCCTGAGCCACCCCACGGCCTTGGACCCGACCAGGGATGAAAGGCTTCCGATTATGATAAGTATCACGGGGATCGACATCATGGTGAGCTGGTTTGCAGCCATGCTGGCCGCGATTACTATGGTCGCGATTACGGCGCCCACGTAGGACTCGAAAAGGTCGGCGCCCATTCCCGCCACGTCTCCGACGTTGTCCCCGACGTTATCGGCGATCGTGGCCGGATTTCTCGGATCGTCTTCCGGTATCCCGGCCTCAACCTTCCCGACGAGGTCGGCTCCGACGTCAGCCGCCTTGGTGAATATCCCTCCTCCTATCCTCGCGAAAAGCGCCACGGTGCTGGCTCCCATCGCGAATCCGCCTATCATTCCTCCGAATTCCTTCAAGAACGCCGTGAAAAGGCCGGCGTCCTCGGGCTTTGTCTGAAGATCGATTCCCACAAAGAAAACGATGGAAAGTCCCAGGAGACCGAGACCCGCGACCGCGAGCCCCATAACGTTTCCGCCCCGAAAAGCCATCTCAAGGGCTTTTCCCTGCCCGTCGCTGGCCGCCGCCTGGGCGGTTCTCACGTTAGCTTTGGTCGCTGCCTTCATTCCGCAGAAACCGGCTATGAGCGAACAGATCGCTCCGCCGAGATAAGCGGCTCCGGTTTCAATTCCAAGAAAAACCGAGAGCAGAACGAAAACGATTGCTGCGAAAAGACCGATTATCCTGTATTCCCTTTTCAAAAACACCATCGCTCCATCGTGAATAGCAGAAGCGATCTGCTTCATTTTATCGTTTCCTTCAGGAAGCTTGTTTATCCCCCTGTATACAAATAACGCGTATAGGAGCACGATAAGACCTACCACGATTCCCACAAGTCCTATATTGCCCGCTAGTACTTCACCCATACCCATTGGTAAATTCCTCCTAGTAGAGAATTGTTTTTTTTCAGTTAAGTCGACTGTTAAATTTATTCATCGCCGAATCCACTCCCCCGCTTATTATCTCAAACATCGCATCGACCGCGACCGCGACCATCTCGGCTGCCGTTTCCCTCTCATCCGAGGAGAATCTGGAGAGAACGTGATCCCGTGCCTCTTTTTCTCCGGGGGGCTTTCCTATGCCGATCCTCACCCTGCAGAACTCCCCGGAACCAAGAGACGACATTATCGATCTTATTCCGTTGTGCCCGGCCGAGCCTCCTCCCCTGTTCACCCTTATGTTTCCCAGGGGGAGATCGAGCTCATCGTAAACCACGATTATCTGCTCGAGCGCTATCCTGTAGAATTCCTTCGCTTCGCGAAGCGCCTCGCCGCTTGCGTTCATGAAGGTCTGGGGCTTTATTATAAGCAGCTTCTCATCCGAGTAGACAGCCTCCGCGCAGAGACTTCTGAATTTCTTCTTCCCGATTTCTACGCCCAGAAGCTCAGCCGCGCGCTCGGCCGCGCGAAAGCCTATGTTGTGTCTCGTGTTGTCGTAGGCGGAACCGGGATTTCCCAGGCCGGCAATCAGATATCGCATGGATTAGATGACTTATTCCTGGGTTTCAGCTTCCACTTCCTCTTCCACTTCCTCTTCTTCTTCGGCCTGCACTTCCTCCTCCTCTTGCGCCCGCTGCGCCATCACCTGGACGACTTTTTCGCTGCCGTCTCTAACCGGTTTTACTCCCTCGCCGAATTCAATGCCTGCTATGTCCACGAAACCTCCTATGTCTAGAGAGCTTACGTCTATTTCTATCAAATCGGGAATGTCGCCCGGCAGGCATTCAAGGTCAATGGTTCTCATCAGTTTTTCCAGCCTTCCCCCTCTTCTTTCCCCTTCGGATCTTCCCTGGGTGCTTACCGGAACCTTTACCCTGATGCTTTTTTTCATGTCGATGGCCAGAAAATCAAGGTGGATCACTCTGTTTTTAATGGGGTCTCTCTGGATTTCCTGTACCATCGAGAACCTTTTCGCGGTGGATTCGGAACCGTCTATCTCGAGTTCCAGGACAGTGTTTATCCCGGCGCTGTTTGAGAGCGCCCGCTTAAGTTCGTCGGGACGCACCACAAGCGGTACCGGATCCTCTCCCCGGCCGTAGAGTATGGCCGGTATGTTTCCTTCCTTTCTTACTTCCCTGGCTCCGCTTTTACCGATTCTTATTCTGGGTTTTACCCGAAGTGAGCTCTGTACCATAGTTTTTCTCCTGGAGTTTCGTTTAAGTGAAAAGCGCGCTTATCGATTCCCCGAGCGCCGTTCTCCTTATGGCTTCGCCGATCAGGTCGGCGATGCTGAGCACGGTGATTTTCGCGCTTTGCTTCTGGTTTTCCCGCTGGGGAATGGTGTTTGTGATTATTACCTCGTCGATGTCCGAGTTGTTTATCCTGTCAAGAGCGGGTCCCGAGAGCACGCCGTGCGTGCAGCAGAGCGATACGCTTATCGCTCCTTTCTCAAGAAGCACCTTCGCGGCCTCAGTGGCGGTTCCTGCCGTGTCCACGAGATCATCTACTATTATCGCGTGCTTGTTTTCGACGTCGCCGATTATATTGCTTATCCGCGCGACGTTGGGAGCAGGCCTTCTCTTGTAGCAGATGGCGATTTCTGAGTGGGTTCTGTTCGCGAATTCTGTTGCTCTCTCAACCCCTCCCGCGTCCGGAGAAACGATTACGGTTTCGCCGTCTGGGTGTTTTTCGCGCAGGTAGTTGGTTATCACCGGTGCGGCGTAGAGGTGGGTTACCGGAACGTCGAAAAACCCCTGTATCTGACCGGCGTGAAGGTCCATGGTCACTATCTTGCTCGCCCCCGCTACGACTATCAGGTCCGCGGCCAGCTTGGCGCTTATAGGAGCGCGGGGCTGAACCTTGCGATCCTGTCTCGCATACCCGTAGTACGGTATAACCGCCGTTATGACCCTCGCCGATGCCCGCTTGAGCGCGTCTATAATTACGAGAAGCTCCATTATGTTCTCGTTTACCGGAGGACACGTGGACTGGATGATAAAAACGTTTGAACCTCTCACGCTCTCCCTTATGTCGACGAAGATCTCACCGTCGCTGAAACGGTTTATCTCCATCTCTCCGGGAGAAACCTCGAGATAGTTGCACACATCCTCGAACAGAGGGTGGTTTGACGTGCCGCTGAATATTTTTGCGTCCTGCATTTCCATGACGAACCCGAAAATATGAAACCCTGTATTATAGAGTAAAGATTTGATAATTCAAGCGTCTTTGACGTTATGGAATCCGCCGGGCGGCGCTACTTTCCTTAGAGTGAGAAATCAGGCGGTCTTTTACCCTTTGTACCACTTTCCGGTGCTTTCCCCGGTAAAGATGTTCACGCACTTGGTCTCAAGGTAGTTGTCTATTCCCTCGGCTCCCAGTTCCTTTCCGATTCCGCTCTGCTTGAAGCCTCCGTAGGGGGTTTCGGGGATTATTCCCCCGTAGGTGTTTACCCAGAGATATCCCGCCTTTATGGCCTTTGCGACCCGAAGCGCGCGGTTTATGTCCCGGGTCCAGATTCCTCCGGCGAGCCCGTACTCAACGTCGTTTGCCGCCGTGACGGCCTCTTCCTCGGTCTTAAAGGGGATAACGCAGACCACCGGCCCGAAGATCTCCTCGCGAACCAGAACCGAATCGGGCGGGATGTCCTCGATAACGGTCGGCGCTATGTAGTAACCCTTGTCGAATCCCTCGGGGCGGTCTCCGCCCGCGACCACCCGGGCTCCTTCCGAGACGCCTTTTTCGATGTAGTTCATCACGTTCTCAAAATGATCCTTTGAAATCACCGTCCCGAACTCGGTTTCCGGATCCTCCGGGTCTCCGATTTTTATCCTTGAGATCCTGTCAAGATAAGAGGAGAGAAACTCGTCGTATATTTCTTCGTGGAGCATCAGCCTGGTCACCGCCGTGCAGTTTTCCCCCTGGTTGAAAAAGCCTCCGCGGAGGCACGCCTCGACGGCCACCTCGACGTCTGCGTCCGGAAAAACTATGCAGGGAGCCTTGCCTCCGAGCTCAAGGGACACCCTTTTTATGCTTTTTGCCGCCGTTTCCATGACTCTTTTTCCGACCTCGGTCGAGCCCGTGAACGCTACCTTTCCTATGCCCGGATGCTCGGTAAGCGCCTGGCCGGCAACCGAGCCCTCCCCGGGCACCACGTTAAGCACGCCGTCAGGAAGTCCCGCCTCGGAGCAGAGCTTCGCCACCTCGAAGATTCCGCACGAGGTGAGTTCCGCGGGTTTTATGACTATGGTGCATCCTGCCGCAAGCGCGGGGGCTATTTTCCAGAAGGAAAGAAGAAGGGGGAAATTCCACGGGATTATGTGCGCCGCAACGCCCACTGGTTCTTTTATCGTGAGAGAGATCTGATTCTCATTTACCTGCAGGGTCTCTCCCTTTAGGTGCGTGTGCGCCCCCGAGTAGTATTCAAGGGTTCTCACCGAACCGCCTATCTCTACCGCGGCGCTCTCGCGGATGGGCTTTCCCGTCTCGCGGGTATTTATAAGGGCGATCTTGTCCCTGTTCTCGGAGAGCACTTGGGCGATCCGAAGTAGGTACTTGGCACGTTCCGATGCGGCGAGCTTCGACCACGAGGAAAAGGCTCTCTCGGCGGCCCGCACCGCCGCGTCGACGTCCTCTGCCCCTCCCTGGGCGATTTCCGCCAGGGGTTTTTCCGTCGCCGGGTTTTCCCTTATCGAATAGGAGCCGCTTGCGGGCGTTTTTTCATTGCCGGCAATGAAAAGATTGCACTTTATTTCCGTGTTCGCCATGGCCTGAGAATTTATACCGTACAAAGTTCTCCCAATCAAACCCGGAGTCGATGCCCGACCAGGGTTTTGAGGAAGTGAGGGGCAGTTTTTCTATACTGTTTTTTTCGGGAAATTCTTCCTGAAAAACGGGGCGGGGAGAATGCTGTTGTCAGACGCAGGAGAGTGGCTTACAGAGGAATGTGGAAAAAATACGAGGGCGACGTTTTTTATAAACAAGCCGCCCTCGATGAATCAACCTTTCTTTCGCTTAACTGCGTTTTCTAAGGAAAACGGCCGAGAACAGAACGGACGCTATCAGAAGCAGGTTAAGCAAAGTGCTTTGATGGGTGCTGCCGGTCGCGGCGATTGCGCATCCGTCGTCATCCTCATCCAGATAGATCCCGGAACCGAAAACGTAGAGAGCTCGGTTAGGACCAACGCCGTCAGTTGTGTCCACTACCTCGAGGTAGCTTTCCTTGATCGAGGTGCCGGGAACCACGCCCATTCCGAGAAAATTAGCAACCTCGTCACCGTCTTTTACAGGATTGTCCCAGTGATATGTGACGGTTCCGCTGTTTCCAACCGCTAAATCATCCTGCACGTTCCCGGTATTCCCGGTTGTTACTGCCTTCTGGAAAGCGACCAGGACATTGGATTCGTCTGCAATCGGGTTCGGGTCTTCCAATGAAACACTCAGACCGTGAAGATTGAAATCAAGTGCGTTCAGGAACGAGGTGCCGAGCACCGGATCCATGACGAAGGGATATATGGAACCGTGAAAGAAATCAGGTCCCCTGAAACAAAGTACTTTTTCGAAAACCCTTGCGCTCGCTTCTAGTTGAAATTCTGTAGATAAAGGATCCTTAGGACCTGTGTAGTTTGGGTCTTGAAACACTTCAAGCCCCGCACTGTTTAGCAATTTCAGAGTTTCACCGATAACGCCTTTTACGAACTGTTCGAGGAGATTTCTTTTCTTGTCGAGGTCTGTTTCATCCTCGACCATTTGGGCTGTAACATCAAGCGTGAAAGCGGAACAGTTGGGACGTATCAGGTCCTCTTTTGCGTGGTCAAAACCTACTGTGGTCGTTATCTCTCCCGCGGGCGTGTCCTGCTTGATTGCGCACGCTACTCTGTTCTGGTCGTTATAGGTATAAGGTTCGCACACCGCCTGATCAGCGCCGTCCGAGATATTCTTGGCAGTGGTTAAAGTTCTTACTGGTTCCGTCTCAAGATCATATCTGCTGCCGTACAGATCTTGATAACGACCGTGATTTGTCGTGGCCCCTCTTTTGGTTATTCCTATGACGTAGGTATCACCGTGATTAAAAACTCCCGGGTCTCTTGACCTTTTTGCGAATACTACCATCTCTCTTGAGAGTTCCTGCCTTTCCTTTTCATTAAGGCTTGTATCTTCCTGAAGCTTACGTAGGTGTTCGGCAACATGAAGAAGAAGCTTTCTCGTCATTTCTTCCTTGTCTGCGGCTGATGCATTCTCCACATCTTCCGCGCTCACATCTATATCCGGACTGTGAGTATAGGTCTTTTGTCCGTCAGACCTTTCATAGTCATGAGCGGACGCTTCGATGCTGAACGA
>JAJECI010000011.1 GCA_022822065.1 Candidatus Dadabacteria bacterium
TGAGAGTCTTGTAACCTTCTCCCTCAATGGCGGTGTAATGAACAAAAACATCATCCTGCACTTCGTCGGATGTTATAAATCCATAGCCCTTGGAGCTATTAAACCATTTTACAGTTCCCTGCATTGTAATACCTACCTCTAGAAATTTAATATCCGCGGGATTATTCCAGACCTATATTACTTTGTCAAACAGTATTTTTCCGTTTCCAGACAAAATCTTGAGTGTATGCAAAAAGAAATTATGGTTCTCAAAGCGTTTCGCAGTATACTTAAGCGCATCTCAAATCCGCGCAAAGCGGATTCTTAAGCAGGTATAAAATCAATGGAAGACAGGAAAAGAAAAAGAATCTACATTTTCTGCGTAGTGCTGTTTCTGCTTGGAGGAGGGCTTTTCTTTTATAATGTCGTTAAAAGCTTCACAGGCCTTGGCGCGACGCTTAGCGAATACGCTTTTCCGGGAAGCCACTCCATCCAGCTTGAGGAAAAGGGGCTTTATTCAATCTACCACCAGTACGAAAGTGCTTTCGAGGAAGGAAAGACGAGCGGGGACTCCGTCGAGCGGGGCTCGATAGTCGTTTACCTGAGAAAAGCTTCCGACGCGGAAAACGTGGAACTCAAGGTGCCCGATTCTCAGAAAAGATACAGTTACATGGGGAAGAGGGGAGTGAAGATATTTGAGTTTGAAAACCCCGGGCCGACAGGTTACATGATCGAGTCTTTCTCAAAGCTCCCTTCGCAAACCTCCCGGTACACTTTGGTTGTTGAGCGCGGGTTCGAGATAACAAGGCTTAAGGGAATACTTGTTTCCCAGGCATTTTTGCTTGCCCCGACCCTTTTCGCGATAATACTTTTCATGCGCACCTACATAAGGAGCTGACCGCGACGGATGTTCAGAGAAGTAAAATCCCGAGTTCTTGCTTTCGACATAGAGTGGGTTCCCGACCCCGAGTCGGGAAAGGCCGCGTACGAACTTCCCGAAGACATGCCCGACCGCGAGGTGATCGAGTTCATGTGGGAACAGGGCGGGGCGACAGAGGAAGAACCCATGCCGTTTCTCAAGACGGTTCTCTCAAAGATAGTATCGATCTCGATGGTCTTCCGGGAATCGGAAAGAGACGGAACGACTTCAAGACTCAAACTTCACTCCATTCCGTCAATTCCGACTTCGGACGAAGACTGCTCCGAGAGAAGAATCATAGAAGATTTCTTCAAGATTCTCGACAAGCACAACCCGCAGCTCGTGGGGTACAACACCTCGGGGGCCGACATTCCGATTCTGGCGCAGAGAATGATCAAGCATGGGCTCGGGGGCGGTTTTTTCACGCAGAGACCTAACAGGCCTTGGGAAGGAGCCGATTTTTTCGCCCGCGGAAGCGACTGGAATGTTGATTTGATGCGTTGCGTAAGCACATGGGGAAAAGGCACCCCGTCTCTTCACGAAATATCGGTCGTAAGCGGAATCCCGGGCAAGATGGAGGGAGTAGACGGAAAACAGGTTGCGCCGATGTGGCTTGAAGGAAAACTTGACGAGATAGTCGCCTATAACGAGTGCGACGCTCTTACGACTTATCTTCTGTGGCTCAGGATGGCCCACTCGATCGGACACTTCGACTCGGACCGGTACGCGGAGGAGCAGCGTCTGCTTCGCGACATGATAAAGAAAGAAGCTGAGAGTCCTCAAAGGCGCCGGCATCTTCTGGCTTACCTCTCAAAGTGGGAGAGCCTGAGCGGGGTAGGGGCGGATGAGTAAACAGCCCGACAGCCACGGCGTCGCCGTCCTTTCCTTCTACAAGTTCGTTGATCTTGACGGTCTCTTGGAGATAAAGAACTCCCTGCTCTTGTTTTGCGGGGAAAACGGCATAAACGGCACCTTTATTCTTGCTTCTGAGGGAATAAACGCCACCGTGGCGGGTCCCCGCGAGGGCATAGAGAGGCTTATGGCCTATCTTGAGAGCGACACCAGGCTCTCGGGCGCGCGGTACAAGCTCAATTACAACGAGAAAAGCCCCTTTCACCGCCTCAAGGTCAAATTCAAAAAGGAACTGATCCCCATGGGCATAAGCGGCATAAAGCCGCAGCGTCTCTCGGGGCAGCGCGTCCCGCCCGAGCGGTGGAACGAGCTTATAAGCCGCCCCGACATGCTCCTCATAGACACCAGAAACGATTACGAGAACCGCGTCGGAACCTTCAGGGGAGCCGTGAATCCGGAAACAGACCATTTCAGGGAGTTTCCCGAGTACGTGAGGGAAAACCTCGACCCCGCGGAGCACAAGGAGATAGCGATGTTCTGCACGGGCGGGATAAGGTGCGAGAAAGCGACATCCTACCTTCTCGAGCGGGGATTTAAGCGCGTGTACCAGCTTGAAGGGGGAGTGCTTTCCTACCTCGAGCGGGTTCCCTGCGAGCAGAGCCTCTGGGAAGGGGAGTGTTTCGTGTTTGACGACCGCACTTCGGTCGGCCACGATCTTTCCAAGGGAGCCTGGAGTACCTGCAGGAACTGCAGGGCGCCCGTATCTCCTGAGGACAGGAAATCCGAGGGGTTCCGCGAGGGGATATCCTGTCCCCGCTGCCACGCGAAGCTTACTCCCGAGAGGGTTTCATCGCTTGAGGAAAGACAGAAGCAGATGAGGCTTGCCAGAGAAAGAAACCGCAAACATCTAGGGGCTGTAATAAAAAGAGGGAGCGCAAAACGGGCGCAGGGTTAATCTTGGGCTTCGAGTTCGTCCCTTAAGATCTTGTAGTCTATGCTGTCGACAAGAGCTTTCCAGCTCGCTTCCACTATGTTGTCTGAAACTCCCACGGTGCTCCATGTCTTTTTCCCGTCTCCGGATTCCACAAGCACTCTCACCACGGAGTCGGTGCCTCCCGACCTTGACACTACCCTTACCCTGTAGTCAAGCAGCCGCAGGGTCTTGAGTCCGGGGAAGAATTTCTCAAGCGATTTCCGAAGCGCCCTGTCTATCGCGCTTACGGGACCTGTTCCCCTTGCCACCGTGTATTCCGCGACTCCGTTTACCTGAACCTCCGCGGTCGCTTCTGAGAGCGGTTCCTCGTCTCCCTCCCGCTTTTCGACCAGGGTCCGGGTGTTTTTCAGGTAGAACCGCTTTTTATAGGTTCCGAGGGTTTTTCTCACCAGCAGTTCAAAGGACGCGTCCGCCCCTTCGAATTCGTAACCCTGGTTCTCGAGGACCTTCAGCTCGTTCAGTATCTCGAGGATCCTCTCATCCTTGGGGTCTATGTCCACTCCCAGTTCCTGGGCCTTGTAGGCTATGTTGGCCCGGCCGGAGAGGTCAGAGACCAGCACACGCCTCCTGTTGCCGACGCTCTGGGGCTCCACGTGCTCATAGGTGTCTGAATTCTTCATGACGGCGCTTACGTGAATTCCTCCCTTGTGCGCAAAGGCGCTTTCGCCGACAAACGCCTGCTTTTTAAGAGGGGGCAGGTTGGTGAGTTCATGAATGAAGTGGGACACGGAATAGAGTTTCCTCAGATTTCTCTTGGAAAGGGACTTCATCCCGAGCTTAAGAGCGATATTGGGTATTATGGCACAGAGGTTGGCGTTTCCGCACCGCTCCCCGTAGCCGTTCATGGTTCCCTGTACCTGGGACGCTCCCTCTCTCACCGCGTAAAGCGTGTTCGCGACCCCGACTTCGCTGTCGTTATGGGTGTGTATTCCCAGGCTCGGATTGTCGAACATGCCGTTAACTTCCCTTATAGCGTCCTCGATATCCCATGGCATGGAGCCGCCGTTTGTGTCGCAAAGAACGACCGTGTCGACTCCCGCACCGTAGGCGGTCCCAAGAACCTTCGCTGAGTACTCGGAGTTTCTTTTCCATCCGTCGAAGAAATGCTCGGCGTCGAAGAACACCTTGTCCACGTGGTGCTTTAAGTACTCGATCGAGTCGTGTACGAGCTCGAGATTCTCTTCAAGCTCTATTTTGAGGGCTTCTGTAACTTGGAAGTCCCAGCTTTTCCCGACGATCGTCACAACCGGGGTCTCGGCTTGCAGGAGCGCCTGGATGCTCGCGTCCTTCTCGCAGGTCTTCTTTGCGCGCCTTGTGCTTCCGAAAGCCGCAACGCTCGCGTTTTTAAGCCCGAGCTTCTTCGCCTCTTCGAAGTATCCCTTGTCCCTTTCGTTAGAACCCGGCCATCCTCCCTCGATGTAATGCACCCCGAGGTCGTCAAGCCTCTTAGTTATACGGATCTTGTCGTGTATGGAAAAGGATATGTTTTCCCCTTGGGTTCCGTCACGCAGGGTCACGTCGTATATTTCAACGGTTCTCGATCTACTCATCGGTTTTTCCAAGATTAAAAGCGTCGTGAAGAGTTCTCACAGCGCTCTCCGTGTCTTTTTCCTCAAGCACGCATGAGATTTTTATTTCCGAAGTGCTTATCATCAAAATGTTAATCCCCTCGTTTGCGAGCGCCCGGAACATGCGCGACGCCACTCCCGAGTGGGTCTTCATCCCCACACCCACCAAAGAAACTTTGGATATAAGGTTATCGGAAAGAACCTGGTTTGCCCCCAGCTCCTCGGCCATTTTTTCCGAGAGTTCTATTGATTTGCTGAAATCCGACTTGGGCACCGTGAACGTAAGGTCGGTAAACCCTTCCGTGCTCACGTTCTGAACGATCATGTCGACCACTATGCTCTCGTCCGCAAGCGACGAGAAAAGCTTCGCCGCTATGCCGGGCTGGTCGGGCACCTGGGTCACGGTGATTTTCGCCTGGTCCCTGTCGTAGCTGACTCCCGATACGACAACTTCTTCCATGGATTTCATAACTTTTTCCTCATCCACAACCCAGGTTCCTTCGTCCTCGGGCTTTGGAGTTGACTTAACATGTATAGGCACTTTAAATTTTTTTGCAAATTCAACCGCGCGGGCTTGGAGCACTTTTGATCCCATGGAGGCCATCTCAAGCATCTCGTCATAGGAAATCCGGCCGAGTTTTCTGGCGTCGGGACAGATCCCTGGGTCCGTGGTGTAGACCCCGTCAACATCGTCCTTGTAGAGTTCGCACGCGTCGGCCCCCATTACCGCCGCGAGGGCTACCGCGGTGAGGTCGGAGCCTCCCCGCCCGAGCGTGGTGAGGTTTCCATTCTCGTCAACTCCCTGGAATCCCGCTATCACGACCGCCTTTTTTTCCCCGAGAGCCAAACGGACGTTCCTGTCGTCGATCGACTTTATCTTCGCCTTCGAGTAGATATTGTCCGTGGTGATCCTTATCTGGTGCCCTTGGAACGATATCGCGTCCTCGCCGAGCGATTTTATGGTCATCGCCACAAGACCGGAAGAGACCTGCTCCCCGCTTGAGGTTATCACGTCAAACTCCCTTTCATCAGGGGGATCCATCACCTCTTTTGCGAGGCCGACCAGCCTGTCGGTTTCGCCTGCCATTGCGGAAACCACTGCTATCACGTCGTTTTTCTGTTTCTTCGTAGCTACTATGTGCTCGGCGACGCGTCTTATCTTTTCGATGCTAGCAACGCTTGTTCCGCCGTATTTTTGAACGACAAGAGCCATTTTTCCTCACCCGTCACTTTTATTGTTCTCGACTCCAAAGCCGCCTGGGGCTGAGATTGGATATCAATTATAACAGCGTTTTCCGGTAATACACCCCGGATCTTATCCGCCCATTCAACGACGGAGACGCCGTCTCCGTAAAAAAATTCCTCATAGCCCATATTCTCGAATTCAGCTCCGCCCGAGAGCCTGTAGGCATCAAAGTGAAAAAGAGGCACCCTGCCTTCATAGCAGTTCATTATGACGAAGGTGGGGCTGTTGGGTTCCTCCTCTATTCCAAGACCGCGGGCAAGACCCTTGGCGAAAACCGTTTTTCCCGCGCCCAGTTCTCCCGTGAGACCTACGATCGAGCCTCGGGGGATCAATTTTCCCATTATCTCGCCGCAAAGCATGGTCTCTTCAGGCCTGCTGACTTCTAGGAGGAATCCGTGTCCCATTTGGATTATCTTACCGTAGTGAAGTGCTTTTCTTCCGTGGATGATATGATGGAATTTATTGAAGCGGGGATTTTACGCGATATTTCAGAGGCGGTAAAGCCCGCGGCGCCCGTTTCTTCAAGAAGGAGATCAGCCGCGTGGCCGTGGAGAAAAACGCCGAGAAGGCAGGACTGAAGAGAATCGTATCCTTGAGCCGCGAGTCCTCCAATTATTCCCGTAAGCACGTCCCCGGTTCCTGCCGTGGCCATGGCGGAATTCCCCGTAGGGTTTATGAACACCTCTCCCGTGGGGGTGGAGACTACTGTTCTCGCTCCCTTAAGGACCACGAAGCAGCCGTATTTCTCGGAGAACCGGGTTGCGGTTCCCACGCGGTCACCCTGCACCTGTTTTGAACTGATGTCGCAGAGTCTCGCCATTTCCCCGGGGTGCGGAGTTATTACCGCGGGAACTTTTGTTTTCCTTAGAATCTCCGGGTTCTTTGAAATTATGTTAAGCGCGTCTGCATCAAGCACAACCGGTACTTCGCATTGCGTTATCACCTTTTCAAGGAACTTCCCCGCGCTTCGCGAGGTTGATATTCCGGGGCCGAGGGCAAGCGCGGTCTTTCTCTCGGCAAGTTCTCTTAGGGCTTCTTCGTGAGCGTTTGAGTGGAAAGTTCCGTCCTTTGAGTCCTTGAGCGAAACGGACATCACCTCAGTTGTCTTTTCCTCAATGGCGGGGGATATGCTGTTTGGAACCCCCAAGGTAACGAGTCCGCTTCCCGTCCGAAGCGCCGCCTCGGCACAGAGAATCGCGGCTCCGCTTTTTCCAGGGGAACCCGCGAGCACGAGAAGATGCCCGTAGGTTCCCTTGTGAGAATCCGCGGCCCTTTTTTTTATCAGTCCCCGGCATTTTTGAAACGTGAGAAGTTCAAAGGGAATATCTTCTTCAAGCAGCTTTGGGATCGTTATATCCGCTACGCAGAGCTTCCCTGCGTAGTCGACCCCGGGGTAGGTGCACATTCCGAGCTTCGGCGGAGCGAAAGTGACGGTAACATCGGCCCGCACCGCCACCCCGAGAGGCTGTCCCTTGTCCGCGTCAAGTCCGGAGGGTATGTCCACGGAAACCCGCCGGGCGCTCTGGCGGTTTATGAATTTTATAAGCCTCTCGTAAAATCCTCTCACGTCCCTGTCGAGTCCCGTGCCGAAGATGGCGTCGACTATGACTTCCGTATCCTTTATCCTGGGGAGTTTTCCCTCAAGCTCCCTTACGTCGGCCCCGGTCTCCAGAAGAGAGTCAAGGTTCGTTTTCGCATCTCCCTTGTAGCGCTGTTTTTTCTGGGCTATGTGAACGCTTACGTCCTTTCCCGAGGAGATGAGGTGACGAGCGATCACGAAACCGTCCCCGGCGTTGTTTCCGCCGCCGCAGATGACCGCCATTTTCTTTGCGGATGGACACTCGGCGAGGATGACCGACGCCACGGCTCTTCCGGCGTTTTCCATAAGCACGACGCCCGGAACTCCGAATTCTTCAATCGTCCTTCGGTCTATTTCCCTTGAAATCTGCTTGGTTGAGAGTTTCATGGTTTTTTGGGATTGATGAAGGGATTCGCCTATTTGCCCATCCCGCCCGCTCCCGTGGGTCTTGTATCTCCTAACTCTTCTATATGTCTCTCAATGAATTCCTCTGCGTGATCGAAGCAGAAATAGTAGGAAAGAAGAGTGCCGCCGCTTCGGTTAACGGTGATCAGCTGGTAGTGGCGGCTGCAGATATCCATTCCGCACTTTATACATTCCTTGATCTGGTTTCTTTCTCCCGAAAGTTCGCACCGTTCCCCGCCAGGGCTTACGTGATCACACTGGTAGATTTCAACTTCTATTGTTTTTACCGACAATGCCTTTACCTCCCCTTGGTCTCTGCGTTAATTATACAGTTTCGCGTAGGAGTTTGGTAAATCACGCGGATAATTTATAATAGACGGGAAGGATGAAGTTTGATGATACATCCAAGACAAGCCGTAAACGGCACATTAAAATACTTTTACATCAAGGCCACGGGAAGGCCGAAGCTCCTTAATCTTGAGATAACCAAGCTTTGCAACGCCCGCTGCGATTTCTGCGACTACTGGGAGACAAAACACGAAGAGCGTCTTTCCGACTACACGCCAGTAATAAAGAAGATAAATCCCCTCGTCACGGTAATTACGGGAGGGGAGCCCATGATCAGAAAGGACCTTCCCGATATCGTGAGACAGATAAAGGGATGCTCCATATTCATTTTCACTTCCATGGTCACCAAGGGGGATTTCCTCACCGAGGAGAAAACAGAAGAACTTTTCGACGCGGGGATGGATCAGATCGCCGTTTCCCTTGATTTTCCGGGGGAAAAGCACGATACCTACAGGGGCATTCCCGGTCTCTGGAAAAAACTGTCGGAAACCCTGCCCGAACTGGCGGAACGGTTTCCGGACAAGAGCTTGGTGCTTAACACCATAATAATGGAAGACAACCTCGAGGAGGTCGTCGACATAGCGAAGAAGGCAAGAGAGTGGGGCATAGCAATATCCTTCAGCTCCTACTCGGTTATGAAAACCAACAACGAAGACCACTTCGTGAGAAAGGAAGCCCTCTCGAAGGTAAAGGATCTTGTAGAGGAACTGGTCGCGCTTCGAAAAAAATGGAAGGGCACGATACTCTCGACCGAGTACTATCTCAGGGAAGTCCCGGGCTATTTCGAAAGGGGAAGCGTTCCCGACTGCCTGGCCGGCATCAACCAGATACATGTTACCCCGAGCGGGCACCTAAAACGCTGCTCCGAGATGCCCGTAGCCGCCCACTACAGCGATTACAAGCCGGACCTTTACGAAAAAACCAAGTGCACTTCCTGCTGGTACAGCTGCAGGGGGGAGACCCAGAGCCCGGCGAACGTCAAAAGGGCCATGGAATACATGGGGATCTATATCTGAAGCCGGGTCGGCGCGACGCCTTACGTGCGATCGTAACGGTCAGGTGTCGGTCCAGACTGCGAATTCATTTCCGCTCGGTTCCCTGAAATGGAACCGGCGACCACCTGGAAATTCAAAGGTCTCGAGTTCGATCTTGCCCCCGGCCTTGCGGATAGCGGCAAGCGTCCGCTCTAGGTTGGCACTGTAGAAGACCACCAGAGCACCGCCTGAGGCCTGTGTGCTTTCCAGTTCCGATCTGAAGAACCCGCCCTCAAGACCGGCGTCCGAAAATGCCATGTAATCTGGGCCGTAGTCGGTAAAGGACCAGCCGAACACTTCGGCGAAAAAAGATTTCGTGCGCGCGAAGTCGCGGCACGGAAACTCGACATAGTCGATCTTGTTGTGATTTCCCATTTCTGTCCCCCATGCGACCGGATTTTCCGGCGAAAATGTTACGAAATTAAAATAGTGTGCAAGGAAACTTCGCCGGAGCGAGTCAAATTAGAATCTCTGCGCTTTCCAGTCGGTGCCGTCCGGGCGGTCTTCAAGCACGATTCCCTTTGAACTTAGGTAGTCTCTGATCTCATCGGCCTTTTTCCAGTTCTTGTCTTTTCTGGCCGAGTTCCTCTCGTCTATCAGCTTCTCTATCTCAAGGGGATCTATGTCTGAGAGGTTCGCGGTGGACTTTCTTCTCTCCATGTACTCGGCCGGTTCTTCGGAGAGCACTCCGAGCACTCCGCATATCTCCTTTATCTTCTCAAGAGCGAGAGTCGCGCTTTGAGTCTTCCCCACGGAGTCAAGCGACCTGTTGATCGAGCGTATCAGGTCAAAAAGGTTCCCCACCACGTCGGCGGTGTTGAAGTTGTCGCTCATCGAGGAGTAAAAATCCTCCTCGAATTTCCTGATCGAACCTTCAAGTGCGGAATCGGAGCCCTTTGCTTCGCCCGCTTCCGCGGCTCGTAGCAAAGTAAGGTATATCCTCTCAAGCGCCGCCTCGCTGTCATGCATGCTTTTCTCCGAGAAATCGGCGGGGTTCTGGTAGTGGTGCGAGAGGAAGAAAAGCCTTATGGCCTCCGGGGACCATCTCTTCGTCGCCTCAGACAGCGTGAAAAAGTTCCCGAGGGACTTTGACATCTTTTCCTTGTTTATCCTTATGAGGCCGTTATGAAGCCAGTATTTTGCAAACGGCTCTCCGGAGGCGGCCTCTGACTGGGCTATCTCGTTTTCGTGATGCGGGAAGATAAGATCCTTTC
Organism: Candidatus Dadabacteria bacterium; assembly: GCA_022822065.1. GTDB lineage: Bacteria > Desulfobacterota_D > UBA1144 > Nemesobacterales > Nemesobacteraceae > Nemesobacter. Next base: position 10,139 of record JAJECI010000011.1, read on the forward strand.
CCCCTCCGTGTATCTCGAAATTCGTCCCCAGATACTCCATGCTCATAACAGAGCACTCTATGTGCCATCCGGGCCTTCCGTCTCCCCACGGACTTTTCCAGGCCGGCTCGCCGGGTTTCGACTCCTTCCAGAGCGCGAAATCAAGAGGGTCTTCCTTTTCTTCGTTAACGTCTATCCTCACCCCTTCAAGCATGTGGTCAAGCGACCTGCAGGAGAGCTTTCCGTAGTCCGGGAATTTTCTCACGGAGAAAAAGACGTTGTTGCCCGAGCGGTAGGCGTAGCCTTTTTCCAATATTTTCTCTATAAGCGCTACTATCTGTTCCAGATGCTCGGTTACCCGGGGCTCGACATCAGGGGTCTCGACCCCTATCGAGGCCATATCCTCCCTGTATTCCTTTATGTACTTCTCAGATATCTCATCGCAGCTCACGCCTTCCTGCTTTGAACGGGTTATTATCTTGTCGTCTATGTCGGTGTAGTTTCTCGCGAACAGCACGTCGTAGCCCGCGTGGCGGAGAAATCTCTGTATTATGTCAAAAGACACGGCGGAGCGGGCGTGTCCCAGATGGGCTGAGTCATATACGGTGGGACCGCAGACATACATCCGGATCTTGTCTCCTTCAAAGGGAACGAGATCTTCTTTTTTCTGGGAGAGGGAATTATAGATTTTTATCTTGGGAAGTTCTTTCTGCATGTTTCAAGGGAGGTCACTACGGGACCTCCTTATCCTGCGGCATTTTTCGAAGGGAAAATTCTACGTATTCGTTCCTTAAATTCAAGAGACAAGCTGTTCCCGAGAGCTTTTAACCAGGATTGCTTCACATTCTCTTGAAATCTAAACTTCTTATTTAGGGAACATCCGCATAGAATTGTTGCCGACGCAATATTTAAGGATCTTGGCGTCTGACATGCTCGCTTTTGTTCAGTCCAAATTGATGGTTCCGGTATCGTTGCTTAGCCTAGGAAACAGTTTTCGTTGTGCCACTCCAAGACCTCGGGTTCAGGAACAGACAAGGACTTTTCCGGAACGTGAACCTTGCTGCCGTGAAGGCTGTAGTAGTGACGTCCGTTTTCAAACTCCTCCCTGATTTTTTTGCTGACTTCAAACCTGAGGTCAGGCGTTACCGTAACGTAGCCTCGGTCAAACAGGCTGTGAATATCCCGGCGCAGGAGAAGACCGTTTGATATTTCGTGTTCTCCTCCCTCCTTGTAGGGGCGTATATGAGCCGCGTCGAGAGCCGGAAGGGTGCGTTCCCGCGTAACCGCGCACCGCCTCCCATAGGCGTCAATCACTTCTGACCGAAATGCGCCCTGACCTCGGCGGGGTCGTATAATTCTGGGTTTTCCAAATCGCTCTGCCGGAGCTTTCTCGTCGGGATGAACAATGGTCAATTCCCTGCTTAGCTTTTTCCAGAGTTCCAGACCCTCTGACTCTTCCGTGGAATATCTCTTGTATGTCATGATATTGGGAGACCAGCTTTGCGGAACTTGAATCCATCGATCTCTAGGTAGAAAAAATGGCTGGGTAAGAATTCTGCAACCTATCTGGAAATCATTCTGTTGTTCTAGGTCTACCTTGCGGTACCTGGCGATCATGGCGCGCATCTCGTGGAAAGACGCAGCGCCGTTGGCTTCGCCGAAAAAATCCCAGGCCGTACTGCACGGCATGAGAGTCTCGTGAGCGAAGATACCGCCGCCGACTATGGAGTTATACGGAGAATGCAGCTTGAAGAGGAACAGTTCACCCGGTCTTAACGCCCTGAAACGTTTTTCCGACGGCGTCCAGAAATTGACTTCGGTTAGACTTGTTCTGCGGCTCAGATATTTAAACCAGTTGTTGTCCGTTACCGCTATGACCAGATTTACAGACATCTGCTTCCTACCAGAACAAGTGTACCTTCTCGGGAAGGCTCAGAAAAATAAATTTCAAATAAGCCCTTGCCAAAGTAAAACCGTCCGTTAGTATGATGGCTCACTTTAGTTTTTTTCTTTGGAATTTCTTTTGTTTTCCTTGTTCTTTCAGAAGTTGACAATTACATGTGGGTGAGTATGCTATTTCACCCATTTTGATAGCTTGATCTTTGAAAATTTAATAGCAGACGATAGCGGGCGAACTAGAGCAGTATCCGTAAATTCTTTTAAATTCTTATGAAGAGTTTGATCCTGGCTCAGAGCGAACGCTGGCGGCACGCCTAACACATGCAAGTCGAGCGAGAAAGTGACTTCGGTCGCGAGTAAAGCGGCGAACGGGTGAGTACAACGTGGATAATCTACCCTAAGGTCTGGGACAACCCCGAGAAATCGGAGCTAATACCGGATAAGACCACAGTATCCAAGGATACAGCGGTAAAAGATTTATCGCCTTTGGATGAGTCCACGCCCCATCAGGTAGTTGGTAAGGTAAAGGCTTACCAAGCCTAAGACGGGTAGCCGGCCTTAGCGGGTGAACGGCCACATGGGGACTGAGACACGGCCCTGACTCCTACGGGAGGCAGCAGTGGGGAATATTGGGCAATGGGCGAAAGCCTGACCCAGCGATGCCGCGTGAGGGATGAAGGCCTTCGGGTTGTAAACCTCTGTCAGGAGGGACGATGGGACTTTGTCTTGACGGTACCTCCAGAGGAAGCCCCGGCTAACTCCGTGCCAGCAGCCGCGGTAATACGGAGGGGGCAAGCGTTGCTCGGAATTACTGGGCGTAAAGGGTCCGCAGGCTGTCAGGCAAGTTGGTTGTGAAAGCTCAAGGCTTAACCTTGGAATTGCATCCAAAACTGCCTGACTAGAGTCCAAGAGAGGTTGGCGGAATTCCCGGTGTAGCGGTGAAATGCATAGATATCGGGAGGAACACCAGAGGCGAAGGCGGCCAACTGGCTTGGTACTGACGCTCAGGGACGAAAGCGTGGGTAGCAAACCGGATTAGATACCCGGGTAGTCCACGCCCTAAACGATGGATACTAGGTAGGGGGAATTTATTTCTCCCTGCCGTAGTTAACGCATTAAGTATCCCGCCTGGGGAGTACGGTCGCAAGGCTGAAACTCAAAGGAATTGGCGGGGGCCCGCACAAGCGGTGGAGCACGTGGTTTAATTCGATGCTAAGCGAAAAACCTTACCAAGACTTGACATGTTAACTTAAGCCCGTACGAAAGTATGTGGTGGTTTCGGGCTTGCCCGAAACAGTTATCACAGGTGCTGCATGGCTGTCGTCAGCTCGTGCCGTGAGGTGTCCGGTTAAGTCCGGTAACGAGCGCAACCCCTATCTTTAGTTGCCATCACTTCGGGTGGGCACTCTGAAGAGACTGCCAGCGACAAGCCGGAGGAAGGTGGGGACGACGTCAAGTCATCATGGCCCTTACGTCTTGGGCTACACACGTGCTACAATGGCTAGTACAATGGGTCGCGAACTCGCGAGAGAGAGCCAATCCCATCAAAGCTAGTCTCAGTTCAGATTGCAGGCTGCAACTCGCCTGCATGAAGTTGGAATCGCTAGTAATCGTGGATCAGCATTGCCACGGTGAATACGTTCCCGGGCCTTGCACACACCGCCCGTCACACCACGAAAGTCGGTTCTGCCCGAAGTAGCTGTGCTAACCTTCGGGAGGCAAGTTCCTAAGGTAGGGCTGGTAATTGGGGTGAAGTCGTAACAAGGTAGCCGTAGGGGAACCTGCGGCTGGATCACCTCCTTTTTCACGGAGATATCTGTCTCTTTTTCGCTCGTCGTCTGCTTTTTACGAAAAAGTATTTCCCGCGCTTAAAAAGCAACAGGGGGCCTATAGCTCAGCTGGTTAGAGCGCACCCCTGATAAGGGTGAGGTCGTTGGTTCAAATCCAACTAGGCCCACCATAGGGGGTGTAGCTCAGTTGGGAGAGCGCCTGCTTTGCAAGCAGGAGGTCGACGGTTCGAGCCCGTTCACCTCCATAAATGTAAATAAAGAATTTCGAATGCTTTTTTGATCTTTGACAATTGAATATAACGCTGAGAAACAGAATTGATCGTGTTGTTAGTATTATCGAGGATTTTCACGCCTCGCAGATAAGATATGTAGAGCAGAAGGTGGATGCCTTGGCAACGGACGGCGATGAAGGACGTAGTAAGTTGCGATAAGCCTCGGGGAGTCGCTTAACAGGCTTTGATCCGGGGATTTCCGAATGGGAAAACCTGACCGAGCAAACCTTGGTCATGCCATTGTGAATATATAGCTATGGCAGGCTAACGGGGGGAAGTGAAACATCTCAGTACCCCCAGGAAAAGAAATCAACCGAGATTCCCTTAGTAGCGGCGAGCGAACGGGGAACAGCCTAAACCGAAGAGATTTTCTCTTCGGGGTTGCGGGACCTCAGCATGGGACTTTGAGAAGTAGCAGAATAGTCTGGAAAGTCTTGCCACAGAAGGTGATAGCCCTGTACGCGAAACTTTGATGAGCCCTAGAGGTATCCCAAGTACTCCGGCACACGTGGAATGTTGGAGGAATCTGGGTGGACCACCATCCAAGGCTAAATACGTACCGTTGACCGATAGTGAACCAGTACCGTGAGGGAAAGGTGAAAAGAACCCCAGTGAGGGGAGTGAAATAGAATCTGAAACCATCTGCTTGTAACCAGTGGAAGGGCTATGTCCATTCGTGGAAACGCCTGACCGCGTGCCTTTTGCCTAATGAGCCTGCGAGTTATCTTCAGTGGCCTGATTAAGCCGTACAGGTGTAGTCGTAGCGAAAGCGAGTCTGAATAGGGCGCCAGTCACTGGGGATAGACCCGAAGCGAATCGATCTATCCATGGCCAGGGTGAAGCAGAGAGAAAACCTTTGTGGAGGCCCGAACCGTTCAGGGGTGAAAACCTGTCGGATGAGCTGTGGATCGGAGTGAAAGGCTAATCAAGATTCGTGATAGCTGGTTCTCCCCGAAATATATTTAGGTATAGCCTCATGTGATGACTAGCGGAGGTAGAGCACTGATTGGACTAGGGGGTCGAAAGATCTACCAAACCCAGACAAACTCCGAATGCCGCTGGGTTAGCATGGGAGTCAGTCGGTGGGAGATAAGTCCCATCGGCGAAAGGGAAACAGCCCAGACCGCCGGCTAAGGCCCCTAAATACGGACTAAGTGGTAAAGGATGTGAATTGGCATAGACAGCCAGTAGGTAGGCCCAGAAGCAGCCACCCTTTAAAGAGTGCGTAACAGCTCACTGGTCGATGCAAATTTGCGCCGAAAATGAACCGGGGCTAAGTTCGTTGCCGAAGCCGCGGGTTGCGTACTTGTACGCAGCGGTAGGGGAGCGTTCCCAACGGGTCGAAGGGTTACCGTAAGGAAACCTGGACTGTTGGGAAGTGAGAATGCAGGCATGAGTAGCGATAAAGGTGGTGAGAATCCACCTCGCCGTAAACCCAAGGTTTCCTGGGCAAGGCTCGTCCTCCCAGGGTAAGTCGGGACCTAAGGCGAGGCCGAAAGGCGTAGTCGATGGAAAACGGGTTAATATTCCCGTACCATTCGGTCTGAGTGATGGAGTGACGGAGAAGGATAGGTCATCCGGGTGCTGGATATCCCGGTTCAAGCTTGTAGGGGGAAAAGACAAGAAAAACCTCTTTTCAATACCCTGAGAAGTGAGTACGAGAGGCTTTAGCCTCGTAAAGTGATTGAGTCCATGCTTCCAAGAAAAGCTTCTAAACGTTGACGACCGAGTGCCCGTACCGAAACGGACACACGTGGGTGAGTTGAGAATACTAAGGCGCGTGAGAGAACTTTGGCTAAGGAACTCGGCAAATTAACCCCGTAACTTCGGAATAAGGGGTGCCCATATGTACGTGAAAGCCCTCGCGGCTGGAGCGGAAATGGGTCGCAGTAAATTGGCGGTAACGACTGTTTACTAAAAACACAGGGCTCTGCAAACACGCAAGTGGACGTATAGGGTCTGACTCCTGCCCAGTGCCGGACGGTTAAGGGGATGGGTTATCTTCGGAGAAGCTCAGAACCGAAGCCCCGGTAAACGGCGGCCGTAACTATAACGGTCCTAAGGTAGCGAAATTCCTTGTCGGGTAAGTTCCGACCTGCATGAAAGGAGTAACGATTGCCGCACTGTCTCGGCCAAAGACTCAGCGAAATTGTGGTTCCGGTGAAGACGCCGGATACCCGCTACGGGACGGAAAGACCCCGTGCACCTTTACTATAACTTAGCATTGAGTTTTGGTGCTGCATGCGTAGGATAGGTGGGAGCCTGTGAAACTTCGCTTCAGGGCGGAGTGGAGGCAATGGTGAAATACCACCCTTGTAGTTCTGAAATTCTAACTTAGGTCCGTTATCCGGATCAAGGACAATGTTAGGCGGGTAGTTTGACTGGGGCGGTCACCTCCTAAAAGGTAACGGAGGTGTGCAAAGGTTCCCTCAGCTTGATTGGAAACCAAGCGCAGAGTGCAAAGGCATAAGGGAGCTTGACTGTGAGACTGACAGGTCGAGCAGGTGCGAAAGCAGGTCTTAGTGACCCGGTGGTTCTGTGTGGAAAGGCCATCGATCAACGGATAAAAGGTACGCCGGGGATAACAGACTTATCTCCCCCAAGAGTTCACATCGACGGGGAGGTTTGGTACCTCGATGTCGGCTCATCGCATCCTGGGGCTGGAGAAGGTCCCAAGGGTTGGGCTGTTCGCCCATTAAAGCGGTACGCGAGCTGGGTTTAGAACGTCGTGAGACAGTTCGGTCCCTATCTGTAGCGGGCGAAGGAGATTTGAGAGGATCTGCTCATAGTACGAGAGGACCTGAGTGGACGAGCCTCTAGTGTACCAGTTGTCGCGCCAGCGGCAGTGCTGGGTAGCTATGCTCGGAAAGGATAACCGCTGAAAGCATCTAAGCGGGAAACCTGCCTCAAGATTAGATCTCCCGAACGTAAGTTCCTTAAGGTCCCTTGAAGATTACGAGGTTGATAGGCTCAGGGTGTAAGTCCCGTGAGGGATTAAGCTGATGAGTACTAACCGACCGTGAGGCTTACTGCGAGGCTTGAAAATTCTCGATACCAACACACAATTTTCTCAAGCGTTATATTCAGTTGCCAGAGGTCTTTTCGCTTCTGCGGGTATAAGACCTTTCGAGGGCCGTTCCCCGCAACTCCTTTTATCGTTTATAATAACCGTGTTATGGATATCTCCGGTCTGCTTACCCATTTGGGGGCGATGGCGATTGTCGCTCTCGCATTGTTCTACTACCTGACCAGGGAAAGGGGTCGGCGCGAATCAACTGAAACAGAGCTGTCCATTATAAGAACCGAACTGGAAGAGTCAAAGAGCAAGGGTGTCCTCTTGGAAGGGGAGCTTAAAGAATCGGTTGAGGCAGCAGGTGCTCTTAACGCCGAAAAAGCCTCTCTTCAGTCCAGCATAAAAGAAAAGGAAGCCGCCATTTCGGATCGTGATTCCAGGATTTCCGGGTTCGAAAGGCAGGTAACGGAACTCACTTCCCAGGTTACCGAAAAAGAAAGCCTTCTTTCAAGACTCAGTGCGACCGTGGAGCAGGAAAGAAAAGGCTTTGAGGAAAAACTGACCATTCTGGATGAAGCGAAAAAAAGACTCGGTGACGAGTTCGAGAACCTAGGAAACAGGATTTTCGAGGATACGACCAAGAAATTCACCGACAAAAACAAGACGGACATGGAAACCCTGCTGAATCCCCTCCGCGAGCAGATAAAGGATTTTGAGAAGAAAGTCACCGATACCCACAAAGAGGCAAGCACCGACAGGGCATCTCTTAAAGCCCACATAGAGAATCTTAAGAACCTGGGTGAGCAGATGAGCCAGGAAGCTCTCAATCTCACTACCGCTCTCAAGGGAGAATCGCAGGCCCAGGGCGCTTGGGGGGAAATAGTGCTTGAGAGGGCGCTTGAGATGTCGGGCCTTTCCGAGGGCAGGGAGTATCATTCCCAGTCAAGCTACAAGGGGGGCAACGGTAATACCCTCCGACCTGACGTGATTGTTCATCTCCCCGAGGGAAAAGACGTTATAATCGACTCCAAGGTTTCCCTTACGGCTTACGAGAGATATGTCTCCTGTGAGGATGAGGAGGAGAGGAAAGATCACCTGAAGGAGCACATTCTTTCGTTTCGAAACCACATAAAGGAACTCAGCGACAAAAGATACGAGGATATCCCCGAAATAACGAGCCTTAACTACGTTTTGATGTTCGTTCCGCTCGAGTCGGCTTTCATGCTGGCCATAGAGACGGAGAGGGATATTTATGCGGAGGCTTTCGAGAAAAACGTGATAGTCGTCTGTCCCTCGACCCTTCTCGCGACGCTGAGAACCATACACAGCATCTGGCAGTTCGAGTACCAGAACGCAAACGCCAGGGAGATAGCCGAAAGCGCCGGGAAGATGTACGACAAGTTCGTGACTTTCGTTGAGCATCTTGAGGAAGTCGGAAAGCGCATAGAACAGTCCGATCAGGCTTATCAAAAGGCGATGGGCAGCCTTCGCGACGGGAGGGGCAACCTGGTGAAAAGAGCTTCAGATCTCAGGGAGTTGGGAATTAAAACCTCGAAAGAGCTTCCCCCGGATATCTCCGAAAAATCCCGGCTTTCGGGATACGCCGTTTCCCAGGGCAAGGAGACGGACGACGGATCGCCGTAATCTTTTCGATGTTAGAAAAAAGAGGGGAAATCATGTACGATTCCACCCCTAATTTCCATACGTAAGGAGTGAAGCAGATTGTTTGAAAATTCTCTTAAGGGCAGTTGGGCTCTGGTGCTCGGTTCTTCAAGCGGCTTCGGAGAGGCCTGCAGTCTTGAGCTTGCGCGCTGTGGAATGAATATCTTCGGCGTGCACCTTGACCGAAGGGGCACCATGGCGAAGGTAGAGGGGATAGTGGACGAGATAAGAAGCACGGGAAGCCAAGTGAAATTCTATAACGTGAACGTGGCCGACGCCGAGAAAAGGCAGGAGGTTATCGCGGATATAAAAGACGTGGTGGGACAAGACGGCTCACGGGTAAAGGTAATGATACACTCCGTAGCCTTCGGAACGCTCAAACGCTACGTCGCGGATGAACGCAAAGACGTTCTTAACACCAGGAACATCGACATGACGCTTGACGTGATGGCCCACAGCATCGTCTACTGGGCGCAGGACCTTGTCATGGAAGGAATAATGGGCGAGGGCGGGAGAATATTCGCCATGACGAGTGCGGGGAGTCACAAGGTCTGGCCCACATACGGTGCGGTATCGTCGGCCAAGGCGGCCATAGAGGCTCACGTACGGCAGCTTGCCGTTGAACTCGCGCCCCGAGGAATTACCGCGAACTCAATAATGGCAGGAGTAACCGACACTCCCGCGCTGAGGAAGATTCCGGAAAACGACAAACTAATCGACCACGCTCTCCGGGCGAACCCTTCGGGAAGATTGACGACCACCGAGGACGTGGCAAAGGCCATTGTGCTTCTCTCCGTTGACGAGGCATCCTGGATCACCGGCAACGTGATAGGGGTTGACGGCGGAGAAGACCTTGTCTGACAGTGCTGCTTAGGATATTATAGTTGACAGTATGTTACATCACGGCAGAAATAGGGATGCTGACCTAGGAATTTTTCTGCTCAGAGTGGGTCTCGGCTTCTCGATGCTGATTTTCCACGGCTATGGGAAGTTGATCGGGGGACCCGAGAGATGGGCTAAAATCGGAGGGTCACTACAGACCTTCGGCATTGATTTTTTCCCGGTTTTCTGGGGTTTCATGGCGGCTTTTGCCGAGTTTTTCTGCTCGGCGTTCATAATTGCGGGGATTTTCTTTATACCCGCGACTTTTCTTCTGACCGTTAATATGATCGTGGCGGTTCTCTTCCACCTGTATCTTCCGGAAGGGTCACCCGCGGCGGGATGGCAAGGGGCTTCAAACGCGATTGAGTATCTTTTCGTCTATGTGGCGTTAATGGCTACCGGCCCTGGAAGGTACAAGATAAACCTGGGCTGACGTTTTTTCCGTAAGCGTTTTGTTGTCTCTTTACGAGGAAAATCGGTAAGGATTCGCTCTGGATAACAGAAGCGTCGGCGACACGTCACTCGATGTCGTCCGGGGTTTTTTCGATATTCGTTTTTATTACCCGAAGGAAATTCATTCCCATTATTTTCTCCACAACCCTCCTCGGATACCCTTTGCCGAGAAGATACTCGGAGAGTGCGGGAAGCTTTGATATATGTCTCATCTCCTCGGGGAAATCCTTTAGGGGGGCTCCGTCCATGTCGGTTCCCACTCCCACGTGATCTTCGCCACAGATGTTTATGATGTGATCTATATGGGCGTAGATGTCTTCAAGGGTGGCCAGACCATTTCCTTGCCTTAGGAATTTTCCGTAGAAAACGACCCCGGTCACTCCGCCTCTTTCGGAAATTGCGCGAAGCTGCTCGTCACGCAGGTTTCTTGGATGATCAACAAGCGCTCTTGAATTCGAGTGGGTCGCCACGGGTATGAGTTCGGTGAGCTCCACGCTTTCCCAGAAACATTTCTCGTTCAGGTGGGAGAGATCAAGGGTAATACCCAGAGCGTTCATCTGCCGGAGAAGCTCTTTTCCCTTCTCGGAGAGCCCTTCTTTGCTCTCGGGTCCGGAAGCGTAGATGTTCCTGTTGTTCCAGGAGAGTCCGACCGCCCGGACGCCCCTTTTTTGGTATTCAAGAAGATGTTCCGGGTTCAAGACGGGGTCCGCTCCTTCCATGAGGGTGAAAAACCCGATTTTCTCTTCCTCATGAAGTCTGTCTATGTCCCGTCTGTTTCTTATCTGAAAAACGCTTTCTGAGTGTTCTCTGTATATGTCGTCGTATACGTCAAGCTGGGCCATGGCTTCGGTTACTGAACCCTCGGGTTTATGCTTTGGGTGAATGAAGATGGTGTTGAAAACGACCCTTGCTCCGCTCTGCCTTAGTCCCGGCAGTGTTATCATGCAGGGAACCTCGGGATTCTCAAAATCCCTTTTGTAGTGGCGCACGTGAAAGGCTATGTCCTGGTGGGCGTCGATAGTGAAAAAATTGGCCGGATCGGGCACTCCCCATCCTCCCCCTCCCGGAGTCTCGATCCTTACAGCTTCTCCGCCCTTTACCGCGATAGAGCATTTCGCGGGCAGCTTTTTCTCTTCCCCACCCGACACAAGCGTGTTCTTACCGCTCGCTCCGTCTTCTCCGCCCCGGGCTCCCCAAGGCCGCCTTTCCCTTCTTTCGGTTATGAGGGAGACATGTGAGTCCTCAAGGAACCTGTACTGCCTTGTGATTCCGTCCCCGCCCGGGAACCTGCCCGCGCCTCCTGATCCCTTTCTTACGGAGTATGACTCCACCATTACGGGGAGCTCCCTCTCGATTGCCTCAACGGGGGTGTTGAGCGTGTTTGTCATGTGCGTGTGCACCGAGTTTGCTCCTCCCGCGCCCGACCTCCCTCCCATTCCTCCGGCTATCGTTTCGTAGTAGGCGTAGGAGGCATCGGAAGGCGCGTCTTGCGGCGAACCGAACGCGAGGTTGCTCATCGTTCCCGCGCTTGCCGCCTGTATCGTTTCGGGTATTGCCTCCGCGAGCGCTCCGAACACCACGTCAACTATCCTCTGGGACGTCTCGACGTTTCCGCCGACGACCGCGCTCGGGTACTTGGCGTTAAGAATCGAGTCCTCGTCGACTCTGATTTCAATGGGCCTGAGCGTCCCCGAGTTAAGAGGCGTGTCTTCGCCCGAGAGGCACTGAAAACAGTACAGAACCGCGGAGGTCGTTACGCTCAGGGGAGCGTTAAGACATCCTTTTACCTTCTTTGAACTCCCCCTGAAATCCACGGTCGCTGAGTTTCCGTCTATTTTTATTCTTGCCTTTATCGGTATGTCCCTTGTTCCCGCTCCGTCGTCTTCAAGATAGTCGGTAAAGACGTAATCCCCGTCCGGTATTTTCTCTATGGCTTTTCTAACGAGCCTCTCCCCGTAGTCAAGAAGCCCGGAAGCCGCATGGTTTATTTTCTCGAGGGAATACTTTTCCAGAAGCTCCCGCATCCTTTTTTCCCCGGTGTCAAGCGCGGCTATCTGCGCCCGAAGATCCCCCTCTCTTTCCTCATGATCCCTGGTTGAGCGAATTATCTCCTGGAGCAGGGCTTCACGCAGCACTCCTTCTTCCCGTATCCTCGTCGGGGATATTATGATCCCCTCTTCGTGTATCGTCGTCGAAAGCGGCAGGGACCCCGGAGTGTCGCCTCCTATGTCCGCGTGGTGGGCGCGCGAGGCGAGCAGGAACTCGGGTTTCCCGTCAATGAACACTGGAGCGACGCAGGTTACATCCGGAAGATGCGTTCCGCCGCGGAAAGGGTCGTTAAGGATGAAGACATCTCCCTGGGACAGGTTTTCCGTCGCTACCGACCTCGCGGCAAACGACATTGACCCGAGGTGTATGGGGATGTGGGCCGCCTGCGCGATCATATCTCCGTCCGAGTTGAATATGGCGCAGGAGAGGTCCCTTCTTTCCTTTATGTTGGGAGAGAATCCCGCTCTTACGAGGACAGAACCCATTTCCTCGGCGATTGTTCCGAGGAGATTGTTGAAGATCTCGAGTTCGAAAAGTTTTAGCTCCATACGGGGAAATAATAACCAATTTAAGGATTGCCCGTGTGAGGAGCGGGATTCGCAGCGGCCGTTGGGCCTGGGGGCGTTACGAGATCGCGCTTTTGAGCGCTTCTCCCATCTCGGCCGGGCTCTTGCAGGTGGTGACTCCGGCGCGCTCAAGCGCCTGGAACTTGTCTTCGGCGCTTCCCGAACTCCCGGAAATTATGGCTCCCGCGTGACCCATTCTTTTTCCCTTGGGCGCCGTGGCTCCCGCGATGAACGCGGCTATGGGCTTCGTGAAGCTCTGGCTTATGTATTCCGCCGCCTCTTCTTCGTCGGAACCCCCGATTTCCCCTATCATTACCACCGCGTCTGTGTCCGGGTCGTTCTCAAAGAGGGAGAGGGCGTCAATGAACGTGGTTCCGATAACGGGGTCGCCGCCTATGCCCATGCAGGTCGACTGTCCTATGCCGAGGTTGGTAAGCTGCCAGACAGCCTCGTAGGTAAGGGTTCCGCTTCTTGAGATTATCCCCACTCTTCCGGGTTTATGAATGTAGCCCGGCATTATTCCCACCTTGGCTTCTCCGGGGGTTATAACACCCGGGCAGTTGGGCCCCACGAGCCTTGAGTCAGAGCCTCTCATGGACTCCTTTACCCTTACAACGTCGAGGGTGGGTATTCCCTCGGTTATGCAGATTACAAGCTCAACTCCAGAATCAAGCGCCTCAAGCATCGAATCCATCGCGAACGCCGCAGGAACGAACACCAGGGACACGTTCGCCCCGGTTTCCCGCACCGCTTCGTCCATGGTGTCGAAAACCGGAAATCCCTCTACGCTGCTACCGCCTTTTCCCGGAGTGACACCGCCGACGACGTCGGTTCCGTACTCCCGGCACTGGGTCGCGTGGAAAAGCCCGGCACTTCCCGTTATCCCCTGCACGAGGACTTTTGAGTCTTTATTTACGAGGATGCTTATTTTTCCGGTTCTCCCTTGTAGGATTCACTGTTTTTCAAATGAGGGGGGAACTATAACATGCCTGATCCGTTTTTTCAAAGTCCTTCGCTCCGGGTCTGTATAGAAGCCGAAAAATATTCTGCGGACCTGAAACATCTTTTTTGAAAAAGCGCCCCGCGGCGGTTTTTGGAGCATTATCGGCTAGTTAGGGCCGGTGACTTATAGGCGGTCTTCCATTAAGGACTTACCGTTTCGTATCATATTAAAATCATTGATAAATCGTTATAGTGCCTGCCCATGAAAAAACCACAGCCTAGGATAGGCAAAATTATACGGATATATAAAATCAGCTTCCCGGACGGGTCAGCTTACGTAGGGCAGACAAAACGACCGGTCTCCTACCGACTCGGGCAACATCGGTGGTCGAATCCATGCAACTGGATTTTATACCGCAAGCTTCTGATAATGGAGCCGACTGTGGAAGTTCTCTCGCGTCACCGCAAGCAGGAGATTGCGGACCGGGAAGAGAAAAAACAGATCATGCGGCTTGAAAAACCTATAAACAGATACGTTGAGGGGAGGCAGATCAACACGAACCCCGAGGCGCCGCCGTTGCGCAACAACAGGTGGTCAAAAAAAAGAAACCGGCGGGAGAGGCGCAAATATCCTCGTAAAGCCAGCGGCCATCACGTTTGTTCCTGGTGTTGGCGAAAACTTCCCGTGTCGGAATTCTATTCCGACCGCTGCAGGTCGGTAGGCCTTTCAAGCCGGTGCAAGGAATGCAGCAGCATCGAGAATAAAACCCGCAAGCAGGAGATAAAAAAAAAGACGGTGACCCTTCTGCTGCTTATTTGCGGACGAAGCTTGAGCGTCAGGCGCTCCGGAAAACGAAGGTCAGACCGGTGGTAAGCGTTTATGAGAGATAAGAAATAACCCCGCCCGCAACCGTTGTCGGCCGCGGTGACCAGCAAGTCTTACTCTATATTCTGAACCTGCTCCCGTATTTTCTCGAGTTCAAGACGTATGTTTATGGTGAGGTGGGAGATTCCGGCGTCCTTGCATTTTGCCGATATCGTTCCCGCTTCCCTGTTCATCTCCTGGACCAGGAAATCAAGCTCCTTTCCCACGGGCCCCTTTTTCTTGGCGGTTTTCCTGAACTTTGAGATATGAGCCTCGAGCCTCACGATTTCTTCGTCGATCTCGCTTTTTTCCGTCACTATGGCCGCGGCTTCCTGGGAGATGAGGGGGTCGTTCTTGTGCCTTGAGGAGAAGATTTTCTCGATCTTCTCCTTTGTTTTTTTCTCGGATTTCTTTACGAATTCCTTTCGTCTTTTCTTTACGCCGTCAACCGTTTTTCTTATGATTTCCAGACGCCCGAGTATCGCTTTCTCAAGCTTCTGCCCCTCGGCTTCCCGGCTCCTGTTGAACTTTGCGAGAGCTTTTATGATTGCTTCCCTGATCCTGGCTTGTGTCTCCTTTGAGACCTCCGGTCCGACTTGGCTTTCAAAAGAGTTCTCCATCATGAGCAGGTGCTCGATTCCTATTTCCGTTTTAAGTCCCAGGGCGGAATTGATTCTTTTAAGGGAACTGTGGTTTTCCCGAAGCACCTTCTCGGACAGACGCTGTCTTTCCTTTCTGTTTGTCTGCACGGAAAGCCTGAGGCGGAGTTTCCCCCTCTGAATCGAGTTTTTCAGTCTCTCTTCAATGGCGGTTTCCATCTGGAGAAACGATTCGGGGACGCTGGCATTGACGTCAAGGAACCTGTGGTTCTCCGAGCGTATATCCACCGTGATCTTTCCAACCTCGGTGTTTACTGATGATTCCGCGAAACCGGTCATGCTTTTCATAATGTGCTTCTTTCCTTTTCGGTATCCGTTTTTCTTTTTTTCTCAAGCAGAATACCCGCAACGGCTTCCAATTCGCAACCGCCGCCGGGGGAGGAAAGAAAACCGCGCCATATGTTCTCGGAACTTGCCTGTACCATTTTTCTCGTTTAACTTCTTAGATCATTCAAAGGATCCCCATTTTCCGCTCCATGAGAAAAGCTCATCTTTTCGTTCTGCCATTGCTGCTTCTTTTTGTCTCCTGCGCCATTCCGGTGCGAAGTCAGGACCAAAGAAGGCCGCAGCCGAAGATTTCAGCCACCAGTGTCGTTAACTCTTTTCTCGAGGCGCTTAAGGAGCGGAACTTTGAATCCGCTTACGACAAGGTGCATATATTCAGTTCGGACCGCGAGGGTTACGTGAGCAGGTTCGAGCTTCTTTACGAGCGCTATGACATCAGGATAGTTGACTACAGGGTGCTGGCGACCCAGCTTTTCAAGGACACCGCCATAGTGGTCGCGGAAGTGGAGGTTGACTACAGGGAACCGGATGGAGACAAGCGTCAGAGGGCCAGATACACAAACCGCTACGATCTTTCAATACCCGAAAAAGAGTGGAAAATAATAAAGGACGAATGCATTGAGAACTGCAGTTACGGGCCGGAGGGTGAAAGCGGAGACGGAGGAGTGTAGGGTGATAAAAGTTGCGGTAGTCGGGGTTTGCGGGCGCATGGGAACGAGCGTGGCTTCGCTTGCGATTGCGGACGGGGATATTGAGCTTGTGGGGGCGTCTGAGGCGCCGGGGCACGTTTCGGTCGGTTTCGGTCTCGGGGATCTTATCGCGGGTGCGGGGTCGGAAGTGAGCGTTAGTGACAGCGTTGAAGAGGCGGCCCGGGACGCGGACGTGATAATTGACTTCACCGTTCCCGAGGCGACCCTTGCCCACGCCGAATATTCGGTGCGAAACGGAAAATCGATGATCATAGGAACGACGGGCTTTGCGCCGGAGCAGAGAGAAGATCTCCTTGGGCTGCTTGAGCAGATACCGTGCGTTTTTGCTCCCAATATGAGCGTCGGCGTCAATATTCTTATCGAAATATCGAGGCAGGTGGCCTCTCACCTTGGAGAGAGCTACGATGCCGAGGTCTTCGAGACCCATCACAGGGGGAAAGCCGATTCTCCGAGCGGAACGGCAATCGCGCTTGGGGAAGCGGTCGCCTCGGGCCTCGGGTCAGAACTCGGAGACGTGGCGAGATACGAAAGACACGGGCGGATAGGGGCGAGAAAGAAGGGGGAGATAGGTATCCAGACGCTTCGCGGAGGGGACGTGATAGGGGACCACACCGTCATGTTCCTCGGCGACGGAGAGAGAGTGGAGCTTACTCACAAGGCGACTACCAGGGAGAACTTCTCGGCGGGGGCGCTTCGCGCGGCGAAATGGATTCCGGGGAAACCTCCGGGAATCTACGCGATGAGGGACGTGCTCGGATTCTGATCCCGCCGCGTTTATCCACCATGTACAAGTTCAGGCTTATCGAAAAGGAAGGGGGCGGTTCCGCCAGGCTGGGGGAAATCCGCACTTCCCGGGAAACCATAGAGACTCCGGCTTTCATGCCCGTGGCGACCCAGGGGGCCGGCAAGGCCATAACGCCCCTTGATCTGCGCCGCCTCGGTTTCAGGGTTCTTATCGCAAACGCCTACCATCTCTACCTGAGGCCCGGAACTGACATAATAAGCTCTCTCGGCGGACTTCACCGCTACATGTCGTGGGACGGCGCGATCGTCACCGACAGCGGCGGCTATCAGGTCCTGAGCCTCGCGAAAAGCAGGAAGATAACGGAAGACGGAGTCTCCTTCCGTTCCCACATAGACGGAAGCGAGCATTTCTTCTCCCCCGAGGTCTCGATAGCCGTTCAGGAGGACCTGGGATCGGACATTATGATGTGTTTTGACGAATGCCCGGCCCATGATTCCCCCTACGAGTACATGGAGGAGTCGGTTTCTCTCACGACGCGCTGGGCGGGGCTTTGCAAGCAAGCGCGGCGGGATCCCTCAAGAGCCCTTTTCGGCATCGTGCAGGGAGGGGTGTACGAGGACCTTCGGGCGCGTTCGGCGAGGGAGCTTGTGGACATAGGGTTTGACGGCTACTCGATAGGCGGGCTCGGAGTCGGCGAGCCAAGCGGGGCGACTTTCGAGATTACGGAACTCTGCGCCGGGCTCCTGCCCGAGGACAGGCTCCGCTACCTCATGGGCATCGGAAATCCGAGCGACATAGTGAGGGCGGTAGCTCTCGGGGTCGATCTTTTCGACTGCGTCATCCCCACCCGAAACGCCCGCAACGGCACTCTCTTTACAAGCCGGGGAAAAGTGGTTATAAAAAACTCCCGTTACGCGTACGACAGCTCGCCTCTTGATGAGGATTGCGGCTGCTACACGTGCGAAAATTTTTCAAGGTCGTATCTGAGGCATATATTCATGGCCGGGGAGATTCTCTCTCTTCAGCTGCTGACCCTTCATAACCTCTATTATTACTCCGAACTGATGAGAAGAATAAGAGAATCGATAAAAACCGGCACCTTCAGGCAGTTGTGCTCGGAACTCAGCGATGCTGAGGAGGAACAGTAATTGAAAAAACTAGCTTTTCTAGCCACTTCAGCCCTTTTTCTTTTATCATGCATGCCTCCCGGGACCGGGCAGGGAGGGGCGGGGGGAACGCCGTTCTCGGCCATACTCCCGTTCGTTTTGATATTCGCTCTTTTTTACTTTCTTATCATAAGACCCCAGCAGCGCCAGAGCCGTGAGCGCAAGAAGATGCTCGCCGAGGTAAAAAGAGGCGACGGCGTTGTCACCACAGGGGGCATATACGGCAGGGTGATAAACGTCGACGGGGACGACCTCACGGTCGAGATAGCCAAAGGCATCAACATAAAAATGGTCCGCTCCGGAATCTCGGAGAAGATCGATTCCGGGGCCGCTGAAGGCAAATCCAAAGGGGGCGGCTGATTAGATGAAAGGCGTGTCCCGTCTTTGGATTACCGTTATCGCTCTTTTCTCCTTTCTCTGCGTAATACTCCTTACGCCTACCTTCATGGGCGACAAGCTTCCTTCCTGGTGGGGGAAGGTTTTCTCAAGCAAGGGCATAAGCCTCGGGCTTGATCTTGAGGGAGGGATATTTCTTCTTCTGGGAGTAGAGACCGAAGAGGGCGTGGAGCAGGAAATGCTCATAGTCGAGGAGGCGCTCGTATCGAAATTCAGGGAGGGGAGGATTCTCGTCAAGAACTCCTCTGTTTCGGACGGAACCCTCACGATCGGTCTTTTCCCGGGCGCGGACATGGATAAGGCGCTTGAGATCGCGCGCGACGAGTTTGAAGAGGTGGCGGATATAGGTTCCGACGGCTTTCTCGTAAGGCTCTCGATAAAATCGTCCTACGTGGACGAGCTTGAGCAAAACTCAATAGAGCGGGTTCGCCACATAATAGAGAACCGCGTCAAGGATTTCGGCCTTGTCGAGCCGAGCATACAGAAATCAGGCGACGACAGGATCCTGGTGCAGGTGCCGGGAGCTTCCAAAAAAGACAGGCAGAGAATAGTTAACCTGATCAAAAAGACGGCCGTTTTGGAATTCAAGATCGTAAGAGCCGTCGGGGCGACGCGGGAGAACCTCATTGCCGCCGCCGAAGCCGGGACCGAAAAGCAGGTAACGGAAAAAGGCCTCGCCATCCACGAGGGAGACACGGGGAACGAGAACGAAAAGTTCTTTCTGACCGAGAGGCTAGCGAGCGTGACGGGGGAATATATCTCGGATGCCCGGATAACCTTTGACAATTACGGAAACCCGGCGGTCGGATTCACGTTCAGGGGGGAGGGCGCGAGCAAGTTCGGAAAGCTTACCGAGTCCAACATCGGCGAACGCCTGGCGATAGTTCTTGACGGCGTGATAAAGTCGGCTCCCACAATCCAGGACAAGATAACCTACCAGGGCACGATAACCGGGACCTTCACGACGGAGGAGGCAAAGGACCTCGCGCTTATCCTGAGGTCGGGCTCCCTTCCGGTTCCCGTGAGGGTTGAGCAGGAAAGGACCGTGGGTCCTTCCCTGGGGCAGGACTCGATAGAGAAGGGGAGATTCTCCATGATAGTCGGCGGCATACTCGTTCTGGTGTTCATGGTCTTTTTCTACAGGCTCCAGGGCGTTGTGGCGAACGCCGCCCTAGTGCTCAACATACTTTTCATAATGGGTTTTCTCTCCGCTTTCGGCGTTACGCTTACGCTTCCCGGCATAGCGGGACTCGTTTTAACGCTCGGCATGGCGGTTGACGGAAACATCATCATATTCGAGAGGATAAAAGAGGAGCTTGTTGCGGGTAAAACCGCGGTTCACTCCATTGAAACGGGATACGCAAGATCCGTCTGGACCATACTTGACGCGAACGTCACGACGCTTCTTACGGCGCTCATACTTTTCTGGCTGGGTACCGGCCCCGTGAAGGGCTTCGCCGCAACGCTTTCAATCGGAATAGTGTCGACCGTTTTCAGCAACCTGATTGTGGCGAGAGTATTTACGAACATGCTGTACAGGGACAAAAAACTGACCGAGGTAAGTATCTGAGGGTGCGCGAATGCGGATTATAGGAAGACTGAGCTACGATTTCGTGGACAAGATGGGGGGCGCGATGCGTATTTCCATCGCGCTTGCGGTTATTTCCATCGCTTCCCTGCTGTATCATCAGGGCCCTAACTGGGGAGTAGAGTTCACGGGCGGAACGGAGATACATATAAAGCTCGCAAAGAGCCTTGAGGGCGAAGTTCTGAAAAGCGCGCTTGCCGAGAACGGCTTTCCCTCGGAATCGGTTCAGCGCTTCGGCCTTCCGGGCGACAACGAGCACCTCATACAGTTCGCTCCGGAACTTGCGACCTTTGACCAGATAAGCGATTTTCAGAAAAAACTCGAGGAACTCTTCGCAACGTCGGAGAATTTTGAGGGAGCCTCCATTCAGAGAATAGACTACATAGGTCCCAGGGTGGGGAAGGAGCTCATAACCAAGGCCCTTTTATCCATACTGATTGCGTGCGTCGGCATACTTGCCTACCTGGTGGTCAGGTTTGAATTCGGTTTTGCCGTGGGGGCGGTCATCGCCCTTATTCACGACACACTTATAACCGTCGGGGCCATATCGCTCGCCGACAAGGAGTTCACCCTTGCGATCGTGGCCGCGCTTCTGACCGTGATAGGTTACTCGGTTAACGACACGATCGTCATATTTGACAGGATAAGGGAGAACATGGGGAATTTCCCCGAAAAAGGGTTCAGGGAGCTTATTAACGATGGAATAAGCCAGACGCTCTCGCGTACCCTGCTTACCGCTATAACGGTGTTCATAGTGCTCCTCCCGCTCTTTTTCCTGGGGGGTTCGGTGATACACGATTTCGCGTTCACCCTTATGGTGGGGGTCGTTATAGGAACCTACTCCTCGATTTTCGTGGCAAGCGCCTTCGTGGTCTACTGGAGAAAGAGAAAGGAAGCCGGATAGAAACCGCTTTCTGCGCACTCCGCACGGGTGAGTTTCTCGCTTTGATAATCAGCTCCATAACAGTTAAATATTTCCCGTTCTGCTTCTGAAAACACACAGCCCGGGCACATCATGGAAGAAACGCTTCAGCAGATAAGAAACCAGATAGATTCTGACCTTGAGGGGGTCTCTACGGAGGCCGATCTTGTGAGGGTAAAGGCAAGCTACGTCGGCAAGAAAGGGTCTCTGACGCAGCTTCTGAAATCCATGAAGGACCTTCCCGCTTCCGAGCGCCGCGAGGCGGGAATTTTAATAAACGGAGCCAAAGGGGAGATCGAGGAGCTGATCGACAGAAAATCCGACGAGATAAAGCGCAGAGCGATGGATGAAAAGCTGCTTGAGGAGGCAACCGACTTCACCCTCCCGGGGCGTGGAATGCCGGTAGGGGCCAAGCATCCCATAACCCAGGTGATGGAGCGCATAGTCTATGATTTCGAGAGGATGGGGTTTGAAGTCGCCGAGGGTCCCGAGGTCGAGCTTGACTACTACAATTTCGAGGCGCTTAACATACCGAAAAACCATCCCGCAAGGGACATGCAGGACACTTTCTACATAACAGACGACATGGTGCTAAGAACCCATACCTCGCCGGTGCAGATACGGATCATGCAGACCCAGCAGCCTCCGGTGAAGATAATAGCTCCGGGAAAGGTCTACCGCTGCGACAGCGACGTTTCCCACACTCCCATGTTCCACCAGATAGAGGGTCTTCTGGTCGACAAGGGCATAACTTTCGGAAATCTGAAGTCCGTCATCATTCAGTTCGTCAAGCTCACTTTCGGCGACAATACGAACGTAAGGTTCCGCCCGAGCTTTTTCCCCTTCACCGAGCCAAGCGCCGAGGTGGACATAGAGTGCCAGATATGCTCCGGCAACGGATGCAGGGTGTGCAAGGGTACAGGCTGGCTTGAAATAATGGGGTGCGGAATGGTTGATCCCGCGGTTTTCTCAAGCGTTAACTACAACACTGACATCTATTCGGGTTTCGCCTTCGGCATGGGGGTTGAGAGAATCGCCATGCTTAAGTACGGGATAAACGACATAAGGCTTTTCTTTGAGAACGACGTAAGGTTTTTGAGGCAGTTCGTATAATTTCTTGCGGGGTTGCCGTCGGAAACGGGGCACCGTTTTTTACGGTTCGCTTCATTTTGCCGGATAAAAACTACCAGATTGATAATATTTTTTAAGTTAAAAAATATCTTTTATATGAGAACATTACGAATCAGATATTAAACAAGATTCGATAGAACAGAAAGGAGAACACCGATGGGAATTAAACCTGATCACTGGATAAGAAAAATGTCGCTTGAACACAAGATGATAGATCCTTTTGTTGAAGGACAGGTAAGCAAGGGCGTTATATCGTACGGCCTTTCCTCCTACGGCTACGATATAAGGGTAAGCAATGAGTTCAAGGTGTTCACGAACCTGCACAGCGCAGTTGTTGACCCGAAGAATTTTGATCCCAACTCCTTTGTGGAGATAGAGAACGATTACTGCATAATCCCCCCGAACTCCTTCGCGCTTGCAAAGACCGTCGAGTATTTCAGGATACCCAGGAGCACCGTTACCGTGTGCGTCGGTAAATCCACTTACGCAAGGTGCGGAATAATCGTGAACGTCACGCCTTTTGAGCCCGAGTGGGAGGGATACGTGACGCTTGAGATCTCGAATACGACCCCCATTCCCGCAAAGATATATTCAAACGAGGGGATCGCCCAGGTGCTCTTTTTTGAAGGTGATGAGGAATGCCAGATCTCCTACGCGGACAAGAAGGGAAAATACCAGAAACAGACCGGCATCACGCATCCGAAAATTTCACAAGCATAGGGAATCCTGGAAAGCAATTCTGTCGACGAGAGACCGATTGGGCCTGCAATCTACTGAAAAGTTCGGAATTTATATACTTCACTGCCCAAAAGTGTGATAGAATATGGAGGTGGGCTTAACGTATTCCCTACGGAGCGAGTTCGAGACAATACCGCAGCGTCCCGACAGCATAGAGAAGCGCCTCAAATGAGCGACAAAGAAGTTAAAATCCAGGTCGATCAGTCCAAAGGAGTTCTGGTAATAAGCGTATCCGGCGAGATCAAAGGCCTGAGCGGACGGGAATTTCACCGCGCGATATTCCAGGAAATCGAGGGGCAGTACCTCCCTATAGTTCTGGACCTCGAAGGGTTGACCTACATCAACAGCACGGGACTGCGCTCGATCCTGCTTGTCGCCAAAAGGCAGCAGGAGAACAAGACGAAATTCGCGGTATGCTGCCTGTCCGGACCTATGAGAGAAATATTCGAGATCACGTGCTTTGACCGGATCATGCCGGTGCTTGATTCCTGCTCCGAAGCCATAGAAGCGGTAGCTTAAAATCCGTCCGACTTCAAGAAGCCTTATGTCGGCTTTGATGCTTTCCGGATCAAATCCGAAATCTGATTTTTCCTTCCTGACACGGGCAGGCATGGATATAAATCCCAAAAATCCTGATTTTTACGTAAACTGCCGGATATTACGGACTTTTTTCTTTTTTTCAGGTATCATAATAAACACAATATCTCTAACCGGGAGGTACTTGTTTTGAGCGAGTCTCAAGAATCCGAAATAATGGGTGAATTGCGGCAGGATAACGGCTCCGGCGATGATTACACGGCCGAGCAGATAAAGGTTCTTCCGGGCCTAGAAGCCGTAAGAAAACGCCCTGACATGTACATAGGGGATACCAATTCCCGGGGATTCCACCACCTCGTGTTCGAGGTTCTCGATAACAGCGTTGACGAATCCCTGGCAGGTTTCTGTGACAATATCTCCGTTACCGTACACGTGGACGAGAGCATCACGGTTGAAGACGACGGGAGGGGAATCCCGGTCGACATTCACGAAGAGACGGGAAAACCGGCCGTTGAAGTCGTAATGACCATGCTCCACGCCGGAGGGAAGTTCGACAGCAAGGTCTACCAGGTTTCGGGAGGGCTCCACGGCGTGGGCGTCACGGTGGTGAACGCGCTCTCAGAGAGCCTCTCAATAGAGATCAAGAGGGAAGGGGTGGTCTGGTATCAGGAATATGAAAAGGGAGAGGCGGTAAAAGACCTTAAGAGCACCGGGAAAACGAAAAAAAGCGGGACCAAGATCCATTTCAAGCCCGATTCCGGTATATTCGAGGTTAGTGAGTTCAATTACGACATACTCGCCCACAGGATAAGGGAGCTTGCCTTTCTTAACAAGGGCCTTCGGATTACCCTAAATGACGAAAGGACGGAGAGGTCCCAGGAGTTTTTCTACGAAGGGGGAATAATTGCTTTCGTAGAGGAACTTAACCAGAACAGAAAAGCGCTTCATCCCGAGGTGATCTACGTCACTGGCGAGAGAGACTCGACCGTGATTGAAGTCGCCCTGCAGTATAACGACACTTACAGGGAAACCATATTCTGTTATGCGAACAACATAAACAACATCGAGGGCGGAACGCATCTTTCGGGCTTTCGCACCTCACTTACGAGGACAATAAACAAGTACGCCGAGGAGAAGAATCTTCTAAAGAACCTCAAGATGGCAATCGCCGGGGAAGACGTGAGAGAGGGCCTTGTGGCCGTCGTTAGCGTTAAGATCCCGGACCCTAAGTTTGAAGGCCAGACCAAAACGAAGCTCGGAAACACTTCAGTTAGGGGCATAGTCGAGTCCCTGCTTAACGACAAGCTGCGGGTGTTCTTTGAAGAAAATCCCGCCGTGGCCAGACGCATCGTGGAAAAAACCATAGAAGCCGCGAGAGCGAGAAACGCCGCTAGAAAAGCAAAGGAGCTCACCAGAAGAAAAAGCGCCCTTGAGTCCGGCTCGCTTCCCGGGAAACTGGCTGACTGCCAGGAGCGCGATCCCGAGAAGAGCGAACTCTACATAGTTGAGGGAGAATCGGCGGGAGGGTCCGCGAAGCAGGCGAGAGACCGGCTCAATCAGGCCATTTTGCCACTTAAAGGAAAAATTCTGAACGTCGAAAAGGCTAGGCTTGACAAGATGCTTGCCAACGAGGAGATCCGTACCGCGATCACCGTTCTGGGTACCGGAATAGGGGAAGGCGAGGGCGAGTTCGACATATCGAAGATACGCTACCACAAGATAATACTGATGACCGACGCGGATGTTGACGGGTCGCACATAAGAACCCTTCTTCTCACGCTGTTTTTCCGCTATTTCAGGGAAGTGATAGAAAAGGGTTATCTGTATGTCGCCCAGCCGCCTCTTTACCTAGTGAGAAAGGGAAGAAAGGAAACCTACCTAAAAGACGATCAGGAATACGAGGAGTTTTTAGTCAAGCTCGGAGTCGAAAGCCTTGAAATCGCCTCTGGGGGCACGAACGGTCACGCAAAGCAAATCAGGGGAACAAAGCTTTTCGATCTCGTGCAAAAAGCCATCAGGTACGGAAAACTTCTTGACCGCATGAGCAGGTGGGGGAAAAACAGAGGAATAGTTGACGCTTTTGCCAGAAGAACCGATTTCGGCAAGACCAACCTCAAGCACGGCAACGAAACCTCTTTGGATACTCATCTTGTTGCGATAAGGGAATGGCTCGAGGAGAACTATCCTGAAATAGTCGATCTTGACTGGAAGCTTGGGGATGACACCGAACATAATTCAAACAGCATTGAATACGATTTCAGGGAAAACGGAAGGGTAAGTTCCTCTTTTGTTGATTTTAACTTCCTGGCTTCTCCTGATTTCAGGGAGCTCAGGAAGCTAGCCGAGTCTCTCAGTCCGCTCTGGGATTCCGCCTGCCATATCGTTGATGATGGAGAGGAAAAAGAGGTTGGAAGCCTTGAGGAATTTGTTGAGTTCATTATGGAGAGGGGAAAAAAGGGCCAGTTCATACAGAGATATAAAGGTCTCGGAGAGATGAACCCTGAGCAGCTGTGGTCAACGACCATGAATCCCGAGAACAGGGTACTAAAACAGGTCCAGGTTGAAGATGGTGTCGAGGCCGACGAGATATTCGCAAAGCTCATGGGGGATCAGGTCGAGCCCAGAAAAGAATTTATTGAATTAAATGCTCTCAGGGTAAGCAACTTGGATATCTGATAACCTTGGCTGCTCTTCTTGCTGCGATGGCTTTTTATAGAATTTCCCAAGAAGCGTAGGCTTTATTCCATCGGGAATTATATACTAAAGAACTCCCGAAACGATAAGAAAACTTACGAGGAGCAGATTGGCTACTGCTAGGGGGAAAAGCCTCTTCCAGCCGAGACTCATTACCTGATCGTACCTGAACCGTGGCAAAGTCCATCTTACCCAGATAAACAGGAAGAGTAAGAAAAGGACTTTGCCGATAAATACAACCGGCGGCAGATACCAGTGTGTGTTGATATCAATGCCGAACCACCCTCCGAACGGTAAGGGATACCAACCACCCAAAAACAAACAAGTTATCATGCACGAAGCAACTATCATATGAGTATATTCAGCCATGAAGAACATTGCAAATTTGATACTGCTGTATTCGGTGTGATAGCCGGCGACTATCTCGGGTTCAGCTTCCGGCATATCAAACGGAAGCCTGTTAGTCTCGGCGAATGCCGAGATGACGAAAACCACAAATCCTATAAAGGACGGGATTATAAACCACATCGTCTCCTGCGCTTCGATTATGTCCCCGAGTCGAAGCGAACCCGTTATGGCTATTACCCCCAGTATGGAAAGACCCAGAGCGAGTTCGTAGCTTATCATCTGCGCAGCGGCCCGGAGGCCCCCGAGAAGAGAGTACTTGCTGTTAGAACCCCACCCGCCGAGCACCACGCCGTATACGCTGAGCGAACTTATTCCAAGCACGTAGAGAAGTCCGACGTTTAAGTCGGCTATCTGGAACCTTACGAATACGGGATCCTGAAGAAACCCGAAGAGATCAGTGTGAAACCCCTTTCCTATGGGAATCACGGCGAGGGCGGCAAGGGCCGTGACGAGCGCGAACGCCGGGGCCATTATATACATGGTTTTGTTCGCTTTCGGGGGAATGATGTCTTCTTTGAAGATGAACTTGATGCCGTCTGCGAGGGGCTGCAAAAACCCAGAGGGTCCGACCCTGTTCGGTCCGTAGCGGTCCTGTATGAAGGCGCTTAACCTTCTTTCCGTAAAGGTGAGATAGGCGACGACCGTGAGAACGACGAAAAAGACAAGCGCTATCTTCGCGACCGCTATTGTTATTAGGAGTGGAGTCATCTGCCCGCGCCGTGTTCAATAACTTTTCCGACGGTACCTACTCCGTCGTAGCTCATCCCCCCGTATCCGGGGGTCTTGAGGCTTATGTCATCCATCACGTCCGACGCGGAACCGTAGCTGAACAGGGCTTTGTCGAGCTTCTCCCCGATCATGCAGAGTATTTCCCATCCGGGCTTAGCCTTTCCGGGAGGAGAGATGGCCTTTTTTATTTTCTGGACCCGTCCGGCATCGTTCGTGAAAGTCCCGTCTTTTTCATAAGAGCTTGCCGCCGGAAGTATCACGTGGGCGTATCTCGCGGTCTCGGTGAGTTTGTAGTCGATAACGGCAAGGAAGCCGATTTTCTCAAGAGCCCGGGAAAGAGCGTCTTTCTCTTGGCCTGAGACCATCTCAAACAGGTCCGCTTCAATGACGACCAGAGTGTCGATTCTGCCGGCAAGAAGCGAGTCGATAGTAGTTTTCGTATAGTCTCCGTTTGCCTGTGCCATGAGATTCCTGGCTCCGGCGCTGTTTGGATAGGGATCGTTGCTTACGAGGTCGAATTTTTTCTCTATTTTCTCGGTTCCCGTGGCGCAGATTGCCGGGCAGTCTCCGAGTGTGGATGAAAGCTTAGCCACAAGAAACATCTCCTCGTTTGTAAGCCTGGCCGACCCCGCGATCGCGCAGGCGCTCGCGTCGCCCGACTTCATTCCCGAGAGCCTGGCCCCGATACCGTTAATCGCGTTTTCCCAGGAGGCTATCTCGTAGTCCTTATCGCTTTTCATTATGGGATCCTTAAGCCTGGTCGATTCCTGAATCTCCTTGTAATCGAATCTTCCCCGATCGCATATCCAGTGACCGTTTACTTCCTCGTTTATTCTCGGGCGTATGCGGGAGACCTCTCCTTTCCTTGGGTCGACGCCCACGGTAATGTTGCACCCGGTGCTGCAGAGAGAGCAGACAGAATCCGTGAATTCCATGTACCAGACCCTCTCATCGTGAAGCGTGTCCTTGGGAAGCAAGGCCCCGACCGGGCAGATGTCAATCACGTTTCCGGCAAGCTCGTTATCTAGTGTTTTCCCGGGGAAAACGGAGATTTTCTTCCGAAACCCCCTTCCGGTGGTTCCAAGTTCATGGGTTTTCGTCACCTCATCCGTAAAGCGCACGCACCTTGTGCACATGATGCACCTGTTGGCGTCGTACATTATGCGGTCGCTCAGGTAGCTTTTCTGCCTTACCTTCTTGTCCTCGGGACCGCCGACCCTGCTGTAGCCGGGACCGTGGGTGAAAGTGGTCATCTGGAGCGGACATTCTCCGCCCTTGTCGCATATTGGACAGTCAAGAGGGTGGTTTATAAGCGTGAATTCGACGGCCGCCTTTCTGGCCTCAAAAGCTTTTTCGGTGTCCGTCTTGACCACGAGGCCGTCTCTTACGGTCGTGTTGCAGGCGGGGAGCACCTTGGGGACGCCTTCCACTTCCACGAGGCATTGTCTGCACTGTGCGACCACGCTCAGCGAAGGGTGATAGCAGAAGTGAGGGATCTCTATCCCGGCCACCGCGGCGGCCTGGATGACGTTCAGTCCGTCGTCCACATCAAGTTCAATTCCGTCGATGGTTATCTTGGGCATAGAGAGGGCTCAAGGGAAAAACGATTAGGCTAAATACTATCAGAGAAAGTCCTTTTGACAAGTAGGGATCTGCGCTCTTTTTCGGATGCCTAGGACTTGGTCTTTTCGTCCGGATCGTCTTCAAACTCTATGTTTTTCGTCAGATCATCCTTGGCTCTTTGGAGCTCTCTTATCCCCCTGCCCAGGGTTCTCGCCATCTTCGGGAGTTCCTTGGGCCCCAGAACTATGAGGGCGATAAACAGTATTATCAGTAATTCAGCCGTACCAAGTCCGAACATGGTTTTTTCTCCCAGTGTCTAATATAACCAAAACCGGGCGGCTAAGTAGCGATTTTGTCAGTTTTTTTTACGGGAGTCTTTATAAGAAGCGTTAACAAGGCCGTTATGAAAGACGCCGCCATAGCCACGATAAGGGAGTTCTGGTAGCTCTGGGTCATGTCGAAGAGAAATCCCGAGATGAGGGGACCGCTGATCGCGGCGAGGGAGAATCCCGTGCCGAAAATGCCGAAGATGCTTCCAAGCGACGTAAGGCCGTAGAATCTTCCCAGTATAGTCGGAAACATCGGCACCCACCCGCTGTAGAAAAAGCCGAACATGAAGCCGAACAGGTAAAGCGACCATACCTCCACGACCGACAGAATCAGGATTATTGAAGCTGCCTGGAAGAAATAACAGACAAACAGTATTCGCACGTCCTTCAGGATGTTGGTCATCACTCCCGAGAAGAAAATCCGTCCGATAATGCTTCCGACCCCTATGAAGGCGGGTGCCCCGGCCGCCACAAGCGGCGTTATTCCCGCTCCTACCGAGAAATTGAAAAGGTTAACGATAATGATGAGAAAAGTGTTAAACCCGAAGAAGAAGGCGGCGTACATAAGCCAGAAGCTTGAGTGTGAAAACGCTTCCTTGGCACTCCAGTCAGAAGCTCCCGTATCCCTCGCATCCTCCGAGTCCTCTCCGTACGGCCTGAGCCCCATCTCCTCGGGACGATTTTTCACCAGGAACGCGGAACAAAGTATCACGGTAAAAATTACGGAGAGATAAACAAGGGCGCGCTCGTAACCGAATGATTCTATGAGCCAGGTGGTAAGCGGGTTTACCACCAGACCGCTTACAGGAACCCCCGCCGTGGCGATTCCTATGGCAAGCGCCCTTTTCTTAACGAACCACCTGCTTATGACAGTGACGGGCAGTATGTAGAGGAACCCGTCTCCTATTCCCACCATCACGCTGTAGGTGAGGTAGAGTTCCCAGGTGGTTTGGGCATAAGCGGAGAGAAGAAAGCCGAATGCTCCTATGAGTCCTCCGAAGAAGGTGAGGTACCTGGCGTCGTGGGTGTCTATAAGCCTCCCCGCGAACACGAACGAAAAGGCCATGCACACGCATCTCAGGGAGAAAAATGACGATCCGACGGCGGTTGAAAGACCGAAAGCTTCGTTCAGGTAAGGGAGAAATATCCCGAACGAGTAGAGAACCATTCCGTCAAGCGTTATGAGCAGGTGCCCCGCTACGACTATTATCCATCCGTAAAAGATTTTGTTCCTAAGCATGGGTTTTTCGGTTGGAAACGGGATTTCGCCGCCGCGGGCGAATCAGAGAAGTTTCCGAAAATCGCCGTGTCCCCGAAGGTCGGCGAGTGTTTTGAGGGGAAACGTTTTTTCCTCTCCCGTTTTCATGTTGCGAAGCGAAAAGACTTCTCTCCGAAGCTCGTCCTCTCCGATAATAATGGAATACGCCGCCCCGGTCCTGTTCGCTTTTCTCATCTGGCTTTTCAGGCTTTTGTTCTCGTATTCAGTCTCGACCCGCATCCCCTTTTTCCTCAGGTCGTCGGCTATTTTCGTCGCCTCGCCCCTGGCTTCATCTCCGATATGGATAACGCACACGAGCTGTTTTCTCCCCGGAGCGTTCCTCCGAGTCTTAGTTTTCTCAAGCAGAAGCAGTATTCTCTCAAGCCCCATCGCGAAGCCCACCGCGGGAGTTTCCGGTCCTCCCATCCGCTCCACCAGAAGGTCGTACCTTCCTCCGGCCGCAACGGCGTTCTGGGAACCGAGCTTGTCCGTCGTCACCTCGAATACGGTGTCCGTGTAGTAGTCAAGCCCTCTCACTATCCTTGGGTTAAGCCTGTAAGGTATGGATTTTTCACCGAGAGAGGAGGTAAGTATGTCCAGATGCTCACCGCTTTGCTCAGAGAGATAATCCCGGATCGAGAAGGGAATCTCGGACGTTATCTCTCGGCATATTCGGGTCTTGCAGTCAAGTATGCGGAGGGGATTAGTGCCGAGGCGGTTCTGGCAGTTCTCGCAGAGAGAGTCCTTCTTCGGGGAGAGAAAGTCCGTAAGGGCTTTTTTGTACCGCTCGCGCTCTGTGGGCTTTCCTATCGAGTTAAGCTCAAGCTCCACGTGATCCGAGAGTCCGAGTTCCGTGATCGCGAGCCAGAGCATCGCGATTATCTCCGAATCCGCAAGCGGGTCCCTGGAACCGAAAAGCTCGGCCCCTACCTGGTTAAAGCTTCTCTGCCTTCCCTCCTGGGGTTTTTCGTGCCTGAACATCTCTCCCGAGTAGTAAAGCTTCGTCACGGGCGATTTTCTGTAAAGGGAATTCTCGATAAATGCCCTTACAACTCCCGCCGTGCCCTCGGGTCTCATCGAAACCCACTCCCCGCCCTTGGTCTCGAAGGTGTACATCTCTTTTTGGACGATGTCGGTGGTGTCGCCGAGCCCCGTTGAGTAGACCTCGGACGGTTCCAGAATCGGAATGATTATCTCGGAAAAACCGAAGCGCTCGAACACTTCCTTGGTTTTGCTCTCTACGAGTCGCAGTTTCTCCGTTTCGGGGTGGAATATGTCCTTGAATCCGTGAAGACGGGCCGCTTTCATAGTACGTTTTCCCGGGTGAACAGTTGTTCCCGCGGGTTGGTTAAGGTTATACGCTCCTTAGTCAAAAATAAAGTTCCCGATACCGAAGAACGCTTTTCTGGAAATATCTGGGAGGAGAGGTCGGCGAATATCCCTGATAGTCCTGAAACCTTCTGAAACAGGTGCTTTCAACCGACCTCTTGAAGCTATTTTCCCGGGCCCGCGGCGAACATGCGGGCTTGCCGCTCGGGGGTTAATTCGTATTCACTTCTTCGCCTTGAAAATTAAGATATGTTTTTTGTGGCACACCCTGAGCGTCGTATGTGTCAACCGCGTAGAGTCCGTCTTCTATGTCTCCATTGTTGTTGAGACTGATCGGACCCGAAAGTCCCTCGTAGTCAATGTCGTCGTTAACCGTGGTTTCATCGGTAAGCGCCGCGGCGCAGGTGGCGTAACTGTGGCACTTTGTTCCTTCTCTCGTAACATCCCGGATTTTGGAAACATAATCGGAGGGATTGCTGCTTCCGGCGCTTAAGGCCGCGAGGCGGAGTATGACCACCGCGTCGTAGGCGTGTGCGGCAAAGTCACTAGAATCGAACCGCTCTTGAAATTCTTCAAGCCTTTTTCCCGGAGGTGGAGTTGAAATCACCTGCTTGAATCCTTCAATCTCACCGTTTTCCTCATCCACATGTGGAAAAAGGGCGGATTCAAACCCAAGCCCGTCCCCGACGTAATATCCGGTTTCCTCGGGAATCACCGAAGAATCCAGAAGCTCTCTGATTATTCTCCCTCCCTCCTTATTGAAAACAAATAAGACTATAGACTCTACATCCGGGATTCGCTGCACTGCCGCCTCAACACGTGAGACCACAGCAGCGGCCGCCTCCGAAATCATGGCGTCATCAGCGTCATCCAGGAAATTGGCGGTGTCATAGCTAACGACCTCGACCTGCCTGCCGTCAGACATTATTTGTTCTTGGACAAGCGACGCAAGGGCTGTTCCCCATGCGTCCTCACGGTTCACTATAACCGTGTTGCCCTGAGACTGCTTCGCCAGTATTGGCGCCTGAAAGAGGTCGGAAGGGGCTACTCTGAAGAAAAAATGCTGGTTGCCGCCGTCCACGACTTTTTTGTTTTCTTCGCTAAGTCTGGGAGAAGTTGCCGAGGGCGAAATGGCGACTATTTCATTTTCGACCAGAAAAGGAAAAACATTTAGGGAGTCCGAGGAGTATGAAGGTCCTACTATGCCGTGGACACCCATTTCAAGAAGCTGCATCGCGCTTGCGGCCGCTTCGCCCGCTCCCGCTTGGAAAGAGTTTCCGCTTACGATCTCTATATTCCCCCCAGCCTTGTTAATGTCGTCTTTCGCGAGATCCACGGCATCTATAAGAGGCTGATTAAACCCTTCGCCTTCAGCCAG
The DNA here is from genome assembly GCA_022822065.1 of Candidatus Dadabacteria bacterium. GTDB lineage: Bacteria > Desulfobacterota_D > UBA1144 > Nemesobacterales > Nemesobacteraceae > Nemesobacter. Next base: position 43,076 of record JAJECI010000011.1, read on the forward strand.
AAGTGTTCCTATGCAGAAAACTTCCGCGCAATCAACTTTTGCCTCATCCTCGTCGTCAAGGCAGCCCGAAGAGAGTATTCCAATAAAGACCAAAAGCAGCACGGAACCCAAAATACTTAGTCTTTCCATGACCATATACCTCCAATTGAAATGCGTATTGCCATCGCCGAATCTCTGATTCGTTGACGTGCTGTATAATTATATACTAAAACGGGAGTAAGCCGTTCAGTTTTTCACGATGATTTACTTATCGGTGAAAAGTTTATTGTCGTTTGATGCTCCGGGATAGGAGCGGCTATTCGTTTATCAGTTTTTCTTCAAACTCGCCTATTGGGATCGCCGCCAAGGTTTCTATGTGGACAGTGCCCCTTGAACCCAGTTCTATTACGATTTTCGTGATTGTCTCGTTATCCGGGGCCTCCACTATGTTCACGAAGTCGTAGGAGCCGAGCGCCGCGTACTGGGCTTCCACCTTGGCGCCCATTTCTTCAAGCTCCCTGTTAACCTCATTTATCCTCTCGGGCCTCATCTTTATGGTCCTTCTGCCCTCGTCGGTGAGGTTGCTAAGCATGATGTATTTGCCCATTTTCTCGCGCCTGCGCCCCGGGTGTATCAGTCCAGGGTCTTGTTAAGCACCTTTTCTATCTCGCTTTTCGGGACGGCGCCGACTATCTGCTCGGCGACCTCGCCGTTTTTAAAAACTATCAGGGTAGGAATGCTTCTTATGCGGAATTTCATGGTAGTCTCGGGATTTTCGTCCACATTCACCTTTCCCACCTTCACGCTGCCTTCATAGTCGTTGGAAATCTCCTCGATGACGGGCGAGAGAGCCCTGCAGGGACCGCACCAGGGGGCCCAGAAGTCGACCAGAACGGGAACTTCGCTTTCCATTACTTCCTTATCGAACGCGGAATCTACTACTTCGACTATGTTTTCGGATGCCATTTTTATCTCCTTGGGGATTGTATGCCTATAAGGTAATAACAATTTATAATAATACAAGAAGAGGAGTGCGGATGTTTTGCATCTGTAAGTGCCGGACGTTTGATTGTGTATAATTCTGGAGATTTCAAAATGCGCCGATGCCGTACTGTGCCTCTGAATACGATGTGTGCGGGTTCTTCGCGGTTACTCTGAACGGGATACTGTGATATAGGGAGAAAAGCCTTGTTTATGCGAACAAAAGTCTTTTTGCTTTCTTTAGCTGTCTTTCTTTTTCCCGGGCTTTCCTCTGCTCAGCCTCCCGACGCTCCCGTGGTGGTATCCCCGGTCGTTGAGAGGGAGGTAAATAAACCCCTTAGGCTTGTCGGCGCGACGTTTCCCGCGAGGAAATCCGTCATATCAAGCGAGGTCGAGGGGGTCGTCGGGAAAATGAACGCCGAGGAGGGCCAGTACGTAAAAAAGGGTGAGATCCTCGCCGAGATAAAGAACGATAAGATCCGTCTTGCTCTCGAGCAGCTCAGAAGCGAGAGAAGGGAAGCCCTTGCGAGAGCCGAGCTTTCGGAAAAAGATTTCGCGAGGATGGGAGAGCTTTACGACAAGGGCATTATTTCTGACGGAGATTTTGACAGGGCAAGGACCCAGAGGGAATCCGACCGGGCCGGGCTTCTCAGTCTTGAGAGCCGCGTCGAAATCGCCGAATACGATCTCGCGGCGTCGAAAATCGCCGCTCCCTATAACGGCTACGTGACCAAGCACCACGCCCAGGCGGGACAGTGGCTCGGTATCGGGGACCAGGTGGTCTCTTTTGTGGACATAGACACGATAGAGGTGATGGCGGGGGTGCCCGAGAGGTACATAGACGACATAAAAGAGGGCATGGAGGTCGAGGTCATACTGCCCTCCCACGATCTGCTGACCGTTCCCGCGAAAATCTCTTCAGTCATCCCGGACGCGGACCCGAGAGCCGTATCCTTTCCGGTAAGGGTGGTGCTTGAGAATCCGGATCATACGATAAAATCCTCGGCTTCCGCCGTAATCATGGCAAGGATCGGCGAGACCGAGAAAATAAAGCTCGTACCGAAAGATTCCATAGTCAGGTCTCCCCAGGGCCCTATGGTCTTTGCCGTGAGGGAAGGCCTAGCGCACCCGGTACCGGTAAAAGAAAAGGGCTGGTATGAGAGTTTCACTCACGTCGAGGGGGGAATAAGCGCGGGCGAGAGCGTGGTCGTGAGAGGAAACGAGAGACTCAGGCCCATGCAGAAAGTCAGGATTGCCGACACCATAGAGCAATGAATCTTGTCGAGACCTCTATAAAAAACCCCGTAACCGTAGCCGTCGGCGTTATATTCCTCGTTATTTTCGGGGTTATCTCGCTTTTCAGAATCCCCGTTCAGCTTACCCCGGACGTCGAGACGCTCAGGGTTACGGTGAGCACTTTCTGGAGGGGCGCAAGCCCCTTTGAGATGGAAAGCGAGGTGGTAAACGAGCAGGAAGACGAGCTTCAGGGAATAACGGGTCTCAGGAGACTTGACAGCGAGAGTTCGGAGAACTCCTCCGAGGTAATACTCGAGTTTGAAACCGGCTCCGACATTGACTCCAAGGTGGTCAAGGTATCGAACAGGCTTGACCAGGTAAGAGAATATCCGGACGACGCCGAGCGGCCAGTGATAACCACCGTCGATCCCAGGGCAAACGCCATGGCGTGGTTTATCCTGAAGCCTCTTCCTGACAATCCCGCTGATATAAATCTTTACTACGACTTTGCGGACGAGATAATCCGCACCAGGCTTGAGAGGGTTCCCGGAGTCGGGGCTTCAAACGTGTTCGGCGGAAGGGAACGGCTCATAGAGGTTCTTTTCGATCCCGCCGCGCTTGCCAAGAGAAATATCACAATAGCCGAGCTTGCCGCCTCCATTGACAGGGAGAATGAGAATTTCAGCGCCGGTTCCTTTAGCGAAGGTAAAAGGCAGTATCTAGTCCGAACCGTCGGAGAGTACAGGACCACGCGTGATATAGGGAACATAGTAGTGGCTACCGCGCAAAGCGGCCTTCCCGTTTACCTGAGGGATGTTGCCACTGTCCGCCTCGGATACGAGGACCCGGGCTACACGGTAAGGCAGAACGGAGATCCCGCCATCGCCGTTAACGTGCTTCGCGAGAGCGGGGCGAACTCAATGGATGTCAAGGAGGCCCTCTTTGCGGCCGTTGAGGAGCTGAATACGGGCGTCCTCAAGGAAAACGGACTTCGCCTCCGCAATGTCTACGAAGAGACCGGTTACATAAAAAACGCGATAAAGCTCGTCAGGGGAAATCTTGTTATAGGCGGCGTGCTCGCCATAACGGTTCTCCTTCTTTTCCTTAGAAGCGCGAGCAGCACGATGATCGTGGCAATCGCGATACCGTCAAGCGTCATAGGGACTTTCATAGTTTTCGAGGCGCTCGGGCGCACTATAAACGTGGTCAGTCTCGCAGGAATGAGCTTCGCCGTCGGCATGGTCATAGACAACTCAATCGTGGTTCTTGAAAACGTGTACCGCCACATGCAGATGGGAAAATCGAGGCTGGAGGCGGCCTATGACGGTACGACCGAGGTCTGGGGGGCGGTGCTTGCGAGCACCCTCACCACGGCTGCCGTGTTCATTCCGATCATGTTCATCGAGGAGCAGACGGGACAGCTGTTTCGAGACATAGCCATAGCGATAAGTGTCTCCGTCATACTGAGTCTTCTTGTTTCCATAACCGTCATACCGTCCGCGTCTTCGAAGTACCTCTCAGCGGGGGGCGCGGAATCCCTTGAGCGCCTTCGTATCATGCCGCGGCTGCTTGGCTTCGCGGGAAGGGTCTCGGACTTTATAAACCGCTTTACCGAGCAGATAATGACTAGCGTCAGGAAAAGGGTGATTCTCGTGGGTTCCTTCACCCTCTTGTCAATAGTGCTTATAATCGCCGTTTTTCCCAAGACCGAATACCTGCCCACGGGAAACAGGAACTTTCTTTTCGGGATACTTATTCCGCCTCCCGGATACAATGTCGAGGAATATACCGCCATCGGAAAGCAGATCGAGGCGGATCTCGAGCCCTACATAAACGAGAGGACCTCGGCCGAGAGGGGCCTTCCCCGGATAAAGAACTTTTTCTACGTCGCGAGGGGAAAACAGATTGTCATGGGCGCGATCGCCGAGAAGAGAAAGGAAGTCAAGGAACTTTTCCCCGTTCTTCAACAGACCCTATCCGAGGTTCCGGGGACATTCGGCGTGATAGTTCAGCCCAGCATCTTTAACAGCAACATAGGCGAGGGGAGGTCGATAGACGTTAACGTTACGGGGGATGATCTCAATGAGATACTGAGGACCGCGAGAAGCGTGTTTTTCATGTCCATGGAGGCCATTCCCGGGGCGCAGGTGAGACCGATTCCAAGCCTTGACCTCGGAAGCCCCGAGGTCAGGATCGTTACCGAACGGGAGGCGGCTTCCCGGGTCGGGATCACCAACAGCGAGCTCGGGTTTACCGTGAGGTCCCTTATAGACGGCGTTCAGGCAAGCGAGTTTAACCTCGAGGGACAGGAGGTCGACATAGTCTTGCGGGCGGAGCAGGATTTCTCCGAGAGAACCCAGGATATAGAGAACATAATGATCACTTCTCCGAGCGGGCAGGTGGTCACCGTGGGAGCTTTGGCCAGGGTCAGCCTTGAAAGCGGCCCGGAACAGATAAATCACTACGAAAGACAAAGGGTGATAACGATACAGATAACTCCTCCCGAGGAAATTACGCTCGAGGAGGGGATAGAGACCATTAACGACAATATAATCTCCGTGCTTCGGCAAAGCGGCCAGGTAGGGGAGCGAACCGGTTTTGTCCTCTCCGGGACCGCGGACAAGCTCGCGACGGCAAAGGACGCGCTTCAGTTGAATTTTCTTCTGGCAGTGGTGATATCGTTTCTGCTGATGGCGGCTCTTTTCGGGAGTTTTCTCCATCCTCTGGTTATCCTGGTCACCGTTCCGTTTGCTTCTCTGGGGGGCTTTATCGGGCTTTTCATCCTTAACCTGTTCACGTACCAGCCGCTTGACATACTGACGATGCTGGGTTTCGTGATTCTGATAGGAATAGTAATCAACAACGCCATACTCATAGTCCACCAGGCGCTTAACAACATGCGGGCGGGCATGGAGCAGCAGGAGGCCATACGCGAATCGGTAAGGGTGAGGATAAGGCCGATATTCATGAGCACCCTCACGAGCGTGTTCGGCATGCTTCCCCTCGTGCTTGCTCCGGGGGAAGGCTCCGAGCTCTACAAGGGCCTTGGAAGCGTCGTGGTCGGCGGACTGGTTCTCTCAACGGCCTTCACCTTGTTTCTGATTCCCTCCGTCTTCAGCCTCATGCTTGAGTTCCGCAAAAGACCCTCCTTCTTATGAAACCGGTCTTGTTTGTGGCATAATAAACCACCTGACTGAGCATTGACAATTATCTGGAGGAAACCTTAAATGGCCAAGACGAAATACAGAGTGGAATCCGACTCGATGGGAAAGATGAAAGTGCCCTCGGACGCTTATTACGGGGCGCAGACGGCAAGAGCGGTTGAGAATTTCCCCGTGAGCGGACGCACTCTTCCAAGGGAATTCATAAGGGCGATGGGCCTTGTAAAGCTCGCCGCGGCGCAGACAAACGCGGAACTCGGATTTCTTAGAAAGGGTACAGCGCGGGCCATAGCTAGGGCCGCGCAGGAGGTTGTCGACGGGAAACTCGACGATCATTTCGTGGTCGACGTCTTTCAGACGGGCTCCGGCACCTCTACCAACATGAACACGAACGAGGTGATAGCCAACAGGGCAACCGAGATACTTAAGGCAAAAACCCGGGTGCATCCGAACGACCACGTGAACATGGGCCAGTCGAGCAACGACGTGATCCCCACGGCCATGCACGTCTCCTCCCTTGAGGCGATCGAAAAAGACCTCATACCGTCGCTTGAGTATCTTCGCGACGCGCTCTCGAAAAAGGCAAAGGAGTTTGACCACATAGTCAAGATAGGGCGCACCCACCTTATGGACGCCACCCCGATACGGCTCGGCCAGGAGTTCAGCGGATACGCGAGCATGGTCGACCACGGAATCTCGAGACTGAAGGGGATAAGAAACGATCTCTCCGAGCTTGCCATAGGCGGAACCGCGGTCGGCACCGGCATAAACACCCATAAAAGTTTCGGAAAGAAGGTGGCGACGAGGATAAGCGAGTCTACCGGAGTCAGATTCAGGGAGGCGAAGAACCACTTCGAGGCCCAGGCTTCAAAGGACGCGGTCGTTCAGACGAGCGGAGCGCTTAAGACGGTCTCGGTCAGCCTCATGAAGATAGCGAACGACATACGCTGGCTTGGAAGCGGCCCGCGCTGCGGATTCGGAGAGATACTCCTTCCCGCGATACAGCCGGGCTCTTCGATCATGCCGGGGAAGGTTAATCCGGTGGTCGGGGAGTCGGTTACGCAGGTCGCGGCCCAGGTGATCGGGAACGACGCGGCGATAACGATCGGAGGGCAGGCGGGGAACTTTGAGCTTAACGTGATGATGCCTATGATGGCTGACAACCTTCTTCAGTCGATAAGGCTTCTCTCGAGGGTCTCCACCGTGTTTGTCGACAAGTGCATCTCGGGAATAGAGGCGGACGAGGAGCGCTGCGGGGAGATCATCGAACAGAGTCTCGCTATGTGCACGAGCCTCGCGCCGATCATAGGCTATGACAACGCGGCCGCGATTGCAAAAGAGGCTTACGCTTCCGGAAGGACGGTGAGGGAGGTTGCCAGGGAGAAAGGGGTGCTTTCCGATGAAGAGCTTGACAGGGTTCTTGACCCGTTCTCGATGACAAAGCCGGTTTCGTAGCGGTACGGGTTTTTATGTCCGTCGCGGGCCGTATAATATTCTCTGGGGCTTAGAGAATGAGAAAATTTCTTTTCGTCTTTCTGCTTTTTTTAGTGTTTCCGGCCTCTTCTTATGCGGAGCAGCAGAGCTACAAAACCTATACCGATATAGGGGAGCTTGAACCTCCGACAGTAACCATCACCCAGGTTCTTTTCTCCCGGGATGAGTTCCATAGAAAAATATTCATCCTTGAGGGACAGGTGGGCGAATTGCGGTTTAAGAGGATGGCGAACGGGAGGAAGTTCACCCTGTTTCGGTTCTTCGAGCATGATCCGGAAAAAAGAATAGACGTCTACGCCAGAGGGTTCGTGGAAGGCATTGAGAACGGGAGCAGGATAAGGGTCTGGGGCCGCTACAGCAAGGATAAAAGGTATTTTCTCAGCAAGCGCAAGAACATCATGAAGGCGAAGAAGATCCATATTTTTCAGGAGATTCCGGAATTGCTAGAAGACCTGCCTGTAGAGAAAAATCCTTCTTGAATGATACTTAAATACATATTCAGGCATTTACTAATATTGATATTTTAGGCGATTGAAGACTTTATGTACATCAGTAAATAATAGAACTGTAACAGGTTAAATACAGGGTTGTTAATAAAGCAAATCAGCAAAATGAATCTCTGCCCACATGGAAACCCCGATGGAGAGTTGCAAGATGCTAGAACCGAAGCATTTATTGAGTGGACTAGAGATACAAAGTTTAACTTCTGGAGGTAAGCGATTATGGTCAAGGAGGGCAGGAATCAGCCTGAAATCTATAAAGAGCAATTTGTTTGTCCATATTGTGAGGTATTTGCTAAACAAGATTGGACTAACACACAAGAAATTGTGGAAACAATCAAGTACTTAATAAATCATATATATTTGGATTACAGGGGAGAGGTAGGTGACTATGCCCAGCAAGAAATTAAAAAGTTTAATACTCATGTATTCCAAAAACTGCCCAGAAATTTGTCAGTGAGATTTTTCTCACAAGATTTCAGCTTTGCTAAATGTCAAAACTGTTCTGAGATGAGCATCTGGATGGAAGAAGACAAAAAGATGATTTATCCCAGATTACTTTCTTTTCCAGACCCCAATGCAGATATGGATGATGATATCAAAGAACTTTATCTTGAAGCTGCGAAGATATTCCAAGATTCTCCACGGGCATCTGCTGCGATACTGCGATTGTGTGTTGAAAAACTATGTGGGCAGTTGCAAGAAAAGGGGGATTTAAATACCTGTATAGGTAACTTGGTAGAGAGAGGATTAGACCAGCGAATACAACAGGCCTTAGACTATTGTCGTGTTATTGGAAATAATGCTGTGCATCCGGGAGAAATAGATATAGAGGAAGATCCTGACATGGTTAGATTTCTCTTTGATCTGGTAAACGACATAACCCGAGACATGGTAACAAAGCCGAAGGAAATGGAAAAGAAATACTCATCTCTTCCCGAAAAGGTCAAGAAACAAATAGAGAAAAGGGATAAGAAATAAGAATTATGTCATTCTGAAATTGAGCAGCTAAACCTAATTCACTTTCTGCCATCTTGGAGAAGAGGTGATTTCCTCGATACCTTTTACAATTTGTCGTGCTTCTCTAGCGGACACAGCAGTATGCTTGTGCACAACATCGTTACGAATTTTTAGCCATCGCAGTATCCGCTGGACTTCGGATTTTCTAAGCAAATCTTCATCACTAGCCATAACAAGCCTTTGTCTGAAAGGTATAAATTTCCTGCCCCTACCCCTAATGGGTTGAGTTTGTAAGTCATCCCGGTTCCTTATAGTCGTTTCGAGGTGCGAGATTGCTGAAATAACTGCTGCTCTATACTCTTTTGCATGAAGTAAGCGGTGTGCTTCGACAAGCCTAGGTTTTAGTTCTTTTGCTGCCTCCTTAAACCACCCATCCAAGGCTGCGAGAAAGGTTTCAACTTCATCAGATTCTAAATCTGGTCGCTTAAGTATTTGAGCCTGCCGTATGTTTAATGGAATAGTTGTGCCTTCTTCAAAGATTATACGAACTCTATCGGCCTTCTTGCGTGTGATAGCTATGCGAGTTTCAACCGATGCGAAATTGCTGGATGCATCTATTAAGACTAAAAAAGCCTTACTAATTAAAGCTTCGATTTTCGCAACTAAATTGTCACCTGGAGAAATGACATCATCTCTCGTCACAGGAACAAACCCTGCTTCTCGAACCAGCGGAAATACTCGTTCACGATAAAATCGACGCACCGATGAAGGTAGTGTGAAATAACAAAGCCTAGTGGGGGAATCTTTTGGAAACAAAAACTCTTGTAAGGATTCTTCTTCTATAACTTGATTCCCGACTGCAAAGCTTTCTTGCCAATAATCCCTCAGTTCTTCAAATACTTCAGAAAGGATTTTTCCATAGTTAGCTTTATTCTTGGATAGGTTAATTACCTCTACACCCCGGCGTTTAAACCGTGCTATGTCCGCAGTTCGTGCGCCAACACACAATGCGTATGCGGGCCGCCTAACCTTTCCGAGTCGTTTACCAACAATCTTCCACAATTGGCGAAAGTCGGGGTCATCTAAACTGTATCCGATCAGCACTGCAGTTCGAGTGATAAACAGATTTGAAAGGTATGTTGCGATTACTGGATAGCGTTCAACAAATAGGTCGTAATCTTCTTCAGTGGCGACCAAACGGTCCGGATGATTTAGGTCTCCGTGTAATTTTAACAAAGCAGTGCTAGGGGTTCGATTTATGGATAATTGCTTTTGTTCAATGACAGGTGTGTAAGGTCTTGAAATATTCTCGTATCCTTTCTCAAGAAGAAAATCAAAATTTGTGGTGCAAACAATATCAAATTGAACAGCGCAGAATGTGCGGTGTGTTTTGCCTAGTTGGGCTTTATTTATGAACAAAAGGTTGGATAGCTTTTCAATAAGTTTTGCGCGTCCGAACTTATGTTCATAAGCAGAAATACTATCAATAGGATTTTCATATTCATAGTCTTGCATGTCTTCAGCAAGGAATTTGCCAAGCTCATTCCAAAGTGGCATGGTTTGCCCAGATGGAAGAACAGCGTTTCTCGACAATCCGGCACCAACAATGGGAAGCCATCGGTTTGCAACAAGATCATCAAGTAATGGCTTTGGAAAGTGTTTAAGGTGTTTTGCTGCCATATTATGTTTTGCAGGGGTTGACTTATATATGGATTGAGTCAGCGTACAGTTAAATCCTCAAATTATCAACTCTGATGAAGTTAGGCACTGCTGCTTTTGCCCCTTGCTTGAAATTTAAAATCTCCCATCCGATATTCTCAAGAGTTTAGAACAAAACGAATTGTGTAAAATAGCGTAGAATTTCCTTTGAGGAAGATTGGATGAAATAATGCTTTAATTTTTTCGCAAATTTTAGTTTTCTTCATTATATTTGCTAGATGAGAGTAATTTATCACCCTAAAAAACTCACTTTCAAAGACCTTTTCAGAAAACACGGACTTAACCCAAGCGATGAAACAACCCTGTTTCTTCTTCCAGGGGTATCGGTTGTACAGGAAATAGAAGATTATTGCTCTGGCGAAGGGGTATGGGGAAAAAATCTGCTCACGTTCAACGAACTGTCGGACTTCATAAACGAGGCATCCTCGAACCTGAAAAAGAAAAGGATATCAAGGATCCAGTCCTTATCCGTGACCAGAAAAGCGGCGGAATCGATCTCGGAGAACCTTGAGGTTTTCAGGGAATTCTCGCAGAACCGGGATTTTCTCAACGCCGCGGCTTCCATTATTTCAAAACTTAAGCAAAGCAAGGTCTCCGCGAAGGAACTTGCCGGGTCCGCCAAGAGAATCAAGGCGCGCGGTCTTCGAGGGAAACTCTCGGACATAGGGCTTGTTTACGAAAGATACGAAGCTCTTGTGGCGAAAAGAGGCTTTCTTGACGACGCGGATTCCATCCGTGTCACCTCAGAAGAGCTTGACGGAGAAGGGCTTGCCCCGTTTTTCCCGTCCGCGAAAAGACTCGTGATCTTCGGTTTCTCCGATCTTACCCCCTGCGAACTTGACGTGATAAAGAGCCTTTCCTCCACGGTCTCCGAAACCTTCTTTTTCCTGGGCGATTTCGGCGACCTGAATGAATACAGGAACTGCTTTCTGGGCAGGCTCAGCGAAGCTTCCATGGATTATGAAGAAGATTTCACAATGACAGGTGAAGTCCTGGAAGGCAAGACAGAGAGGGAATTCAGCGAGTTTCGCGACTCTCACGACGAGATTGAATATGTCTCAAGGACGATCAAGAAGCTTGTTGTGGATGAGGGGCGGAAAGCCTCTGATTTTAAGGTTCTTGTGAGGTCGGCGCAGAAACGCGATCGCTCCATAGTTCGTATATTCGAGAAAAACGGGGTTGCCGTCGACCTCAGGAACTCCGGAACCTTGGCCGGGAGCGTGTACGGACGCCTTGCGGGCGATATACTTCGCCTGAAGTCGGGCAATTTTCACAGAAACGACCTGATCGCGCTTCTCTCAAACCCTCTTTTTGTTCTCTACCTGGGAGAATCTCAACTCTCGCGGCGCTGCATCAACCTCGTAAAGGGGGTTTCTTCTGCAGATAAAAACTACAGGACAGTAAGCGGCATCTCCGGCTGGAAGAGGATTCTGGAACATATAGCGGAGCAAGACGCCCAGTTGTCCGCAGTTGCCCGTGATATAGTCCTGGCGCTTGATTCTGTATCGTCAAAGTTCGGCAAAAGAAGTTTTGCCGCGATGACTTCTGATCTAAGAAGGATCTTTTCAGAACTCGGGGTTTCTGAGAACTCTGCACTGCTTATAGAGGGAAACAAGACCACTAGGGAGTGTTTTGATGAGTTCTTCTCTTTTCTGAGGGAGCTTTCCTTTTCTTACGGGGAGTTTGATTTCCGGGTTTCAGACCCCGGAGAGTATCTTTTTCTCCTGGATGAGTTTATGGGGGAGAGGGCAATTCCCTACAAAACCCCCTGCGGGGCCGATTCGCAGAGGGTAAGCGTTATTGATTTCTCGGCAGCGCGCGGCATAAACCCTGGGTTTCTTTTCCTGATAGGCCTTTCGGACACTTCTTTTCCCTCTGCTATTCCCCTAGACCCCGTTCTAAAGCCCAGAGAGAAGGCGGAAATAAACCGGGCACTTAAAAAAAGGGTGTTTGACGAGGAGGGTTTTCATTACGAGAAGGAAAAGCATCTTTTCTCCACCCTGAGCGCTTCGGCTTCCGAGAAGGTGTTTTTCTCCCGCTTCCGCTACGATCAGAGATCAAGGGAGGTAAACCCATCCGATTTTCTTGAGGAAATGGGAGTTTCTCCCTCGCCGCTCAGCTCTGGGATCTTTTTGGAGTCGGGGGAGATGTTTTCAAGGGAAGATGCTCTATTTCACTGCTTTTTACCCTCGGGAGCGGGCAATGGCGACCCGAAGATCGTTGAAGTCTTAAGCCAACATTACGGTTCGGATATCGTCGGTCATATCTCCGGGGGTATTTCCGCTGAGAGAAAAAGACTTGAGCTTGAGGGGGATTATACGGATTTTGAAGGGGTCCTTCTAAACGCTCCATCCCCTCCGGATACCCTCTCACCCACAAAGCTTGAAACCTACGGGACATGCCCATTCAAGTACTTTTCACAGGAAATACTGGAGCTGGGCATGGTCAAAGACCCTGAAGAACAAAGGGCGTCACAGCTTGATCTCGGTTCACTTGCCCATGACATCCTGAAAGAACTTATGGAAACCGTTTTCGCAGAAGGTTCCGATACGCCACAGTTAAGCCGTGTCTTCGATGTCTACGGCAAACTCAGGGGGAAGTACGAAACGAGGCCCGGCTTTTTCACCCACCTCCCAAAAAGCGTGGCTGAGATGGAGAAAAGAAGGTTCTTTGACTTTGTTTTGCCGAGTTTCATCTCCGATGAGATCCAAAGGATCGGAAAAGATGAATTTACTCCCCGGTTTTTTGAAAAGAAAGTGAAGTTTCGTATCGCAAATGCCGAAGTCAGCGGGAAAATAGACAGGGTTGATGTCAACGGAGACAGTGAGGAAAACGCCGCGGTTATCGATTACAAGATCGGGGGCTTAAGTGACAGGAAATATTTTGATTTTAAAAATCTGCAGCTTCCCCTTTATCTGAAGGCGCTGCTTGATGAGGGGACTGTTCCCTCCCGGGGTTCTTATCTCTCAATCGGAAGACCAGGAGACAGCGTTTTGTCTAAGGATCTTTCTCTGGATGAAGCGGTCTCGCTTGCGGAGTACTACGTGGAGAACATAAAGAAAGGGTTTTTCCCTCCCTACGTGGGGAAAAAGGAAGAAAATCAGGAGACCCATTCCCTCAAGATGTCAAAGAATCGCCCCTGTTCCTACTGCGATTATGTGGATCTTTGCAGGGTGAAGGACGGCGCGGTAAGAAAAACCGGGCATTCGCAAGGATAAGTCATGGAGAGAATTTCCAAGTTTCTAGAACTTAACGATGAGCAATCCCGGATACTTCGCCCGGCGGGAAGGGTGGCGGTCAGGGCGGGGGCTGGATCGGGAAAGACAAGGGCGATAATAGCCAGGTATCTCGGTATTCTGGAAGCCGGCGAAGCCGATATTCCTCAGATAGTGGCCGTTACTTTTACGGAGAACGCCGCTGCTGAACTCAAGTCGAGAATAAGCGCGGAAATCTCAAAGTATATCGATACTCACGGCTACGGGGGGAATATTTCCGAGGGGTGGCGCAGGAGATTCTTTTCCGCTCCCATAGGCACTATACACAGCTTCTGCTCAGGGATACTAAGGGAAAACGTCTTTGATTCAGGACTTCCTTTGGACTTCTCCGTAATTGAAGGCTCCGAGAAAGACGCTTTTTACGAACAGAATATCGGCAAGTTCCTTCTCATGGGAATCGAGGGTGGCGATCCCAGGCTGCAGAGACTTCTAGAGATGGAATCTTATGATTACGCTCAGATCCTGAAGATCATAGCCATGATACTGAAGGAAGCTGTGAGGCTTCACCTGGTTCCTCCTTTCCGCTATTGCGGGGAAAACGTCAATCTTGAGAAGCCCGGTCCAAAGAGGCTTGAATCCATGGATGAAAGGCTTCACATGAGGATTGAGGACTATATTTCCGTTCTTTCGTCCCAATCCAAAAAGAGAAAACAGGCTCTTCAGGATCTCAGCGGAAAAATAGACATGACTCTGGGCATTGACCGAAACATCCGCCACCTCAAAGCCGTCTATGAGCAGGCAAAAAGCGAAATGACAAAGTCTGAAGTTGAGCGCTCAAGGCTCGCGCTTCTTGATACGGTCTTTTCAGTAATGGGATATTACGACTCGGAAATCAACTCTATCTATCTTGATCTGTCGGGCGACGCGTACCGTTTTCTAAGGCAGGCAAAAATCTCCGAGGAAAAAATAGAGTATGAAGACATGATACGTCTCACGATTGAATCGCTAAAAGAAAATCCTGAAATATTAGGCTATTACAGGAGTTTTCTAAAGTTCATTATAGTTGACGAATTCCAGGACACGGACTCCCTTCAGCTTGAGTTGATGAAACTTCTTACAGACGGCGACTCCGGCGGCAGTCTTATCGTGGTCGGTGACGTAAACCAGTCCGTTTACGGTTTCAGGGGCGCTGAGCCCGAGATGTTCGGGAGAATACTTGGGGACGAGGATTTCGGGAAGATATCCTTTGCGGCGAATTACCGCTCCCGCGACAGGCTCATAGAGTTTTTCAATCTTTTTTTCGCCGGAACTTTCCCCGAAGGATATTATGAAAAAATGACGGTTCCTGTTCCCCAACCCGATCCCAGCATTCCGGTTGAAATAATCGCGTGCGAAGGTGCAAAAGCCGATGAGTCTATTGAAGGGGAAGCCCGTGCCGTGGCATCGAGGATAAAAGAGATACAGAAGGAGTCTTCGGGAGAGATTGCTCTTCTGTTCAGAAGGTCTTCAAACGTCTCCGTCTACGAGAAGGCGCTTGCGCGGGAGGGAATCAGGTTCCAGTCCCGCATGGGGCGCGGTTTCTACGATCTTCCCGAGGTAAGAGACGTTATTTCCATGCTCAGATACTTTCTCAATCCGCAGGATAAACTGGCGCAGGCGTCCATGCTCAGATCTCCTTATTTCGGGGCTTCCGATGATGAGCTTTTCTCCCATTTTTGCGGGGAGGGGAAGCAAAACGGTTCCAAGGTTGGGGAATACCTCCGTTTTCTTGATGAAAAAAGAGGGGAGTACATTGACGGAGATACTTTCAGGACAGTCGATTTCGCTGTAAACGGGCTTGGCTATTCCGCAGCGGTTCGGGCGCTTCCAGACGGCGGGGCCAAATATCTCAATCTTAAAAAGGTTCTTCTGATGACGGAAAATCTGGTTTCCCACAAGGGATACGGGCTTTCCCAGGTGGTTGAACACTTTGATTCCATGCGCCGAACTTATGAAGAAGAGCAGGTGTTTGAGGAAACAAGGGACGACAGGGTAGTGAAACTCATGACGGTTCACGGGGCAAAGGGGCTTGAATTCCATACCGTCTTTCTCTGCAACACTAACTACCGAAGGGTAACGTCGTCTGAGAGGGTTATGGCGGATATCGAAAAAGGTTTCGTAGTGAGATATCCTGCTTCCTCTTCGGATGACTGGGAGGAGCTTAAATCCCGCGTCGAGAGAAGAGAAGCCTGGGAAGAGAGAAGGGCGCTCTACGTGGCAATGACCCGCGCAGAGAAAAAACTTTTCATATGTCTAAGCGGCCGCCGCATGGCCAGAGAAGAGCGGATACAGGTGGAAGCTGGCAGCTTCGCCGAACTTATTGATTCAAAACTCTCCCTTTCTTCCAGATGCCTTGAATCGCCGCAAGGATTTACCGACGACACCTGGGGAATTTCTTTCTCGGGACTCTATGACGGGAAAACTTTGGAGGAACCTGACAATGTCTCGGACACTTCTTCTTTGAAAAGGGAAATTCCCTTGGATTTTAAGTACATGGAACCCATCTACTCCAAGGAAGATAGGCCTCAGCGTGCGGAGACCTCTCCGCTTCCCGACCTGTTTTCTCCGACTGACCGCCTAAAAGATCCGGAGAGAGCGGGAAGCATAATGCACAGGTTCCTTGAGACCTGGGATTTCAGGGAGGAAACAGTCGAGAAGGAGATTGAATTCGTCCTGGGGGAATTCCTTGTCTCGAGCCTGAACATGAAAGAACTGCTGCTGGAACTTTCCTCGAATTTTCTTTCTTCCGAGCTTCTTCCCTTTATTCGCGCGGCTCGGGGAGTAAGAAGGGAACTTAAATTCGTCTTTGACCCCGGGGAGGGCGCTCCGAAGAGAGGCAGGATAGACCTTCTTACAGAAGAGGACGGGGGAATGCGTCTTTTTGACTACAAGTATAGAGAATCGATGAATGACGACGCCCACAAGACTTACGAGGAGCAGATGGACGGTTACTGCGAAGCCGTACGTTCAAAGTTCGAAAAACCGCTGCTATCTCGCCACATAGTCCTTATACCCCAAGTGGAGCTTGTCTCCATATAAAATCCCATGAAAAAAACGGTCGTAATCATCCCGGCGCTGAACGAAGAGCGCTCCATAGGGCGGGTAATCGGGGATATTCCCCGGGACCTGGTGACGGAGATAGTAGTTGTTAACAACGGCTCGACCGACTCCACCGCGCAGGTTGCCTCGGACTCTGGAGCTACGGTTGTGGAGGAAGAGAGGAGGGGTTACGGACAGGCATGCCTTACGGGGATAAGTTACATTAAGAACTCTTCATATCTACCTGATATCATAGTATTTCTAGATGGGGATTATTCTGATTATCCCCAGGAAATGAAAGACCTTATCTCCCCGATAACCGAGGAGGGATACGATCTCGTCATAGGGTCAAGAACCATCGGCGAAAGACAGAGGAGGGCGCTTCTGCCCCAGGCCCTTGTGGGTAACTACATAGCTACCAGGCTCATAAAACTGCTCTACCGCGCGGACTTCACAGATCTCGGTCCTTTCAGGGCCATAAGGTACGACAAGCTCCTTTCCCTCGGCATGAGGGACAGGACTTTCGGGTGGACGGTCGAGATGCAGGTAAAGGCCGCGAAGAAAGGGTTTCGCTGCACCGAGGTTCCCGTGAGTTACAGAAAGAGAATAGGAACTTCAAAAATAACCGGAACGATTTCGGGAAGCGTCATGGCCGGGGTGAAGATCACCTGGATGATATTCAGGCAGCTTTTCTCGTAGGGTTCTTGCCGGCGCGTCCCCGGCAGGATTCGAACCTGCGGCCTCAGGATTAGGAATCCTGCGCTCTATCCAACTGAGCTACGGGGACACAGAAGGGAAAATGAGTCTACCCGCTTAGGTTTCCGCTTCAAGGGGATGCGGGGCTGAGTTTTATCTCGAAAACCTCGGACCAAAGTTTTCCGGTGATAAAGAAGGTGTCGGAAGCAGGTTTCCAGGCGATTCCGTTCAGCACTTCCGCTTTTTCGGGAAGGCTCAGTCTTTTTCTCAGTTCCCCGAGGCTTATACGTCTCTCCACCACGCCGCTCTCCGGGTTTACGACCACGATATCGTCTGAGAGCCATATGTTGCAGTAGATTTTCCCCCCTGCGTATTCGAGTTCGTTAAGCGTCGTGACCGGAGACCCGTCCTCTTTTACGCTTATGACTTTTGTTACCTCGAAGCTCTCCGGGGAGAGAAAGTACAGTTTTTCGGTTCCGTCGCTCATTATGAGGTTTGCTCCGTCATCGGTAAGCCCCCAGCCTTCCGTGGAATAGGCAAACGATCCCTTGTGCTCCAGAGTCTGCTTGTCGTATATGAAACCCTGTCCTAACCTCCAGGTGAGCTGGTATATGCTCTCGCCTATTATGGTAATACCTTCGCCGAAAAACCTCTCGGGAAGAGTTGTCTTGGCAAGTACTTCTCCCGTGGCCGGGTTGGTTCTTCTGAGAGATGACTTTCCGTAAAGCCCCGTGCTTTCATAGAGGAAACCGTCTCTGTAGACGAACCCCTGGGTGAAGGCGGTCGGGTCGTGCGGAAAAGAGTTAACTACCTTGAAAGCGGTCCGGTCGGGGGGATTCTCCTTGTTTTCCGTCGTGGAACACGCGGAGAGGATAAGGAGAAGGAAACAGATAGAGCCTGCCATGCGTAGAAGGGGTTTTATCTTTTTATGATGCTGCTTCCGCATGGGGCTTATTCTAAGGCATAAACGCCTTTTTTTGAAACTCCGCAATTTCCCCTTGACAGCACATCGGTTTTTGCTAGAATTAAAAAGAAATTTAGACAAGACTAAAATAATTTTTTGCCTGTCTGAATCTTAAGCGGTTTTTTAGGAAATGAAAATATGGAAAAGATGCTTTCGCAATCGATAGAGGATTACCTCAAGGCCATTTACGAGGTTGAGAGTTCCGAAGAAAAGGTTTCAACAAGCGCGCTTTCGGAAAAACTGGGCGTGTCTCCGGCTTCGGTGACGAGCATGGTGAAAAAGCTCTCCGAGAGAAAGCTTATAACCCACAAGCGCTATCAGGGAGTGAAGCTTACCCCGGCGGGCAGGAAAATAGCCCTTGAGATAATCAGGCACCACCGCCTTGTCGAGCTTTACCTCAAGGAGGCGCTAGGCGTTCCCTGGGACCAGGTCCATCAGGAAGCCGAGAAATGGGAGCATGTGCTCTCGGAAGATCTTGAGGACAGGATCGACAAGTTCCTCGGTTATCCGGTCACCGACCCGCACGGTTCTCCGATTCCGCGTCGCGACGGCACCATGATCGTAAGGCAGTGCGATGCCCTTGTGGACGTGGAGCCGGACACCTTGGTGAAAGTGGTTGAGGTGAGTGATCACGACCCGGAACTGCTTCGTTATCTGGGCGGGATAGGTCTTTACCCGGAAACCGAGATGACGGTTGTTTCGAAGCAGCCGTTTAAGGGCCCCATAATCGTTGAGCTGACCGGGAAGGAATATCCCATAGGGCGAAACGCGGCCAAGTACATACTGGTTGAGAAAGCGAACAACTGAGAGGAAAAGAGATGAGAGTCATAACGGGTATGCGGTTTTTGCTGCTGTCTGCGCTGCTGGTCTTCTGCGCGGCCTGCGCCGAGAGCAGCGGAAGCGTAAAGAGAGAAGGCACGATAAAGGTGGTTACGACCACGGGGATGGTCGGAGATCTGGTCAGGAACATTGCCGGGGAGGCGGTGGAAGTCACTTCCCTTATGGGGACGGGCGTTGACCCGCACCTCTACAAGGCAAGCGCCGGGGACGTGGAGAAACTTGCCCGAGCCGACATGATTTTCTACAACGGCCTTCACCTTGAGGGAAAGATTACGGACGTTCTAGGGCAGATGAGAAAAAGCGGAATATTCACCGTGGGCGTCGCGGAGGGAATTGACAAGTCCCTGCTTGTTTCTCCTGAGGAGTATGAGGGATATTACGACCCCCATATCTGGTTTGACGTGGCTCTCTGGAAGAAGGCGGCCAAGGTAGTAATGGAAGCATTCTCTGCTTACGATCCTGAAAACGCCCCCGTCTACAGGAGCAATGCCGAATCCTACCTGAGGGAACTTGACCTCCTGCAGACCTACATACAGAAGAGAATCTCCATGGTGCGGCCCGAAAGAAGGGTGCTTATAACGGCTCACGACGCGTTTAATTACTTCGGAAAGGGCTACGGGTTTGAAGTGATGGGGCTTCAGGGGATAAGTACCGATTCCGAGGCAAGCGTCGCGGATATAAAGAACCTCTCAAAGGTAATCGCCGAGCGTAAAATCCCGGCCGTTTTCGTTGAAACCTCGATCTCTCCAAGATACATGCGCGCCCTTAGGGCCTCTGTAAAGGCAAGGGGTTTTGATGTCCGGATAGGCGGCAGCCTCTACTCCGATTCAATGGGCAGTCCGGGAACGGAAGAAGGCACCTACATAGGGATGTTCAAAAGCAACGTGGATACCATGGTTGAGTCACTCAGCCGCGGTATCGAAATTGCCGATTCCAAAGCCAAGGCCGCCGGAGATGGGTGATGAGCGGGAGAGGGGAAAATCCGGTCGCTCCGGCGATCCGCGTGACGGATCTGACCGTCGCTTACGGCGACAAGACCGTTCTTTGGGATATAGATCTTGAAATTCCAAGGGGTTCGATGGTTGCCGTTGTGGGGCCAAACGGTGCCGGCAAGACAACGCTCATAAAATCCATACAGGGTCTTGTTCCCCGCGTTGCGGGAGTGGTCTCCGTCCACGGCAGACCTTACGAAAAGCAGAGAAAGGAAGTCAGTTACGTTCCCCAGAGAGGTTCTGTGGACTGGGATTTCCCCACATCCGTCGTGGATACGGTGAAAATGGGTACTTACGGGGACCTTGGATGGATAAGGCGTCCCGGAAAAAAGGAACATGAAAAGGCGCTCGGCGCGCTCGAGAAGGTCGATATGCTTGAATTCGCCCAGAGGCAGATAAGCCAGCTCTCGGGGGGACAGCAGCAGAGGGTGTTTCTCGCTAGAGCCCTCGTTCAGAGCGCGTCGGTTTACCTGCTGGATGAGCCCTTCCAGGGGGTTGACGCCACGACCGAAAAAGCGATAGTCACTATACTGAAGGAGCTTGTGGCCGGGGGTAAGACAGTGCTCGCGGTTCACCACGACCTTAACACCGTTTCGGAGTACTACGAGCGGATCGCTCTTCTGAACGTGGGACTTGTGGCGTCGGGAAGGGTAGATGAGGTTTTTAATTCCGAGAACCTCATGAAGGCTTACGGGGGCAAGACCTCCTTTTTCCCCGAGAGAAAAGCGGCCAGAAGGGCAGTGTGATGCTTGAATTTGCGGTTGAGCTTTTCTCTGACTATACGGCCAGGACCATTTTGCTTGGAGCTGCTTCCCTCGGAGTCGTAAGCGGCGTGGTGGGCTCTTATGCGGTCCTCCGGAAGCAAAGCCTCGTGGGCGACGTCATGTCTCACGCGGCGCTTCCAGGAATAGTGCTTGCCTTCATGATAGTGGGAGTCAAGGAGCAGCTGCCGATCTTTATCGGGGCCGCGCTTTCCGCCGTCTTGGCGGTTTTCGTGATCAATCTCGTAACGGAGAACTCAAGGATAAAGACTGACAGCGCTATGGGAATGGCGCTTTCGGTCTTTTTCGGGCTGGGTCTTGTTCTTTTAACCTACGTGCAGAGAATGCCCGAAGCCAACCAGGCGGGACTCGATAAGTTTCTTTTCGGTCAGGCGGAGGCCCTTGTCGAGAAAGACGTTCTTATTATAGGTGTTACGGGGCTTTTCGCCCTTCTGGTAGTGGGGCTTTTCTGGAAGGAGTTCAAGCTTCTCTGCTTCGACCCGGATTTCGGCGGCACCATGGGTTTTTCCATGAAATCTCTGGATCTGCTCGTTACGGCCGTCATAGTTTCAGCGATAGTGATCGGGCTGCAGACCGTAGGGGTCGTGCTCATGAGTTCGATGCTGATCGCCCCCGCGGTCGCGGCCAGACAGTGGACCGGGAACATGGGCTCGATGGTGATTCTTTCGGCTCTTGTAGCGGCCGTCTCCGGCGTTACGGGCGTCGCGCTGAGTGCCGGGTTCGAGAACATACCTACTGGACCCGCAGTTATAGTCTGCGTTAGCGCTATCGCCTTTTTCTCCGTTCTTTTCTCCCCGAACGGGTTTTTTACCCTGAGATTCAAGGACGCGAGAAGCAGAAGGGAGATAAAAAAGGATTACGTCCTGAAGGCCCTGCACGACCTTGGACTTGAGCATGACGATCCCGGCTACGCGCACTCCGAGAGGCTGCTTGCGCTTGGAAGCGAGAAGGGGTTTAACGTCAGAAAGAGCCTCTTGGCGCTTCAGACGGCGGGATACGTGGAAAGCGTGGGGGAAGACAACTGGCGTCTTACCCAAAGCGGCATTTACGAGGTCAAGAAACTTTCCCCTCTGGAGAAAAACGGATGAGCCCCCATCAGTTCGATATACAGCTGGTAGCCATAATAGTTGCGGCTTCATGCGCCATACCGGGGGCGTTTCTTGTCCTAAGAAGGATGTCCATGATGACTGACGCGATCAGCCATTCCATCCTGCTCGGCATAATCCTCGCTTTTTTCCTCGTAGGGGATCTCTCGTCCCCTTTTCTCATAATAGGAGCCGCCGCAAGCGGGGTGCTCGCGATTTCGCTCATAGAGGCAGTTAACCGCGCAAGGCTCGTGAAAAAGGACGCGTCGATAGGAATAGTCTTTCCGTTTCTCTTCAGCGTGGCGGTCATACTGCTCTCCAAGTACGCGCGAAACGTGCATATCGACACCCACTCCGTGCTTCTCGGAGAGATAGCGTTCGCTCCTTTTAACCGCCTGATTCTCTCGGGTATGGACCTGGGACCCACCTCGGCTTACGTAATGGGTTCGATTCTTCTTTTGAACCTGCTTTTCATCTCCTTTTTCTACAAGGAGCTCAAGGTGTCGACCTTTGACGAGAGCTTCGCGTCGTCAATAGGATTCCGTCCCCGCCTGATTCACTATCTGCTTATGGCGGTCGTGTCGCTTACCTGCGTCGGGGCGTTTGACGCCGTGGGCTCAATACTGGTTATAGCCCTTATAGTGATTCCGCCTTGCTGCGCCTACCTTCTTACGGATTCGCTTTTCAGGATGATTCTCCTGAGCGTGGTCTTTGGAATCTCGGCAGCCGTTTCGGGATTCTGGGTAGCCAACTGGCTTGACGTTAACATAGCGGGCTCAATGGCTTTTGTGTGCGGAGTATTCTTTCTCGCGGTTTTTCTGCTCGCTCCGCAAAGGGGATTTTTCGGGATAATGAGAGAAAAAAGGAGGCAGAGGATGGATTTTGCCGAGGCTTCGCTTCTCGTGAGTCTCTACAACCAGGAAAGAGGGGAGGCGGTAAAAAACCATCCGGACAGCAGGGGCATGTTCCGGTCCGCTGACTTCGCGTCAAAAGTGGTCGAATTTCTGAAGCAGAAGGGAGAAATAGCAGTTGCGGGCGGGAAGCTTTTTCTTACGGAGAAAGGAAGAGAGAGGGTGCGAACGACTGTGGAGGGAAGATAAAGGGAGCGGGTTTCAGTAAAGACCAACCCAACTCATTCTATCTCAATGAATGTTGCCTTAATAGTGATACCGTTTAAGGTTCCCTCTAATCTCCTGACTATGTCTCCCACGTTTATGGAGTCACAGCTAAGATTTTCAATATTTGCTGTTCCGATCTCGGTATCCGATTTTATCTGAACAAGTACTTCTGTCGGATTGTTATCAGTCGTTTTGTAGCTATCAATTTCCACTCCTATGTTCCCAGTATCATCAAGACAGTTTTTAGCTGAGACGCGCCCTCTGAAATCCACATTAAAATCTATATTAATATCTTCTGTGTGCTCTATGTTTCCACTCCGAAGGCGGATATCTCCAATGTCAATCATTGCTCCCGGGAAAACAGTGAGTTTTGTTACTGCAAGCGGTGAGTCTTCCTCCCCAACTTCAGAGATTCTAAGTTCGGCTTCGGGGTCAAAATCTCCTTCTACACAAAAGTTTCCAGCGGCCTTTGTTATCTGCTCTGGGTTTTCTACCTCTGAATTCCCTGCTCCTATTCTACAGTCTTTCAGCAATTGGTAGTTCTGGGAGGTTTCCTTATTCACAATCCTTATGGCAAGGTTTGAGACTTCGTCATCTCTTTGCGGAATTACATCTATAATGAATCCCTCTATACTCTCGGATCCTTCAGTGTTGTTTCCATCCCCACTGCCTCCGAACTCGACATCCAGCCCGCATCCCGAGACTGCGAATAAGGAAATAAAAAGGAAAAACAGGTAGATTTTCACGGCGCTTGCGCAGGTTTTTGTGTGCATTAAAGCCCTCTGAATTTTAATTGGACTACGGTAGATAATAACATGAGGATCGTATTAGTTTATTTTCCCACCCAGTCTAACTCTCAAGAGATTCTACCGCAATATCGGCCGATATGAAAAAAACAAACGTACTTTTCATCAATCACTCGGTGAGGGACGGAGGACCGGGAAGAAGTCTTCTCTACATACTGAAGTACATCGACCGGGACAAGATAACCCCGTTTGTGCTCGTACCGAAACACGACATATTCTCAGAGAGCCTGAAATCCGAGGGGATATTCGAAAACATAATAGTCGACCCCAGGTTTCCCGAGAACATACAGAAATCGACAATGGTGGCTGACACCACATGGGCCCCGGGTCTTATGAGGGTTTTCTCCGTAATCGTAAACATAGTGAATATGCTCCGTCTGCTCTTCGGCTCCCCAAAGATAATCAGGGAAAACGGAATCGACATTGTCTACTGCAACGGAACCCTTGCGAAGATCGTGGGCACCCTGATCGGAAGGAAAAACAAAAAACCCGTCATCTGGCACGTAAGGAACATACAGCAGAAGTGGTTTATGAAATCTCTCATGGAAACGCTCTCGGGATTTCGGTGCGTGAAGAAGATAATATGCGTTTCCCGCGCCACGGCCGAGCCGTTTAGAAGAGCGAAAAGCAAGATTCACGTCGTCTATAACGGCATCGACCCTTCGGATTTCGACAGGGATTCCGTTAGGGGTTCCCTAAGGGAGGAGTTCTCCATACCCCCGGATACGGTGCTTGTCGGAAATACCGGAAGAGTGGTTCCGAGAAAGGGCTACGTGGAATTCATCGATACCGCAAGCCGGCTTGTTTCAGACGGCGATATCGGGGAGAAAACAAAGTTCGTCATAGTAGGAGATACTCCGTGGTTTTTTCCCAAGAACCACCTGCGGGAGCTTGAGGATCACGCGGAGAGGCTGGGGGTGCGGGACAGCTTTATCTTCACCGGGTACAGAAAGGACGTAAGGCCGTGTCTTAAGGATTTTGACCTCTTCGTTATTCCGTCCAATTACCCGGATCCTTTCCCGAGGTCAGTGATAGAGGCGATGGCGTTCAGTCTTCCCGTCGTGGGCTTTTCAATAGGCGGCATAGCGGAGGCCGTTGAGGACGGGAAAACCGGTTTTCTCTGCGCCCCCGGGGATTTTCAGAAGATAGGGGAGAGCATCTCGATTCTCGCGCGGGACGCGGAGGCCCGGAGTGAAATGGGCCGAAACTCAAGGCGCAGGGTGATGGAAATGTGCTCCGCGTCTGAGCGAACCGCGGACATACAGGAAGTAATCCTCGAGGTCCGGTGACCTAGACTTCCTTTCCTTCCCTGTCACGGAACAGAAGCCTGAGGGGAGTTCCCTCGAAGTCCGCGTACTCCCTTAGCTGGTTCTCAAGAAACCTTCTGTAGTTCTCCGGGATGCCCTTTGCCGAATTCGTGAAGATCGCGAATGTCGGCGGCGCGGTGAAGGGCTGCGAGATGTAGAAAAGCTTGATCTCTTTTCTTCTGTAGACCGGGGGAGGATGGCGTTTCGTAAGGTCTTCAAGGAACCTGTTTAGCTTTCCCGTGGTTATCTTTCTTTTGAAATTGTTCTCCACCCGCTCGACAACGTCAAAAATTCTCCCGACTTTCTTGCCGGTAAGCGCGGAGACCGGAAGCACGGGGGCGTAGTCAACCCCGATCAGCTTCTCCTTCGTTATCTCTTCAACCTCTTTGGTGTCCACTATGTCCTCGGGGGCGAGATCCCACTTGTTAAGTAGTATTATAAGGGCCCTGCCTCTGCCTTTTACCAGTTCCGCGAGGCGCGAGTCATGGTGGGTCGGGCCCTCCTGTCCGTCTATCATCAGCAGCACGATGTGGGCTCTTTCTATTGACCTTATGGCCCGGAAGACGCTGTGCTTTTCAACCGGGGCGTCTATTCTCGACTTTCTTCTTATGCCCGCGGTGTCGATAAAGACGTACTTCTTCCCGTCTTTTTCATAAGTGGAGTCGATGGAATCGCGGGTCGTGCCGGGTGTGGGGCTTGTTATGAGTCTCTGTTCTCCGAGTATCCTGTTCACCAGGGTGGATTTCCCAACGTTGGGTTTGCCGATAACGGCGATTTTCGTCTCTTCTGACTCTTCCGATTCTTCTTCCGGTCGCCCGGAGGTTTCTATGCAGGAGGCGATCTGCTCAATTAGTTCGTAGATGTTCTTGTTGTGAAGCGCGGAAATCGCCATGAGATCATCCGTGCCCGTACCGTAGAACTCGTATGTCTTAAGCACCTGTTTTATGTTCCCGTGGTCGATCTTGTTCACGGCGTAGATGACTTTTTTCTCGGTCTTTCGAAGATACCGCACTATCTCGGAATCCTGGGGCATGACCCCGTCCCTGCCGTCAAAAAGCATCACCACGAGATCGGCCTCCGAGATGGCAACGTCTATCTGATCTTTTATGAGCGAGTAGTCTTGGTCGTCTTCGCCGAGAGAAAGACCCCCGGTGTCAACCAGGGTGAACTCCTTTTCCTTCCATTGGGTGTCCTCATAGACCCTGTCCCTCGTGACGCCGGGGATGTCCTCTACTATCGTCTTGTTCCACCCTATTATTCTGTTAAAGAGGGTGGACTTGCCGACATTTGGTCTTCCGACTATGGCTACGATAGGCTTTTGCCCGTTCATTGCGTTTCTCCGTTATCGTTCCCGGCAAGAATATGCCCGAAGCTCTGTCTTTTAATAGTTGAAATTGTAGAAAAAATCGACTCCGGGGTTTTCTCCGCCCATCTGGCTTTCAATCGAGAATCTTCTGTTCAGTCTCCACTCAAGGTTGAGCTTGTTGCGCATCTCCACCGTATGGTCAAGCGAGGTCTTGGAAGGCGACCTCTCGTAGCCGACAAAGATATCCCTTGTGACGTAGGAGCCGACCTTGAGCGTGCTGTCCTCAAACCCCCGGTCTCCCTCCTGTATGCTAAGGAGGTCAAGACCGATCTCCGAGCTCAGAAGCTCCGAGATTCCGCCTGCGGCAACCGCGGTTGCGAATTTCCCAACGAAGGCCCTTTGCTGGTTCTGAAGCCTGTTGCTCGAAGCCCCGAAAACTATATAGGAGATTATGTCGACTTCTTCGAGAGCCGGGGTGCTTGAGAGGGAGAGGTACGGTTCCCTCAGGTCTCCCGTGGCGTTCACGTACACGTCAATATCGCCGGCGTCATAATATGCCTTGACGTTGAGAGCGGGGTTGTTCAATGCCCCCGTAAAGTTGAGCGTGGCGTCCTCTATGTCGAAAAGCTTTCCGAAGACCGCGTAATATCCCTCGGACGAAACTATGTTTCCCTGCATGTTAAGGTCCCCGCCCGGTTCTTTCCTGAGTCTCAGTTTTCCGCTTGTGTTGAAGTTGGCTTCCTTGGTTTTGATCCACGTGCCCGAGGAGATGTCGACCGAGATATCCATCCCGGTTTTCTCTCTGTAAAAGCCGGTTTCATTCTGCGCCTCAAGTGAGAACTCGTCGGCCAGGCTCTCGGTTTTCTCTATGAAGCTGATGTCCCTTACGCTTTTTATCCTGCCCGGGTACAGGCGAATCCTTCCCGCGGTGACCTTGGTCTTCCCCGTCACTTTAAGAAATTTGCCCTTTTTTTCTATCTTGAGATCGCCTGAGAGATCCGTTTTTATCGAGTGAGGATTAAAGCGGACTTTCTCCATCTCAAGATCAGCGCGGTAAGTGAAATCGGAAATGTTCATTTTGCCCTTGAGGTAGGCCTTCCCAATTTTCGAACGGATTTCCGTTCTTGGCAAGGAGAGTTCTGACCCGCTGAACGAAAGCTCGGCGTACTCGGTGGACAGGCTGTTTCTTAGCTGGGTCAGAAGAAGCCTCACGTTGCCAAGCTCAAGGTCCCCTTTTATCCGCGGCCTTGACAGGGTGCCGCCCAGAGAGAGACCGCCGGATGAAAAGTCGCCCTCGATTCTCTCTATGGAGCTTGAGAAAATTCTCATGAAACCGAGGCCGTATCCGTCCGACTTCAGTTCAAGGTCCATCGAAGTTCCCATTACCGTTTCCAGGGGACTCCGGCCGTTTCCCGAAACCAGCAGGTCTCCCCGCAGGCTGAGGTTTTCCCTGTTATCAAGTGAGGACAGCAGGTCCAGAGAAAGTCTTCCCTTTTCCCCGTGAAGCCTGATTTCCATCTCTCCCGATGCGGGAAATCCGTAAGAGAAGCCGTCTGATCTTATCTCGGCCTGGATGGATGGAGCGTTAAGAGAGCCGCTGGCCCGGACTTTCCCGTCGAGAGTTCCTCCCAGGTCGTGTCTTAGGTTAAGGACCTTTGATATGATCAGCGGACTGAAGTTTGTCATGTCGGCCCGCAGTTCGATCGTTTTTTCCTTCCTGTCGATTTCTCCCAGGAAGTCCGAGATTTTCCCATCTCCGTAGAGAAATTCTTCTCCCCGGACGCTTGTTCTGTCAGAAGATATATCAAGGAAGATATCTCCTTTGCTCTTAAACGGCTTTTCGTCCAGAAGACCTTCAAGATACGTCACCCTTAATTTTTTCTCGTGTTCGAGAAGGTCGCTGACGCTGAATTCTGAAGAGGTGTAGGAACCGTCTTCCTTGCTCAGGAGGACGCCCGCGTCAAAGCGAGTTTCCGTTCCCCGCAGCTTTGCCTCGATCGTGTCCGGGTAATCGCCGAGAACGCGGGCACGCTCTCCCTGCAGGTATATATCGAGCGATACCTTGGGACTGTTCTTAAAGTCAATCTGTGTAGTCGACCGGACGGACATGTCCTGAGCTATGAAGTCTTTTTCATAGGCAAAATCCTCCACGCGCGAGTCTGCCTCGATAAGCGGAGTGAAAATGGTTCCGCTTATTTTTCCGCTTGAGCTTATTTTTCCTAAAACCGGGGGAATCCTTTCGTCAATCTCGGAGAGGAAACTCAGATCTTGCGTCGCGAATTCAAAAGCGCAGTCAAGACCCCTCTGCGTTCCTTCGGTTTTTTCGGCGGACAGGGAAAATTGATCGGACGAGACGTTAAGCCTGTTTACCGTCAGGGTTTCTTTCTGAATGCTGCCGTCTATCTGGGAGTTTATGTTCGTTATTCCGTAAAATCCGTCTGTTCTGAGGTCGGCGTTTACGCGCAGGTGCTTGTCTTCAAAGAATTTGCCTTCTTTCGGTATTGCTCCCTTAAAAGTCGCGCTTCCATCGACATAGTTGTCGATTCTGATGTCCGGGAATTCAAGATTCAGCTTGAACCCCTTTGCCTTTGAGGTGAGATCGAAATCCGTACCGTCGTTCCTGAACGTCACGTAACCCTTGGTCCGAAGGCTGCTCTGCTCGCCGTCTGTTACATCAAGATAGTCGGGTTCGATCCGAAGGGAATAGATTTCCCTGCTTGCCCAGCTGCCGCTTACCCTGAGATTCGAGCTTAACCTTGAATTATCTCCGAACTTAAGCGGGTAGGGCGTGGGGTTCAGTATCTGGGTCAGTTCGTCCGTGTCCGCGCCGTTTAGCTCCGCGGTGAAGTCAAACCAGTTCTTTTCCCCTCTGGCGAGCCATTTCTTAAAGTCGATGCTTCCCTTCAGGGCTGACTCCCCGAATCCTCCGCCTATTCTGCCCTCTATGAAACCTTTTGTTCCTTTGATCCTGACCGGTTTTAGATCCGTCCAGAACTGCTTCCCGTTAAGAAATGAATCGCGTGTCGAAACCTCCATCGTGCCGACCAAGTTGTCTACTGAGTGCATTTTCAGCTTCGTTTTCGCCTGGAGGTTAACCTCTCCCTTGCCGTTTATCCCAAGCGCGTCGAAATACACGGTCATGTCGAATTCAGGGTTCCTCAGGCCCCTCGCGATGCCGCTTCCCCTGATCGGCACCCCCTCAACCTTGAATCCGGCGTCTTCGAACACGCAGTCCCAGGAGGCTATATCGATTTTCCCCCTGAGGTTTCTTATCCTGATTTTGGGAGACACGTAGTCGAAATTTATGTCCTTTGCGTCAAGCTCTATTCTCTTCGTCAGCTCGACGATGTTTATCGAGAAAAGCGACTCCTCGACAAGGTCAAACTCCCAGACCTTGTCTCTGGTGCGGTCGCTTATGGAAACGCGGGAGTCACGGATTCTGTTGTTCGCGAAGATCAGGCTTATTCTTTTTTCCTGCGGGTCCTCGGCGGTTTTATCCTCGTCCTTGAGCTTCTTAAAATTCCACACGTCGCTTCGGTCCTTTTCGAGCAGGAGTTCCAAACCGTGTATCTCCGTGTTTGATAAGTAGAGCTTCTTTCTCGAGATTATTGAGTAAAGAAGAGGAATGGAGTAGTTCGTCGAGAGTTTCTCGATCTTGATGAAACTCTCTCCGGCTATTTTCACCTCAATGTCGTCTATCTCCATCGTGGAGATTATGCTTCCCTCGATATTTCCGAGACTGATATGGAAATTGGGGATCGAGTTCAGCCTTTGCTCTATGAGGTTTTTTGCGTATTGGCGGCTTTGTTCGGTCTGGGAAAACAGAAAAAGCCCCACGAGAAGGACGCAAATTACTGCCGTCAATATAAAAAAAATCGTTCTTCGACGCACTGTCCTTAGTAAAAACGCAGGGGGTTTTTCTTCGATAACGCTGTAAGAATCTGGATTTTCCTATCAAGCCTATTATACTTAAAAGCCGCCAAATAAAAACAGAATTTGCTCAACCGGCTCTGCTCGCGGGGCTGTTCTGTCTGCCGGGGCTGCTCCGCCGCAAAGACGGATCGCGTGAGGGTGATTCACATCTCCTCCACGGTTTCAAGAGAAACTTTCTGTTCGTTGTCTAAGTTGTTCTTATGACGTGAAAAGCTAAGCTGCTGCCGTAACTCAAAGGAGGTCGTTTTAATGCTAAAGGTATCCGGAAAACAGATCGTCGCTGTTTTTGGGATTTTGCTTCTGATCGTTGTTCTCATAAAAATTATTTCCATTGCCGAGATGAGCCCTCCCGTCATATCCATTGAGCGGGACGTCAAGAATCTGGGCGGAACGCCCTTTGAGGTGACCGTGTCCGACAAGGGCACCGGGCTCGCCAAGGTGCGTATTTACCTGCTTGACACTTACGGAGAGTCGGTTCTTGTCGAAAAAGAGTACAAGAAAGGAACCAAAAGCGACGTGATCAGCGTGAGGATCAACCCCGAGAAGCTTGGTATAAAAAGCGGCACGTCGGAACTTTTCATAGAGGCGACCGACCGTTTCATGGAAGGTCTTTTTCCCGGGAGAAAGGCTGTTTTCAACCAGAAAGTCACCCTGGATTTCATCCCTCCCGAACTGCAGGAACTCTCGCCCATGCTGTACATAAGGCACGGCGGCGCGGGAGTTGTCATCTACAAGGTTTCTGAGGACACGGTCTCAAGCGGCGTCCAGATAAAGGATCTTTTTTTCGAAGGCTACCCGGGGTACTTCGAAGACCCCTTGATATACCTTTCCTTTATTGCCTATCCGTATAATGCGGAAAAGGGTGAGAAGATAGAGATTTTTGCAACTGACGCGGCCGGCAACGAAGCGAGGGAATCTGTCTATTACCGGCTTATCAGGACCTCGTACGTAAAAGATGATATAAACCTCTCCGAGTGGTTTCTTAAGAAGAAGGTGCTCCCGCTTTTCACCAGAGTTTACGGTTATTCCCCCCTCGGGGATGACGGGACCCCCGATCTGCGCAAGGCGTTTCTAAAGATAAACAACGAGACGAGAAAGGAAAACGACAACAGGTTATATGAGATCGGAAGACAAAGCGGGGGCAAGGTCCTCTGGAAAGGGAAGTTCAGCCAGCTTCGCAATTCCAAGGTGGGCGCGACATTCGCGGACCACAGGAACTACCTGATGGACGGCGAAGTGATCGACAATCAGTATCACCTCGGCTACGACCTTTCGGTTACCAAAAAATACCCTGTTTCCGCCTCCAACAGCGGAGTTGTAGTCTTCGCGGAGCACCTCGGCATATACGGCAATACGGTTATCGTCGATCATGGAATGGGGGTTATGACTCTTTACTCCCATCTGAGTTCGATGGATGCGAGCGTCGGGGACAGCGTGGGGAAAAGAGATATCGTGGGAAGGACGGGCACTACCGGGCTTGCCGTCGGAGACCATCTGCACTTCGGGGTTTACGTTCAGGGAGTTCCGGTGAGGCCGCTTGAGTGGTGGGACGCCAAGTGGATTAAGGACAACATACTGTACAAGGTTAACTACGTTAAGGAGAATTACGGGGTCGCGGAGAGTCCACGTTGATTGTTTACGGCAAGAACTCAGTTGCCGAACTTCTCCGCAATTCTCCCCAGGAGATAAGGAAAATCATGGTCTCGGAGAATTTCGACGTCTCCTCTGACCCGAGGATTAACGCCTCGATCAAGAAATTCCGCATAAAGCTCACCCATCTTCCCGGAAACGCGATTACGGATATATGCAAAAGCCCGAATCACCAAGGCATAGCGGCTGAAATCTCTGATTTTGTCTACAGTTCGGTTGAAGAGATTCTCGGTGTGGCGGGGGAAAGACAGGAGAGGATTTTTCTTCTTGTTCTTGATCATATAGAGGATCCGCAGAATCTCGGCGCCATAATAAGGACCGCGGATTTTCTCGGAGTCCACGGAATCGTGATACCCGCCGACCGGGCGTGCGACGTGAACCCGACGGTGGTAAAAGTCTCTTCCGGGGCTTCGGCCAACATAAAGATCGCCCAGGAGACGAATCTCGGAAGAGTGATCGACGCTCTTAAGAAAAAAGGGGTCTGGGTCGCGGGGGCCGACGCGGGTTCTAGGGATGCGGTCTGTGACTGCGACTTCGCTTCGCTCGATATAGCCGTTGTGATCGGGAACGAGGGCAGGGGGATACGAAGCAAGACAAGGCAGAAATGCGATTTTCTTCTTTCCGTTCCCAGAGGGGGGAAGGTGGAATCCCTAAACGCCTCCGTCGCCGCGGGGATTTTTCTCTACGAGGTTTACAGACAAAGGTACGGAACTAAAGCCCTATAAGACTTTTCAGCTGTTCTTCTGTGATGATGTCCGTTCCGAGCTCACGGGCTTTTTGAAGTTTCGCGGTTCCCGGGTTCGCTCCGGAAACCAGAAAATCAGTCTTTCCGGATACCGAGTTAAGGGCTTTTCCGCCGAGCCTTTCTATCTCGCTTTTTATCTGCTCCCGGGGAACCGAGAGAGTGCCTGTCAGGACAAAGGTTTTTCCGGCTATCTTTTCGTTTTCCCTTGACGGTTCGGGTTCTTCTTCTATTCTCACCTGACTCAAAAGCGCTTCCACCACGCTTTTTCTCTCGGGATCCTCAAAGAATCTGAGTATGCTCTGCGCCAGTTCCTCGCCTACGCCCTCTACCTGAAGAAGGTCCTCGGTTGTGGCTCCCATGAGATTCTCGGGGGTCTTGAATTCGCGGGCGAGCGTCTGCGCGATTCTTGTGCCCACGTGCTTTATGCTGAGGGAGTTTATGAATCTCTCGAAACTTATATCCCTGCTTTTTTCTATCTCCTCGATGAGTTTATCGGCGGACTTCTCCGCAAATCCCTCAAGTCCGAGAAGCTGCTCCTTTTTTAGAGTGAAAATATCCGCCATGTTCCGAAGGATTCCTTCGCTTATCAGTTGTTCCACCCTTTTTCCCCCGAGCCCCTCTATGTCAAAAGCGTTTCTCGAAACAAAGAGGCTTATTCTCCCCCTTATCTGCGCGGGACAGGAGACGTTCGGACACAGATGAAAGGAGCCTTCTCTCTCAACCGGGGTTTCGCAGTTGGGACTGGGACAGTCCTTCGGCATTGAAAAGGGTTTTCCCCTTCTCCCCCGCGATGGAACTACCTCCACCACTTCCGGGATTACGTCTCCCGCTCTCTGCACCACTACGGTGTCGCCGACCCTAACGTCTTTCTCCCTTACGGTGTCCTCCGTGTGAAGGGATGCCCTTTTTATCTCTATCCCGGATATCTTTACCGGCTCAAGCTCGGCCACCGGGGTAAGGTGTCCCGTCCTTCCGACCTGGACGGTTATATCCCTTACTTTCGTGGTTACCTGCTTGGGGGAGAACTTTACGGCCACGCTCCAGCGGGGGTATTTAGCCGTTTCGCCCAGGATTTCCTGAAGCCTTCTGCTTTTTACCTTCAAAACGGCCCCATCGATCTCGTAATCAATGGAATCCCTTTTTCGCTCAAGCTCCCTTGCGTACTCGATGGCCTGGTCAATGCCCAGGCAGCCTCTCGGCTCTTCGGCAACAAATCCCCATTTACGGAAAGCCTCGTATATTTCAAACTCGTCCTTGAAATTCATCCCTTCGCAGCCGCCCACTCCCCAGGCGTAGAAGTGCAGGGGACGTCGCGCCGTCACAGAAGAGTCAAGCTGGCGAAGCGAGCCTGAGGCGGCGTTTCTCGGGTTTTTAAACAGCATCCTCGGGGTTTTCGCTTTTTTGCCCTCTTTCAAGAGGGTTTCATTTTCTTTCTCAAGTTCTTTATTAAGTTTTTCAAGCTCTTCGTTAAGCTTTGCGAACAGGCTTTTCGGGAATACGACCTCCCCCCTGATCTCAACCCGCTTCGGCTTCCGGCCTCGCCCCGAAAGAGCCAGGGGAACAGATCTTACGGTCTTTAGGTTTGCCGTTATTTCCTCTCCCGTTTTTCCGTCGCCCCTAGTGGCGCCGTGGAGCAGCTCCCCTTCAGCGTAGGTAAGCGACGCCGAAACCCCGTCGAACTTGGGCTGCAGGACGTATTCGACCTCTTCTTCGGTCTTGAGAAATCTTTTTATCCGCTGGTCAAACTCCCTGGTTTCTTGCTCGTCTACGGCGTTATCAATGCTCATCATTGGAATTACGTGGGAGAACGGATTGAACTGCTCAGCTACCTCTCCCGCGACTCTCTGGGAGGGGGAATCCGGGACGGCCAGACCGTAGTCCTGCTCAAGTTCCCCGAGCCTCCTCATGAGCTTGTCGTAATCGGCATCGGGAATCTCGGGGTTGCTCTCCGCGTAGTAGAGATGGTCGTGGCGCCTTATTTCCTCTCTCAGTCGGGATACTTCCGCCCGGGCCTGCTTTTTGGTGAGTCGGGCCATTTTACGAGTCGTGGCTCCCAAGCCATTTAAGGAGTTCGGAGAGACCGTAGGTGTTCACGACGTCTGTTTTCTTTACCCATCCGCGTCTTGCGGTGCCGACCCCGAAAATTATCCTTTCAAGGTGCTGGGCCCTATGGGCGTCTGTGGAAACTATGATTTTCACCCCGGCCTCAACGGCTTTCCTGGCGTGGGTGTCTTTTAGGTCGAGCCTCTTCCTGGATGAGTTTACCTCAAGCGCCTTATCGTGATCTCTCGCGGTTTCGATAACGGCGTCTATGTCGACCTTGTAGGGCTCTCTCTGTCCTATGAGCCTTCCGGTCGGGTGTCCCAGGGCGTCCACGTTGGGGTTTTCCAGGGCGCCGCATATCCGTCTTGTCATTTTCTCCTCTTCCATCGAGAAAGAGCCGTGGACCGACGCGACTACGAAATCAAGCTCCCGAAGCACCTCGTCGGGATAATCAAGAGAGCCATCGGGCAGTATGTCGACCTCGGATCCCATGAGCACTCTTATCGCTGCGCCCTCGGAGTTTACTTTCTCCACTTCCTCTTTTTTCTGCCACAGTCTCTTTATGTTGAGTCCGTGTGCTATTCTTGAAGAGGGCGAGTGGTCGGTTATTGCTATATATTCGTAGCCGAGAGATGCCGCCTTGTCCGCCATCTGCCGTATGGTTGACGCTCCGTCGCTCCAGGTTGAATGGGAATGAAGGTCTCCCCTTAAGTCTTCTATTGCAAGCAGCGCGGGAAGTTCCCCCGCGCGCGCCGCTTCAATCTCTCCGCGGTCTTCACGCAGCTCGGGGGGAATGTAGCCAAGCCCAAGGGATTCGTAGATTTCTTCCTCGGAGGAAAAGTGCCCCTTACCGTTGCGGACACCCGTGGGACCCGCCTCGAAGCCCTTGGCCGCCGCTATTTCCCTTATTCTCGCGTTATGGGAGCGCGAGCCCGTCAGGTTCTGAAGCGCGGAGGCGTGGCGGTCGGGCTCTACGACCAGAAGATCGGTCCGCACCCCGGTCTGCGTAAGTACCCGCGCGCTGTTTTCTGTTCTGCGCAAAACTTCCTTGGTGAAGCCGAGAGCTATGAATTCCTCTATCACTTCCGCCCCGTCATCCGCCGAGGCGATTATGTCTATGTTCGCGACGGTCTCCCTCATCCTTCGAAGCGAACCGGCAAGCTCGGCCCGCAGGACGCCGGGGATTTCCTCTATCTCCTCTTTTATTGCCGTGGCGAGAGGGTGGGCTTCTGTGAGCCTCATTCTCTTTTTCCCGCCCTCGAAAACCTCTACCGAACGCGATATCTGCTCGATTTTCTTTTTTCCTATGCCGTCTACCTCGAGAATTTCCGGACTGGCAATGGTTTTCTTAAGGCTTTCGATGTCCGTTACCCCGAAGCGCTTTACCAATATGCGGAGAAACTTCGGTCCGACTCCTCTTATGTCGAGAAGCTCCGCGAGTTCGTCGGGAACCTGTTTTTTTATCTCCTCGTAGTAGGCGATCTTTCCGGTGAGGCGGTGCTCGATTATTTTCTGGGAAAGATCCTTCCCGACTCCCGGTATCGTTGAGAGTTCCTTCTCACCGTCGAATTCCTCAAGGGAGTCAGGCATTGAGGAAATATTGCGCGAGGCCTTTCTGTAGGCGTTTATCTTGAAGCCGTTTTCATCCAGGATCTCAAGGGAATCGGCTATCCTTCCGAATATTTTCGCGATCTCGCTGTTTACGCTGTCCATAAGGTACGCAGGGCCTCAGGAAACTTTCTGGGTCTGCATTGAGTATCGCTTTATTCCCAGAATTATTCCGTCCACTATTCTTTCTATGTAGGCTTTGCTCTTCAGTCTTTTTTCCTCTCTGGGATTTGTTATGAAAGAGGTTTCAATCAGCAGGCTCGGTACGTCCGCGCCGATCAGCACGACAAAGGGGGCTTTCTTCACTCCCTTGTTATTTACGTACTTGTATTTCCTGGAAACGTTCTGGACTATGGATTTCTGCACGTAGCCGGCGACCTCCTGGGATTCTTCTTTTTTGGCGCTGAGTATGTATTGCTTGAGCGTGCTTCCAAGCTCATTCAGTCCCTTGGTTGTGGTGGCGTTCTCCCTGGCCGCAAGCTGCAGGGATGTCTGGTCGTCTGTAAAGCCCAGTATGTAGGTCTCTATCCCGTGGGCCTTTTTCCTTCTTGCCCCGTTGCAGTGTATGGATATGAAGATGTCGGCTTTTCTTTTTCTCGCTATGGCTGTGCGTTCCTCAAGAGGAATAAACCTGTCGGTGCTTCTGGTAAGGTAGACGTTTTCTATGCCGAAGCTCTTTCCCTCTTCTATAAGCCTCTCCCTCAGTCTCTTGGCTATCTTGAGGTTTACGTCCTTTTCCCTCAGGCCGCTTGGACCTATGGCGCCCGGATCATGTCCTCCGTGACCCGGGTCGATCACGATGGTTCTTACCTTGAGCCCGAGGGCCTGCTTGAGGCTCGCTATCTCTCCTTCGGGAACCTTGGATTTAAGAGAAGGTCCCTGCTTGCCGTAAGAAGGGGCGCCATCCGCGAATATCTTCTCCGGCTGCGCTCCCGCTCCCTTTATGTCCATCACGAGCCGGAATGACGGGTTCTGTTCCGATTTTGGCAGGGAAAAAACCTTGTGGCCCTCAAGATCTTTTATGTAGAGCACTATGCGCGATACTCCCGGGCGGTTGCTCGCGAAGCTTATCTTCTCGAGAAGCCCTTTTGTTATGGGCTCGACCTTGATCGAATTGTCAAGGATGGTTTCCTCAAGATCCACGTAGAGGCGCGGAGGGGTTTTGAGTTCCGGGTCGGGTCGGAGCATCCTGGATGTGTACTTGACGTTCTTGTCGGTTTCTATCACGACCCGCGTGTAGTCGTCCGTTGACCAGTGCCTTATTTTTTTTATCAGGGCGTAGCCTTTCGGGTTCGGCGTGGGCGGAGTTTCTTTGCGAGCTTCAGGCTCTGCTTTCCTGGGCATGGGGTCTCCTGTGAGTATCGCCAGTCTTTTCTTGGCGATCTCGTAGGTGTCTGAATCCTCCATCCCGTAGACTATTCTCTGGTACGCCACGGCGGCTTCCTTCTTCTTCCCCCTGCGCTCGAGGATCCTTCCCACCCGAAGCCAGGAGTCGTCGGCCAGGCTGTCATTGGGATATCTTTTTACGAACTCGCGCGAGTACCGAAGCGCTTTTTCTGAGTCCTGCGGTGTTTTGAACCTGAGGGATTTTTTTTCGTAGACCCTCGCCGCTACGAAGAGACAGAGCGGGGAGTTTTTCCACTCGGGATTCTGCGAGTATATCCTGTAGAAATTGCTTCCCACGAGATCCCAGTTCTTGCTTTTCTGGGCTTTTTCGAAATTTGATTCAAGCTGGCGGTAGAGCTTGAAATTCTCTTCGTAGAGGGCCTTGTTTTTTTCCGTTGCCGTGGCGAAAGAAAGGGTAAGCAGACAGATAGAAGCTATTAGAAAGGGAAAAAGTTTTGTGCGATTTTTCACTTTACACAGAAAGTATATTGGTTGTTACGCCGATGTAAATTTATTATTCGGAAGATTTGTATGTTATGTTCTTACAACATTAATTTTACCATGTTTGGCGTGTTCTATGAAGGTCAGAGTGCTCGGATGTGCCACTTCAACCGGTGTTCCCGTGGTGGGTTGCCGATGTGATGTATGCACGTCGGATAATATCAGAAACAAACGTACTAGAAGTTCCGTGCTTGTTGAGGTGGACGGAAAGAAAATACTTATCGACACTTCGACCGATCTGAGGACCCAGGCTCTTCGGGAAGGCATAACCAGGATCGATCTTGTTCTCTATACCCACTCACACGCGGACCACACCCACGGAATAGATGACCTTAAGGCGTTTAACTTCATAAACAGAATGGATATAGACTGTTACGCGAACACGGTTACCCTTGGTGACATAAAGCGGAATTTCGCCTACATATTCGACTCTTTCCCGGCGGCGGGGGGAAAACCTAGGCTTAACTTCAAGGAGATAAACGGGGAGATCAAGTTCGAGGGGATAAAGATAGAGCCCATCGACATCTATCACCACAACTGGCAGATACTCGGCTACCGCATCGGGTCTTTCGGTTACCTTACCGACTGCAGCGCCATCCCCGAGGAATCCTACGAAAAGCTCTCGGGACTTGACCTTCTGATACTCGGCGCGCTGAGGTACGAACCCCACAGGGCTCACTTCAACATAGAACAGGCTGTAGAGGAAATAGAAAAACTGGGACCCAAAAGGGCCCTTCTTACCCATATGGGACATGAGCTTGAGTATGAAAAGCTCCGCGCGGAACTTCCGGATCACATAGAGCCGGCGTATGACGGAGCCGAAATAGAGCTGAGCGACCCCTGATGTTATACCCGTCTAGGAGGCGGACAAGGAAGAAAAATGCAGGATCTTGTATCAAAACTTGTTGAGAAAAATTCCTCGAAGATAGTTCTCTGCGTTCTTGACGGACTCGGGGGGCTTCCTGTTGACGGAAAGACCGAACTCGAGGCGGCCCGGACCCCGAACCTTGACAGACTCTCTTCTGATGCGTCTCTGGGGCTTCACGTGCCGATTGAGAGAGGTATAACTCCTGGAAGCGGCGCCGCACACTTGGCGCTCTTCGGTTATGACCCCATTAGAAACGAGATAGGAAGGGGAGTGCTCGAAGCGCTGGGACTGGGTATTGATCTCGGTCCGTCGGACATGGCGGTGAGGGGCAACTTCGCCACGGTGAGCTACGATGGGGATGCCCCGGTCGTTACCGACAGGAGGGCCGGCAGGATCAGTACGGAGGAGAACAAGAGGGTTATCTCCAAGATTTCGTCAGCCGTCAGCGAGATATGCGGGGTGAAAATAAATTTTTATCCGGGCCTTGAGCACCGCTTCGTCGTCGTTTTGTCATTTCTAGCGCAGCTTTCGGAATCAGACGCACTTGTCTGCGACACTGATCCGCAGGCAGAAGGCAAAGCTCCTATCAAACCCCGCGGGGAGAACGGCGGTTCCCAGAAGACGGCTGAAATCGCAGGAGAGCTGGTTGACAGGGCTTGCGAAGTGATAAGGGATGAGCCTGCGGCTAACTACATGCTTCTAAGGGGTTTTTCCGTGAGGCCGGATCTTCCGACCTTTGATGAGGCTTACGGGCTTCGGGCCGGATGCGTTGCCGCCTATCCGATGTACAGGGGGGTATCGAAACTGCTCGGGATGGACGTTCTTGAGGTCTCAGGAGATTCCATAGGTGATGAGATCCAGACGCTTTCTCGTAATTTTAAGGACTATGACTTTTTCTACCTCCACGTAAAGAGAACGGACAGTTATGGAGAAGATGGGAATTTCGAGGCGAAGGTGGGCGTAATAGAGGAATTCGATTCGCTTCTACCTGAAATTACGGGGCTCGGTGTAGATGTTCTTGCCGTCACGGGTGACCATTCGACTCCATCAGCGATGAAGTCACACAGCTGGCACCCTGTGCCTCTTATGATCAGTTCTAAATACTGTAGGGGAGGGGGCATTGCGGGTTTTTCCGAATCGTCTTGCTTGTCCGGTGATCTTGGGATCATAAAGGCGACTGAAATAATGCCGCTTCTTCTTGCTCACGCAGGGCGGCTTAGCAAGTTTGGCGCTTGAAATTTGTCCCTTGCGTGATACTTTTTACACTCCGATTCTGTGCCGAAGTGGCGGAATAGGCAGACGCGCTATCTTGAGGGGGTAGTGCCCTACGGGCGTGCGGGTTCGACTCCCGCCTTCGGCACCATTGCAAAATTAGTTAGATTTAAGTTTTTGCTGTCTGGTCGTGATATTGCCAACCCAATTTTTCAGTGAATGAATCTCGTTTTCTATGACCTCTGGTGGTGATATAACGCTGTTTAGCGAATCTGCTTCGCTATGGAGAAGCTTTGAACACTTGCCGTAACTCGATTGCATTATTTTGTAATCTTCTTTAGTAATAACAGTTAATTTAATCAATGACTTAGTATCAACCTTATTGCTGAATCGTTTTACTGTGGGTGCAACTACTTCTGCAACCGCTCTTTCCCAAAGAATTCTCAGTTGTTTTTCGAAATAGCTAACGTTCCGTTCCCATTGAATCATATCCCCTCTTTCATAATTCACTCTAGTATTTTCCAGATAATTGCTTAACGAGTCTATTGCTTTTGTGACAGGTTGTTTCCCCGGTGGTAGATCGGTTTTACAGAGTCCTATGCTATTCTCGTTCCTTGTGATCCACCTGTAGGCAATCTTGGCTTTTTCTTCTTTGCAGGCTTCTTCTAGTAAAAAGAGGAATATTAAATCATGAGTAAAAATGATTACCTGCCTGTTAACGCTTTCCTTTGCCAGGCGTTTGGCGACCTGCTCGCGTCGTACATGGTCGAGAGAGGAGACCGGATCGTCAAATACGATTGTCGATTTGCTGTTGGCCGTTGCTTGTTCCGCCAGAAAGGCTGCCAGAGCAACGCAACGAAATTCCCCCTCGCTTAATATGGCGCTTACGGTTGTCTCGCCCGCCGGCTTTCGTGACAGGGAGACTTGAAAACGAGGGGAACCGACTCTAGCATCAAGATGTTTTAGTTCTAAGGCAAGAGCACTCAGATTCAAGTTTTCTGTTTCTTCAGCAAATTTCTCAGTTAACGCATCAGTCACCAAAAACTGCGCCAATTGAGAACTTTTCTTGGTAATGCCGGTTGTTGTGCATTGGTCAATCAAGCCTTCTAGCTTTTCACGTTTCTTAATTCTTTTGATTTCGGCAAGCACATCATCCTTAACACCTGCGAGCCATTGTCTATCATTTAACTCCGCGAGTTCTTTCTCTAATTCTTTCCTTTTTTCTGAATCTTTTTCTCCTCTAAGTGCCGTTGCCCTGTCGGTTAAATCTTTGAATACATCTAGAAACAGTTGTTCTGGGACGGCGGATGTTAACGGAATACTTAATATGTCTATTGAAGGATTTCTCTTAAATAGCCGAAGGCGGCGGTTTGCTCCAAGGACGCATTTCCTGAGTGCTTTTGTCAGATCTTCGTTTCCGATATCATCTATGAGAAATTTGAATATTTCGAGGAGATTTCTTCCGGAAATATCAGTTTTGTCAATGTAGCTCAGCGCATTTTCATAATTAACCTGTGCGTCTTCCTCTGCTTTTTTTGTTTTGTCTTTTACGAAAGCCTCAAAGCTCTCTAGGCGCTTTGAGGCATCCGAAGAAAGCTCCTGATGGCACAGAACACACCGTGCGCCTTCTTTGGTGTTCGGGAATTTCTGTTCTGGGTAAGCATCTTTCTCGGAGTAGAGCCGCGCAGCTTCCCATAAAGCTTGCCACGTGTCTGCTCCTATATTGGGCAATGCTGCTTCTTTAAACAAGATATCAGCTGCCATTTTTGCCGCTTCTTTATTCTTCAGATATTCAATTCGTTTTTTTTGAATATCTTGCAGAGCTTCATCACTAACCGCATTGCATAAACTCTCTATTTGTTCTTTGTAGCGATTTAGTCGAAAATTCTGAGATTCGAGTTTGCTTGCCATGGTTGCCGGATTGGATGCGAGATCGCCTCTCAGAGTTTCATATCGTTTCTGTTCTTCTTCGCTGAGTTGGCTGAGAGTTTTTACGGTGTCAGGATTTGTGTTTACGTTTAAGCTAAGGATTGTTTTGCCGACTTCCGTGTAGTCTCTGCAACTGGAATTTTTCAAGAATTTCGGTGTTTGTTTCTCAAGCTCTTCTTTTTCTTTTTCGAGCCTCCGACGTATTTCCTTACATGTTTCCGAAAGCCGTTTTAGAAGCCTCAGAGGAAAAGGATTGTATGCGACTTCATTTTTTTCATCGACATGCACGCTTGCCGTTTTAGAATCAAACACGCTTATTGCCGAAAGTTGAGAATCCATCTCCTTACCTTGAGTCCAACCCACAGCTTGAACTTGATCGTTAACTGAGAATTCTATTTTTGCCTGCGGTATATCGGAATTGTCAGAGTAGATATTGGGATAGACGACTTGATCTTTTTTTATTCTGGCGCGACAGGCATTTTTAAGGATACGGGCATACCCGCTTTTTCCAGAACCGTTGTCGCCGTATATTGCTGTGATACCAGTTCCTCTTTGAAAGCTCAGATGCTCGCCCGGTTTTAATGCGTTAACGTTGTTGGTGTTATGAATTGATTTCAGGGTTACAGTTTTGTGAACCGCATCCAGGGATGCGACATGCTTTGCCTCTAACACCTCTGCAAAAATTTCATCCTTGGCGATTGCCAACAATTCCTCGTAGTCTTTCTCATCTAGGGAATTTCTGGTGCAAAGTCGCCGTAGTGCGTCACGTTGCCATCTTGGTTTACCTTCGGACCATGCCAAGATATCTTGAAGTGCTCTAGCTTCCGTATGCAATTCTTTACTTTCTATTTCTACTGAATCTGTCTCCATTAAATTTTTCCTCCGGAAATAATCCGTGATTGTTCTCGGGCTTATTTTTGCTGTAATTCCTAGATATTTTTAACCCGCTCATCATTTAGGGAAAATGCATGTTGTTTTCATGGTTTCAATCTTCTTCAAAGTCAACCAGCTTCTTCTGCTCGTCCCATTTCGACTTGTCAATATATATCTCCTGCATTTTTGCCAGCACCATTTTTTTCTCTTTCCAAAATGAGTTGAACAGATCCTCTGGTGCTACTTCCTCTTGGGTTGCTGAACTCATGATTTTGAATTCAGCTGCGGCTTCCGCTATGCTGTCAGCGCACATCGCTCGAAACCCCGGGGAGTCATTTAGGTCCCAGAAGATGTTGTCGTCTTTTGTCGGTTCCCCGAGATAAGGCTCGATTCTGGAATGCCGCGTAAAGACATGAAGACACGTTTCGTCTAAGTGTTCGGTCTTGCCGCACGGTTCTGCCACGTCAAAAACCTTGGATCTCTGATCGGGCGGTGGTTTCATCACATCGTCAATATGGACTTGAACGCTTCCCCCTCCGACTGTTATAACGGTTTCGGTTCGCAAGTTCCGAAACGTTGCGGTCAGATCTGCCTTTGCTCCGATCCTGCGCCCCTCAAGCTCGAAAGAGATTACGTAAGCGACCTGTTCACCGTCAAAAGGACACTCGTGAACGTTTCGACTCCGAGAACCACGGAGAACTATGCCGTCTCGGGTATCGCCGAGATGGATATGAACGTCATTATCTCCCCCATCTTCAATCAGGCTTTCGGGAACCAGCACCCGGACTTTTCGTTTTCTGCTCGGTTTTACTGAGTATTTGGAACGTTCGAACATGAATTGCATCTGCGGTGGAGGATTGTCAACAACTCGCACAGTCGCCTCCGTCGTCTCACCGCTTAATGAGGCGCGAAGAATAGTAGTTCCCGTTTCTGAACCAGAGCGCAGCCTGACCGTCGCTCTGTAGCCACTAGTGCGGTTTCGCATTTTTACCAGTTCAACCATGTCGGATTCCAATTCGCATACATCGGAATTTTCCAGATGGAGCCGCACTTCTTCTTTGACCTTTTGGTTTCCTATGCAATAGATGGAAATAGGTGTCCAGTCAGAAGCGTTTCTTTTTAAATCCTTGGAGCTTGGCAGAAAATAAAAGCCTTCTTTCAGGGGTTTTGGTTCAGGTCCCTGACCCCCGGCGTCAAACAAGTCACTTAGGAATCGGCCCGCGTCACGGTTAGCCGCTTCAAGGGCCTCGGAGATTCCCGCGCGTTCTGCTCCCTTGCTTTTGTCCTGTATGACTCCGAGTGCTTTTTGCAGGATCGGGCGAAGAGCCTTGTTAAGCGCTACGGAGTAGGGATGAGCTTCGTCAAGTCCACCGT
Organism: Candidatus Dadabacteria bacterium; assembly: GCA_022822065.1. Lineage (GTDB taxonomy): Bacteria > Desulfobacterota_D > UBA1144 > Nemesobacterales > Nemesobacteraceae > Nemesobacter. The sequence continues at coordinate 87,417 of JAJECI010000011.1, forward strand.
TTTTGTGCTTACGGTCCTGATTAACTACTGGTGAAGGGTTTGCTTTGGTTTCTCCTTCTGTTCTGTAATCATTAAGCAGATTCTGTATGTACATATCGTCAAGACGTCCTGCGAGTCTTTTGGCTTGGGGCTGGTTCTCAAGACCTGCCAAGGTGAAGCCGTAGTCCGCTATGTCTCCGCTTCCGACTAGGATAAATCCTTCAAACGTTTCATCTCTTGGGTCTCCATCAACCGGCTCGGCTAGTTCGTAGAGTTGAAGCTTGGGATGACTGTCAGGGTAGCCAGGGACTTTAAGAACTGTCTCTTGTATCTGTTTGGCTTCGTGGTTTTCCCACGGAAATCCTGGATAAACCAAGTTATCTTTGTAGCTTTTCTTGCCTGTGTAGAAAGTGAGATTAATTCTATTGCGTCCTACAAGAGAGCGAAGAGCGTAATGGGTGCGCAGATTGTTCTTCAGCGTTTCAAACCGGGGTATTCTCGCTCCACCCCTCTCTAGGCTGTTTACATATATCCTGATTGCTGTACCTGGGCGTTTCCTAGTGCTACCATGAAGCTTTTCGTAGTCTCCAGATGTTGCTTTGTGGTGCTTCCCGCTACATCTGCGAAAATTGCCCGGTATCTTCACGGTGGAGTACTCTCCCTGTCCGTCTATCGTGTGAAGCTCAAGGGAACCGAATACCGCGCAGTCTTTGGCTCCAAGGCCGAAGTACCCCCTGTGACCCGCTTCACTTGTTGCTCCGCCTTCGGTGAACTTTTCTTTTACGGTGTCGGGAGACATTCCTTCGGCCCGGTCCCTTATCTCGAAATATCTGTCTACGTTGTTGACCGTGATGCTGATCGGGCGGTTTTTTCGTTGCTGGTCGCTGCCAAGTCTAGAGTAAGCGGCGTCGCTATTGGTAAGAAGCTCGACGATTCCTCTTACGATCTTGCCGCCCATAAACAACTTGGCGCGATCCTGAGCGCCCTGAGGACCGATTCCATAGTCAAAATCGAATTTGCTGTCGGATTTAGCCATCATTATTCACCTTTTTACCCTCATGCCTCTTGGCATTGCGTAGTATGTAACGTATTGCTTTCTGCACCTCCTGCCTTCTTGCTACCGGGGATGTGCTTTCAGGTGTTACAAGCCCTGCTCGGACCAGCAGGGGTTTCTTAAGGTTGTTTTTGAAGGAATGTTTACGGAGAAACTCTGCCAGTGGTTTAGTATCCTCGCCAACTTCTTCCCGCCAGCCGTGGAAACATGCGGCGAGAACCCGAAGAACGGTCGCATTGATGGCGAAGGTTTCCCGCCTCATGTTTGGAATCGCAGAAACATCGTCAACTTCAGGATCCAGAAGCTTCTCGTATTCTATGCAGGAAGCTGGTAGAAAATCATCGGCCCACTCGATTCCAAGCTTTACTATGGGTTCGTGGTCAGCCTGAAGTTCCATATTTCGAATCCTGCTCACTCTTCCGTAATAGCCGAAAATAAGTGTCTTAAGCGTCGTTGCGAGCTGATTGAAAGCTAGCAGAGAAGGACTCGTGTGAGCCACGGTGTTGCGCTCCATCTCAATCCGGTTGTTTCTGAAGAGTTCGCTCCGCTCCCGAATCTCGTAAGCGGCGCGGTTAAAGGGATCTCGATCGTCAAAGCGTGCTCGGGTTACCGCTTCGATGGGTTTCGTCTTGGCGGCGTCGGCGAACATTAGTCTCAGGGCCTTGATATCACCTTCCTTATACAACACTATTGGTAGGGATTGTTTTTCAAGAGATTCCCGTTTTTTCCTAATTTCAGCGAGTTGCTTCCGGAAAATCACCGCGTCGTCTGGGTCTTGATCGCTCTCGTCAATGGATTGGAGCAGCTTGTTTTCTTCGTTAACAAGCCCCGCGAGCAGATCCTGAATGGCCCTGCGTCGATGTTGTCCATCGAAGAGTTTGAGGCTGTTCATTCGGTTGTAAGGAATTTTCAGCTCCCCGAACATTGAATTCGAATTTCCTTCTTCATCTTTAAACGGACTGAACTTTACCGCCTCGGAGTCAATTCCGAGTAGTATGGCTCCGAGCACCCAGTCCTCATGCTCCCTCAGGTAGTTTTCTATCCTTTTCGCGTGCGAAGGCGTTAATCGGCGGTTTGCTTCGCGGACTACATCCTCATCGATTCTTTGCGGTAGGATGCTGTCGAGCTGCCTGAGGTCGAGAGCAAAAGTAAAGACGGTGCGGCGACCTTGTGTGAACCGGTGTGCCGGTATCCGGAAACTCTGCACTTGACTAACGGGTAATACTATGGACATAATAATGCACCTCCTGTAGTGGTTCTTAATTTAAAAACTAGCTCTTATTCTACCTGTTATTCTTGCAGTTGTCAAGTTTTGCGGGAAAATTTCCCGCTTATCCAGGATTGGGTTTGCTATGGTTTACTTAAGGTAAGCACTAGAGGTGGCTTAAAAATTGGAGAAACACACTTAAAAAAAAGAAAAACTGTTTTAACACTGGGATCCACTTCTATTCACCACGAACATTTTTTCTCCCTCGTTTGTATAAACTTATAACCACATGAAGGGGTGTAATGAGAAAAACATTGCTATTCGGCATACTGGTGCCCTTATTGGTCGGTACGGCGACTTTTGCCGTGGTTAGTAATAAGAGCGGAGATTGTCCCAGACGGAGAAAAAGTTTGCCAAGATGGATACAGACAATAACGGTAGCCTTACCAAAGAAAAAGTAAAAAGCTGCTAGGTCGCCAAGAAAGAGAAATTATAGAAAAGAGTCCGGGCAGTGTGGTGACAAATAGTATAGAAGCGGTAATAAGATTTGGTAGAGCTTTTCTTAATATTATTTCTGGTTCTACGTTTCTCATATAAGGAAAGCTATGTGAACTTCAAAGATGATCCGAGGATATAGTTCCGATCTGGCTAGAGTCCGGTCTCACTTGATGTTTCTTTACGGATTTCTTCCGCTTTCCCGGGTTCTCCGGTTTTTTCGTACACAAGGCTCAAATGCCTTCTCGCCTGAACATAGTAGGGACTTGTGCCTCTGTCTATTTCTGATAGGTATTCTATGCTCTTGTCCCATCTCTCAAGCTTGAACGCGGACAGCCCGATCACGACATTTGCGCCGTCGCGGAAAATACCGTCTTTGGGATCTTCGTCGAGGAAAAGCTCAAGATGTTTTATCGCTTCTTCGAAGTTCCCAAGCTGGTAATTGATCATCCCTATCTGGTAAAGAGCCAGAACCGACACTTCGGTTCCGGAATGCTCCTCGCGCAGAGTTTGCAGTTGTGAAAGAGAAGTCTCCATTTCTCCGCTGTTGTAGCTCTCAACAGCCTTGCGGAATTGCTCGTTTGCTAGGAGATCCTTTTCTTCCTGTTGCGAGGAAACAAAGCAGATTCCGAGCAGGGCCACTACTATGATTCCTATGCCGATAAGTATCTTGTTGAAGTACTCCGAAAGACTTTCAAGGGATTCTGCTAGGAACTCCCTGAATCTGTCGGGGCGCTTGAGTTCTTTGGTCGTGTATTTTATCTTGGGCATGGATTGTAAATTCCTGCCTTATATAAAAGCGGCAAACCTGTGAATTCCGTGTCATTACTGCCGGATTTATCTGCTGTGTTAAAATATTTATTGAGTGAACATGATACGTTGTTTCATCAGACAATGTCAAAGGTTTTCGGGGAAATATCGGGGGAATCGATTGAGGCTTGATTCCCCGGCCCGAAAGTCCGGACAAAAAAGGGTTATGTCGCGAGCGGGCGGGAGTTTACTTCTTCGCCTTTCAGTTTTTTTCCTGCTTCTTTCCGCGATCTTGGGTTACCAGGTATCGGCCGCCGATCCGGAAGCCTCTTCCCGGACGGGAGAAATAGTCGAGATCGAGATAAACGGTTCCATAAACCCTTCGACTGTGGACTACATTAAAACCGGTCTTTCAGAAGCGCGCACCCAGAATGCAAATGCTCTGCTTATTCTCCTAGATACTCCCGGAGGGCTTCTCAATTCCACGAAGGACATAGTGAAGGTCCTTCTTAATTCCGAGGTTCCGGTGATAGTTTACGTCTACCCGAGGGGAGCGACGGCTACTTCCGCGGGAGTTTTCATCACGCTCTCAGCCCACGTGGCGGCCATGTCTCCCGGAACAAGCATAGGGGCGGCTCATCCGGTGATGCTTGGAGGCGGCCAGAGGGGTCCGGGGAAACCTGAAAAAAAGAAAGACGACAAGTCTTCTGACGTTATGAATGAGAAAATCGAGAATTTCGCATCTTCTTTTATCGAAAGCATAGCCAAGGAGAGAGGAAGAAACGCGAAGTGGGCCGTCGATTCGGTTAGAAAAAGCGTTTCGGTCACTGCGGATGAAGCGCTTAAGAAAAATGTGATTGACATTATATCCCCGGATATTCCTTCTCTTCTCTCAGAGATAGACGGCAAGGAGATAAAAGCAAGCGGCCAGAGCGTCCGCCTTGAGACTGCCGGGGCAAAGACGCAGCGCCTCGAGATGAGCCTCAGGCAGAAGGTTGTGAATATTCTAAGCACTCCCGACATAGCGTTTCTGCTCCTCTCCCTGGGTTCGCTCGGAATATTCCTTGAGTTCTACAACCCGGGAATGATTTTCCCCGGAGTCGCAGGGCTTATTGCCCTGCTGATTGGTTTTGTCTCCCTCCAAATACTTCCTTTCAATTACGCAGGCCTCATACTGCTTTTCGTCGCCATGGCGCTTTTGATATCGGAGGTGTATGTGACGAGCTACGGTCTTTTAAGCCTTGCTGCGCTTGGGTGTCTTGTGTTCGGGGGACTACTGCTTTTCGATACTCCCGATTCTGACCTCAGGGTTAGCAAGGGAACCATAGCGGCGGTGGCCATAAGCATTGGATTGCTATCGGTTTTTATTGTATATTTAGGCGTAAAATCGTTCCGAGTTCCCGTTCAGGGCGGTTTTGAGGGGATGGTGGGTCAGAAGGGGGAAGTTGTTTCCTGGTCTCAGAAAAGCGGAAAGGTTTACATCGGGGGAGAGTACTGGGAAGCGACGGGCGAGCGCGAGTTTTCACCCGGGGAAAAAGTAAAGGTAATAGAGAGCACAGGAGATCTCGTCGTCAGGGTTACAGATTATGACGACAAATAGTGACGCACAATGTCAATAACCGCGATAGTAGTTCTCGTAATTGTCCTTCTCATCGTCATATCGGGTCTTAAGATCCTCTATGAATACGAAAGGGGCGTGATATTCCGTCTCGGAAGAATAGTCGGAGTCAGGGGTCCCGGGTTCATAGTCGTCATCCCGTTTCTTGAAAGGATGGTCAGGGTAAGCCTGCGGCTTGTGACCATGGACGTGCCTCCCCAGGACGTGATTACCAAGGATAACGTTTCGGTAAAGGTAAACGCGGTTGTCTATTTCAGGGTGGTTGAGCCGAACAGGGCGATTCTTCAGGTTGAAAACTATCTCTACGCCACTTCCCAGCTTGCCCAGACAACCCTGAGAAGCATCCTCGGGCAGGTGGAGCTTGATGAGCTTCTCTCCGAGAGGGAAAAGCTTAACCTCAAGCTTCAGGAAGTCCTCGACAAGCAGACCGACGCCTGGGGAATCAAGGTTACCATGGTCGAGGTCAAGTACGTCGACCTTCCGCAGGAAATGCAGAGAGCGATGGCCAAGCAGGCGGAAGCCGAGAGGGAGAGAAGGGCGAAGGTGATAAGCGCCGAAGGGGAGTTCCAGGCCGCAGCCAAGATCGCGGAAGCCTCTGAGATACTGGCGGCAAATCCGGTTTCCCTTCAGCTAAGGTTCCTTCAGACGATAAATGACGTGTCTTCCGAGAAAGCTTCAACGATTATCCTGCCTCTTCCGCTTGACATGTTGAAGGCCTTTACGCCAAGAGACGAAAAGAACTGATTCATAAACTTCGTGCCGGACCGAAACTCTTTGTAAAAACTTCATGAAAAAATTTCTGCGTCTCTTTGCACTCGCGTTGCTGGTCGCGTCTGTGGGATTCTTCTCTGCCGGATGCTCCCGGAGCACGGACTGTCAGAATAAAAACGATAACGCCTCGCTTACAGGCAACGCTGACCCGAAGGCTTTTTCCGCCGGGGGTTCGCTTATAAGGGAACTCGGCGAGGAACCTGCGACCCTTAATCCCGTTATAGTCACGGATGTTTACGGAGGCATCGTTAACGGCGGAATCTACGAGACGCTTATAAGAAGGGATAACGAAACCCTTGAGTTCGAGCCCCTTCTCGCAAAGTCCTGGGAAGTTTCTGAGGACAAGCTTTCCTACACTTTTCACCTCAGAAAAGACGTGAAATGGCATGACGGCACTCCGTTTACCGCGGATGACGTGGTTTTTTCCTATGAATCCATAAGAAACCCGAAAGTCGCCGCGGCCCACCTCCAAAGCTACTATCAGGACGTAAAGTCCTATACAAAGATTGACTCCCACACGGTAAGGTGCGAGTACGCGAAACCCTACTTCCGCGCTTTTGAGTTCTGCGGGGGAATCCCCATAGTGCCGAAGCACGTGTTCGGGAAAGGAGATTTCAACACCAACCCCGCCGGCAGAAGCCCCGTCGGGACGGGACCCTATGTGTTTGAGCACTGGGAGACCGGGAGGGAGGTTAGGGTCAGGAGAAATCCCGATTACTGGGGCGAGCCCGCGTGGCTTAGCGAAGTTGTCTACAAGATCGTGCTTGACCCCACGGTAAAGCTTCAGCTTCTAAAAAAACAGGAACTTGATTTGGGGAGCCTTCTTCCGCTTCAGTGGTCAAAGCAGAGCTGCGGTGATTCGTTTCGAAAAAAATTCTACAGGGCTTCTTATACTACCCCGGGCTATAACTACATAGGCTGGAATTCGAGGAAGCCCTTTTTCAGCGATAAGAGGGTAAGGCGGGCGATGACCCATTTTGTCGACAGGGAAACCATACTGAGAGAAATACTCCTGGGTCTCGGAGATATAGTAACCACTACTTTTTACGTGAACAGTCCCGAATACCCAAAGGACGTGAAACCGTACGCCTACGATCCGAAGAGAGCCAGGACACTTCTTGACGAGGCGGGGTGGCGCGATAGCGACGGCGACGGAATAAGGGACAAGGACGGCGTCTCTTTCCGTTTCGAGTTTCTGCTACCCACGGGCTCTGAAACCGGTGAGAAGATAGCGACCATACTTAAGGAGGAGCTTTCCCGCTCCGGTATAGAGATGAGCATAAGAAAGATAGAGTGGGCGGTTTTCATCCAGAGCATAACCGAGCGAAAATTCGATGCCGTGACCCTTGGGTGGAGCTTGGGAGTGGAAAGCGACCCTTACCAGCTCTGGCATTCCTCCCAGGCCGAGGCGGGCTCAAATTTCGTGGGATTCAAAAACTCCCGTGCGGATGTTCTGATTGAGGAGGCAAGAGAGGAATTCTCAAGACCGGAGCGGATTAAAAAATACGGGGAGTTCTCAAGAATTCTTCACGAGGAACAGCCGTATACGTTTCTTTTTGCGAGGAAATCCACGGTGGTCGTGCACAGGAGGTTCCACAACTTAAAGCTCTATCCGCTGGGACTTGATACCAGGGAATGGTTTGTTCCGGAGGGTTTACGCAAATACTAAGATTAAGGGAAGCTGACGCCTGGACGGCTCAGGAAAAGACAACCTGAATATCCGTATATTCCACCAGACCTTCCTCTGCGAATTCAACGCCGAAGCCCGAGCGTTTTACCCCGCCGAACGGGGCGTTGGGCTGGATCATCCCGTGCTTGTTTATCCAGACCGAACCGCATTCCATCCGGTTCGCGATCTCTTTTGCCTTTTCTATGTCCCGGCTCCAGACAGAACCCCCGAGGCCGTTCGGATTGTCGTTTGCCTTCTCTATAGCCTCATCGATCTGGTTATAGCGGATGATCGGCAGAACGGGGCCAAACTGTTCCTCGTCGACCAGAGGATCCCCGTTTTCCAGGTCGGCTATGATCGTGAGCGGATAGAAATATCCCTTCCCGCCCATTTCTTCCTGTATCTCTCCGGGATCTCCGCCCAGAAGCACGCGTCCCCTGGGCTCCGCGCTTTGCACTAGGCCAGCCACGATATTGTATTGCTTGCGGTTCTGGATCGGACCCATAACGACATCTTCGTTCGTACCCTCGCCAACCTTCATCCCTCGGGCGAACGCGACCAGTTCATCGCAGACCTCGTCGTACACGTCATCATGCACGTAAAGCCTTTTCAGCGCCGCGCAGGTCTGGCCGCTATTTATGAACGCGCCCCAGAAAAGCCCCTCGGCGATCTGCTTGGGATCGACGTCCGGGAGAACGATTCCGGCGTCGTTTCCGCCGAGTTCAAGGGTCAGCCGTTTCATGGTTTCCGCCGAGTTCACCATGATCTTCTGGCCGGTCGCGCAGGAGCCGGTGAAAACGATCTTGCCGATCCCCTCATGCGCCGTCATCGCGGCGCCAAGCCTGTCCTTGCCGGCGATGCAGTTGACCACGCCTTCCGGCAATACCTCGTTCATGAGTTCGACCAGGCGCAGAGTTGACAGGGGGGTATAGGGAGACGGCTTGCACACTACCGTGTTGCCCGAGAGAACCGCAGGAACGATATGCCAGATTGCGATTATAACCGGGAAGTTCCAGGGAGTAATCGAGCCCACGACACCGATCGGCTTGCGGTGAAGCTCGACCCTGCCATCATCGTTGTCCTGGAGGACCTTAACCGGCAGGGAAAGGCTGGCTGTATAGCGGGTCCAGGCTACCGCGCCGCCGATTTCCCAGCGTGAGCCGAGGCCGTTTAGGGGCTTGCCTTGCTCGGCGGTCAGGATTCGGGCGAGTTCTTCTGAGTTTTCCTCGATTTTCGAGGCGATTTCGAGACACGCCGCCTGCCGTTGGGATTCGGGCACTTCGCGCCATTTTTCAAACGCCACTTGGGCGGCTTGCACGGCATCATCCAGATCTTTCTTTCTTGCCAGCGATGCAAGTCCGGCCACTTTTTCGTTGGCGGGGTTCAGCACTTCAAAGCATCTTCCGGTAGGGACCTTCTTGCCGTTGATGATAAGGTGGAATGGTTTCGTTGTTGGACTCATTCAGTCTTTCCTGTAAATCACTGCGATTAGTGCCGGTATATCGATCACAATATCCGGTACTGCGACATTCTTACATGTTGGTAATATTTAGACCGAATGTCAAGCGGTATTTCTCCCGTACTGTTTAGGACCAAACGTTCCTAACCACCCTGAAATCACTTAATATTTACTTGACAAACAGTTAAGCGGGAGAATAAAATCACCGGTAGGTTCTATGGAGCTTTCATGGCCTGCGATGTTCAGTTGACATCGGCAATCTGTTAACTTGAAAGAATAATTCCTTAATAAGCGGAAATGGTTTCCACTGTAGAAAGCAGAAGCGGATCGGCACTTTTTATATTTGCGCTCGCATTGTTTATTTTCTTATCCGGTGCGCTTCACCTCTGTGCCCGGGAGGAGGTGCGATGAGCACGGCAAAAGGCGGTGATGGAGGGATCGAAAGTGATCTCAGTATGTCACCGGAACAGATGCTGGAACTTGCACGCCAAACAGCAGAGCTGGTGGTGCAGCGCATAGAGAACTTGTCCGGAGAAGGGGCTTGGGAGGGGGAGTTCCGAAGAGAGCTTGAGGACCGGCTGCTTAAGCCTCCACCCGAGGAGAGCCGTTCGGCCTCGCAAGTGATCGAGGAGGCCGCACAAGAAATCCTTCCGATCGCACTGCGCTTGGACCACCCGCGTTGTTTTGGATTCATCCCTTCACAGCCCACCTGGCCCGGAGTGCTGGCTGACTTCATGATTGCCGGATTTAATGTCAACCAGTGCACCTGGCTGACTTCGAGCGGTCCGAGCCAGATGGAGCTTGCCGTGATCGACTGGTTTCGGCGCTGGCTTGGCTATCCGGAGAGTGCGGGCGGACTGTTGACGAGCGGGGGCTCGGCGGCGAACCTTGACGCCCTCGTCGCGGCGAGGGAGGCCGCAAACCACCCGGAACGTGCCAGCTTGTACATGAGCGACCAGAGCCACAGTGCGCTCGTCAAAGCGGCCAGGGTTATAGGTATTCGTCCAGAACGCATTCGTATGATTCCGACCGACGGGCGTTTCCGTATGGACATGGATGCGCTTGTCGAGACCGTGGCCGAGGACCGGGCCGCCGGACTCAGTCCCATCGCGGTGTGCGCGAATGCTGGAACGTCCAGCAGCGGAGCCATCGACCCGCTGGAAGCGATGGCGGACTACTGCGAGGCCCAGGGCATATGGCTTCACGTCGACGCCGCGCATGGAGGCTTCGCAATCGTGACCGAGGAAGGCAAGAAGGTCTTGAGTGGAATCGAGCGCGCCGATTCAATTGTGCTGGACGCACACAAGTGGTTCTTCCAGCCCTATGAGGTGGGAGGCCTGATGGTGAAGGACGTACGCACGCTCCGGGCGTTTGCCAGCAAGTGCGATATTCTCCAAGACACAATCTGGGGCGCTAACCATCCGAATTTTTCGGACAGGGGACTGCAACTCAGCCGTTCCGTTCGGGCGTTGAAGATCTGGATGTCGGTTCAGACTTTCGGGATGGCCGCATTCCGGCGAGCCGTATCGAATGGAATGGAGCTGACGCACCGGATTGAGGAGTACGTCGAGGACAGTCCCGTTCTGGAGATGCTGACTCCTGCGACATTGGGAATCGCATGCTTCCGCGTAAACCCTGCGAACGCCGACCTTGGCGAGGACGTGCTGGAAGAAATCAACAAGACCGTACTCGCCCGTGTCTTCTGGGAAGACCGCGCGTTCATATCATCGACACTTCTTCACGGGAAGTTTGCGCTCAGGATGTGCGTCATCAACCACTCGACGACCTGGAACGACGTACACGAGACATTGGAAGTCATCTCGAAATTCGGGACGGAGAGTTTGACCCAAGCTGATTGATTCCGGCTAATCGTGCTGGGCTATGTCCACATTGTCCCGTTTGTTCTCTATTGAATTTCCCCGAACTCGCTAACCTTTGAATATGCTTGAAATTGCGAATGCTGAGATAATTATGACCACAAGGGTGAGAAGGAGCCACGCTATTCCTGTCACAACTACGACAATCAAGCCCAGGATAAAACCCACGGCGATCACTACCGTGACGGCTGCGTCAAGTCCCTTGTTCTCCTTGTAGCGCTCCTCAGCCCTGCGCTCCGCATTCTGCTTCAGGATCCTCTGCAACCTTTTATCTTTTTTCCAACTGATCTTACTTGCCATTAATCACCTTTTGGAATTCTAAGAACAAGAGCAGGTTACCCGATTTCACGGGAAAATCAAGGTTTTGGAGCAGGTTGCAGAACAGGGGAGAACTGGATTGTTTTAGATTTTCTTCTTTTTTCCGGTGAGTAGATTTTATTTCAGTTTGCCTGCAAAATCGGACTTTGGTGAGTTAACGATAAAGATAGTGCAGAGGGTTTTCTGATTTTTCCATCCCGTTATGTGTATAATTTCTCCGCTAAGGTTTCTTTCCAATGAAAGACTACATCCTGAAAAGACTCCTGCTGATGATTCCCACACTGTTCGGGATCACCCTCATCACTTTTCTCGTGATACAGCTTGCCCCGGGAAGCCCCGTTGAGAGCAGGATGTCTCTTGATCAGGGAATAAAGAGCGACCAGGTAACCAAGGAGATAGTCGAGCAGACCAAAAAGCTCTACGGCCTCGACAAGCCCGTTCACCAGAGGTATTTCATCTGGCTCCGCCAGATCGCGACGCTTGATTTCGGAAATTCCTACAAGGACCACCGCCCCGTCATAGACAAGATAGCTGAAAGACTCCCGATCACCCTCATACTGAACGTCCTTTCAATCTTCCTCGTTTACCTGATAGCCATACCGATCGGGGCCTGGTCCGCCGTGCGGCAGTGGAGTTTTCTTGAGCGCTCAACGACTTTCGCCCTTTTTCTTCTCTACTCGATTCCGAGCTTCTGGATGGCCGTGGTGCTTATCTATTTCTTCGGAGGCGGGGGAGCTTTTGATATTTTCCCCATATACGGCGTGCACTCGAGGGGATACGAGGATCTTCCATTTTTCGAGAGAACCCTCGATTTCCTCTGGCACCTCGTTCTCCCCGTGTTCTGCCTTACCTACGCCTCCCTCGCGTCGCTTTCCCGCTACCAGAAGGGAAGCCTCCTTGAAGTGCTGCGGGAGGACTACATAAGGACAGCCAGAGCCAAGGGACTTGCGCCAAACAGGGTGCTTTTCAAGCACGCCCTAAGAAATTCGCTCATTCCCATAGTGACTATAATCGCCTCGATTCTTCCCGCCATGATAGGGGGAAGCGTTATCATAGAGACCATATTTTCGATTCCCGGGATAGGGAGGCTGGGCTTTGAGTCGGTGCTCTCAAGGGATTATCCCGTCATAATGGCCGTCGCCACAATCTCCGCTTTTCTCACCCTGATCGGCATTCTGATATCGGATTTAACCTATGCGGTGGTCGATCCCAGAATCGGCTTTGAGAGGAAATCATGAAGCAGGGCTCAAGCGTCGGATACTGGGACAGAGTATGGATCGAGTTCAAAAAGGACTCTCTCGCCTATGTTGCGTTCTTTTTCATAATCCTCCTTGCGGTGACGGCGGTTTTCGAAAGCTTCCTAGCCGGCAACAGGCCCATAGTGCTAGTTGATGAGGGCAAGTACTATTTTCCCGTGGTTATCGATTACCCCGAGTTGCGCGGGGTTGACCTCCGGGCCACGTATCTTGACGATCCGGACTCCTTCGCGATCTTCCCCCCTGTGAAGTACAGTCCGACGGAAAGCGATTTCTTCTCCGTTCTCGCGGCTCCCGACGGAAATCACTTCTTGGGCACGGACGACAGGGGAAGGGACGTGCTCAGCAGGATGATTCACGGGGCCAGGATATCGCTTTCAATAGGGGTGGTCGCCGTCGGGATAGCCATGGTGATAGGAATAATACTGGGGGCGATTGCGGGTTATTACGGCGGCTGGATTGATTTTGCGATTTCAAGGCTGATAGAGGTGATGATCACTTTTCCCGTATTCTTCCTGATCCTGACCATCCTCGCTTTCACGGAACCGAGCATTTACAACATCATGATAGTGATAGGCATAACGGGATGGACGGGCGTGGCGAGGCTCGTCCGCGGGGAATTCCTCAGGCTTCGCCAGACGAACTACGTCGAGGCGGCGTGGGCGCTTGGAAGCCGCGACCACAGGATTATACTAAAACACATGCTTCCGAACGCTCTCGCGCCCGTTCTGGTGAGCGCCACTTTCGGAGTGGCGGGAGCGATACTGGTCGAATCGAGTCTCAGCTTCTTGGGATTCGGGGTGACTCCCCCGGAACCGAGCTGGGGAGAGATTATTTCGCAGTCACAAAAGTACGTGGATTTCGCGTGGTGGCTTGTTCTTTTCCCGGGACTGGCGATTTTCGCTACGGTTACGGCGCTTAACCTCGTAGGGGAAGGGTTCAGAAACGCGATAGACCCGAAACTAAAGGAAAGATAATATTAAGCAATGGCGAATTCAGAACTGCTAGAGATAAAAAATCTTAACGTGTCCTTTCCCTCAGAAGGCGGAGAGCTTGAGGTTCTGGGAGACGTGAGCCTCAGCATAGGGGAGGGGAGGATAGTAGGGGTGGTGGGAGAAAGCGGCTGCGGAAAGACTCTAACCGCCCTTTCCGTCATGGGGCTTCTGCCCGCGCCGCCCGCCAGGGTTAACTCGGGGGAGGTTATATACAAGGGAGAGAACCTGCTTTCGCTAAGCGAACGGGAACTAAGGCATTACCGCGGAAACAGGATTTCCATGATATTCCAGGAACCGATGAGTTCCCTTAATCCCGTTTACACCGTGGGAGACCAGATAGGCGAGGTCATAAGGGTTCATGAGAACGTCTCGAGAAAAGAGGAGAAAAGAAGGGTGATTGACCTGCTCGACACGGTAGGCATTCCCTCTCCCGCCGAGAGATACTCGAGTTACCCGCACGAAATGAGCGGGGGCATGTGCCAGAGGGTAATGATCGCGATGGCCCTTGCCTGCAGCCCCGAACTGCTGATAGCCGATGAGCCCACGACCGCCCTTGACGTGACCATTCAGGCGGGAATTCTGTCTCTTATAAAGAGTCTCCGGGACAGGCTGGGGATGGCGGTTATGCTTATATCCCATGACCTCGGGGTTATCTCAAACGTCGCGGATGATGTCTATGTTCTTTACGCGGGGAAGGTGGTAGAGTGGGGAAGCGTCGAGCAGCTTTTCTCAGCCCCCGCCCATCCCTACACGATAGGGCTTATAAACTCGATCCCCGGTCAGTCGGAGGGCGAGGAGCTTCACTCGATCAGGGGCACGATTCCCTCTCCTGGGGAATTTCCTGCGGGATGCAGGTTCAACAACCGCTGCGAGTACGCGGAGGGGAAATGTTTTGAGGCGCAGCCGGATCTATACAGTGTTTCGGATTCTCACGGTTCAGCCTGTTTCCGCTACGAGATGTTTTTGAAAAATGGATGAGAATAAAGCAATAGTAAGCGTAAGGGGACTTAAAAAGTACTTTCCTGTTCGCAAGGGTATTTTATCAAAGGTTACAGACTATGTGCGTGCCGTTGATGAAGTAGAACTTGAAGTGAAAAAGGGCAGCACGGTGGGTCTTGTGGGAGAGAGCGGCAGCGGAAAGACTACGCTTGGAAAAACGGTGCTGAGACTCCTTGCCCCGACCGCCGGGAAGATCTTCTTCGAGGGAGAGGACATCACCGAACTTGATTCGGCCAGGCTTCGCTCGCTTAGAAGAGAAATGCAGATGATATTCCAGAATCCCTACGGTTCCCTTAATCCCAGGATGAACGTGGGCTCGCTTGTTTCCGAGGGAATAAGCATCCACAACACGGTAAAGAAAGAAGAGCGCGGCGAGTTCGTGGCCCGGCTTCTCGGCGAGGTGGGTCTGGGCGCTGACGTCATGGGTCGCTACCCTCACGAGTTCAGCGGGGGACAGCGCCAGAGAATAGCCATAGCGCGCGCGATCTCTCTTCACCCGAAGTTCGTCGTCTGCGATGAGCCCGTCTCGGCGCTTGATGTGTCAGTGCAGGCGCAGATAATAAACCTGCTTAAGGACCTTCAGAAAAAACACGGTCTCTCCTACCTGTTCATATCCCATGACCTCCGCGTCGTAAAGCACGTAAGCGACTTGGTGGCAGTGATGTACCTCGGAAAAATAGTCGAAATCGCCCCCAGCGAGGAGATCTACTCAAACCCCGCGCATCCCTATACCAAGATGCTTATCTCCGCCATCCCCGAGATAAAAAGAACCAGGAGCGAAAACGGCGGCGAATCATCCATATCGGGAGAAATACGGAATCTCGCGGATATTCCCTCGGGGTGCAGTTTTCATCCGAGATGCCCTCTTGCGACCGAGGTGTGCACGAGGGAGACTCCGCGGCTTGAGAAGAAAGGAGCCGACGGGCGAAGCGTCGCCTGTCATAACGTCTGAGCGGTCCGTCCGTTTCCCAGGCGACTGTTTTTTCCCGAATAACTTGCAATAAAGCGATTGTGGTTTATATTAGAGCAATTTTTGCAGGCGGGGTTTCCGCGCGATGAAGGTTAACGTATCGGAAATAAAGGACGGGGGATTGAGTCTTAATCTCACGAGGGGGCCGGGATGGCTCGGCGGTTCCGAGAAATCAGAGATCGCGAGCGTGGATTCCGATATAGAGTTTCATATTGATCTTTTGCGCACGGCGGGCGAGATAAGCGTGCGGGGGAAAATCGGATTCCTGGCGGTCGCCCGATGTTCCCGTTGCTTAAGCGACGTGAGCGTTGACACGAACCTTGAGGTAAACCTCATCCTTTCGCCTTCTGAGACGGAAAAGAAGGAGGAAGCGGGCGGGGACATGGATTATGAAACTTACCGAGGCAGGATGATAGACCTTAACGATTACATGAGAGAGCAGGTGAATCTTTCGCTTCCCTACAAGGTGGTCTGCGCCGAGGACTGCAGGGGACTTTGCGGCGGGTGCGGACGGAATCTCAACGAGCAGCAGTGCGACTGCGAGGCTCGCCAGGAGGACTCGCGCTTTGCGGTGCTTAAGGATATAAAGATATAGATTCAAGCCAGGAGACTGAGATGGCATTACCCAAGAGAAAGACTTCCAGATCGAAATCGAGAAAAAGAAGAACCCATTACAAGGTCGCGTTGCCGGGATCTTCCTTCTGCCCCGAGTGCAACGAGATGAAACCTCCCCACAGGGCGTGTCCCAGTTGCGGTTACTACAAGGGAAGGAATTTCTTCAGACAGGCTCCCGATGCGGAAGCCTTGGCGGAAGACTAAAAACACACTGAATCCATGATAGCTTTTCTTTTTCCAGGTCAGGGTTCCCAGTACGTCGGCATGGGCGCTGATTTCTGCGCCGAGTTTCCGGTCGCCAAGCAGACTTTCGAGGAGGCAAGCGACGCCCTCGGAATTGACCTGGCGAAGCTTTGCTTCGAGAGCGAGGCGGCGACCCTTGCCCTTACTGCGAACGCGCAGCCGGCGATACTTACAACGAGCGTGGCCGCCTTGAGGGTGGTTCTTGAGGAAACGGAGACAAGGCCCGACCTGGTCGCGGGACACAGCCTCGGGGAATTCACGGCTCTTGTCGCCTCTGAGTGCCTCGGGTTGGGTGACGCCGTGCGCACCGTGAGAAAAAGAGGGGAGTTCATGCAGGAAGCGGTTCCCCAGGGGGTCGGGAAAATGGCCGCCGTGCTGGGTCTCACTTCAGAGGAAGTAACCGAGCTCTGTGCCGAGGTCGCGGGGGAAGAAAACGTGGTCTCCCCGGCTAATTTCAATTCGCCCACCCAGACCGTTATCTCGGGAGAAGCCCGGGCCGTTGAGACGGCGTCAGAGCTTGCTAAGGAAAAAGGGGCAAGACGCATCGTCGAGCTCGAGGTAAGCGCGCCTTTTCACTGCTCCCTTATGGAGCCCGCGGCCGCGCGCCTAAAAGACGTTCTGGGGGAAATAGATTTTCACCCCATTAAGTATCCCGTAGTCACCAATACAGAGGCTAAGGCCAATTCGGATTCCGAAAGAGTAGCGGACATTCTGGTGCGCCAGGTGGTAAGCTCCGTCAGGTGGGCAGAGTCCCTTGAGTTCCTCAGGGATTCCGGGGTTTCCGGGTTTTTTGAAATCGGTCCATCCAAGGTGCTGAGCGGTCTTGTGAAGAGAACGCTCAGGGACGCAAGTTGCGCAAGTATTGAAAAACCGGACGAGTTACATCATATTAAAGCAGATGAAATTGGAACTAACTGACCAAGTCGCTCTTATAACGGGCGGATCGCGGGGGATAGGAAAAGACATCGCGAAGAAACTCGCCTCCTGTGGCGCGTACGTGCTGATTAACTACGCGACCAACCGGGAGGCGGCCGAGGAAACCCTGGGGGAGATAGAGCAGGACGGGGGCAGCGGCAGGGTGGTCGGCTTTGACGTTTCCGATTTTGACGAGGTTCAGAAAACCGTGGGGGAACTCTCAGGGGAGCTTAACGGAATACAGATACTCGTTAACAACGCGGGTATAAGGAATGACGGGCTTTTGATGAGGATGGGGGAGGAGGACTGGAACCGTGTCATGGATATAAACACCAAGGGAACGTTTAACTGCACCAAGGCGGTCTGCAGGGGCATGTTCAAGAACCGCTACGGAAGAATAGTGAATATCATCTCGGCTGCCGGGGAGGCAGGAAACCCGGGGCAGGCCAATTACTCAGCCTCGAAGGCCGGGATAATAGGCTTTACGAAATCGACGGCCAAGGAGTTCAGCCCGAGAGGGATAACGGTAAACGCCGTGAGTCCCGGTTTTGTTGAAACGGATATTATCGCCGACCTTAACGAGGACATGAGAAAGAAGTATCTGGAAGCCATACCTCTCGGCAGGTTCGGGCGCGTTGAGGATATCTCAAGCGTCGTGTGTTTCCTGATTTCCGAAGGCGCCTCGTACATAACCGGGGAGGTTATAAGGGTTAACGGCGGAATTTACATGTAAAATTTTAGAGGAGGTTATCACTCACATGTCAAAGGATAACGCAGAGATTTTAGCTAAGGTAAAGGAGATGATCGCGAGCCATCTTGGCAAGCCCGAGGATGAGATAACTCCCGACTCTTCCTTTATAGAGGATCTGGGAGCCGACTCGCTTGACCTTGTCGAGCTCATAATGTCCATGGAGGATGAGTTCGGGCTTGAGATCTCGGATGAAGACGCGGAGAACATAATCACCGTTCAGGACGCGATAAACTTTATCCAGAGTTCGGTTGAATCCGCTTCGGAGGGTGACTGAGGAGAAATGGGAAAAAGGGTAGCGGTTACAGGTATAGGGCTAATAACGCCCGTCGGGGTGGGGAACGACGCCACGTGGTCTTCGATCTGCGAAGGGGTTCCCGGGGTGAGCAGGGTTTCTATCTTTGATCCCTCGGATCTTAAAACGCAGATTGCGGGGCAGGTAAAGGATTTCGACCCAGTGCTCTACATGGAACCGAAGGACGCGAAGAGAAACGACAGGTTCATTCAGCTCTCAATCGCGGCCACCAAGCTGGCGCTTGAGGATGCCGGGCTTGAGATTACCGACGACATCTCCGCGCGCACGGGGACTTTTATCGGCTCTGGCATCGGGGGAATGAGCACCTTCTACGATACCGTCCTGACCATGGAGAACAGGGGTCCCTCCCGTGTCTCTCCGTTCTTCATACCCAACATAGTGACCAACATGGCTTCGGGATACGTCTCGATAATGTTCAACGCCAAGGGCCCCAACTGCTCCTCGACGACCGCGTGTTCGGCAAGCGGCCACTCGCTCGCGCTTTCAGCCAAGATCATAGAGGACGGAAAGGCGGACGTCATGATAGCCGGCGGGTCGGAAGCCCCGCTTATACCCCTTACCTTCGCGGCTTTTAACGCCATGAAGGCTCTTTCCACGAGAAACGACGAGCCCGAGACCGCGTCAAGGCCGTTTGAGATGGGGCGCGACGGGTTTATCCTTTCAGAAGGAGCCGGAGTGCTGATTCTTGAAGAACTCGAGTTCGCGAAAAAAAGAGGCGCCGACATATACGCGGAGGTGCTAGGCTCCGGAATGAGCGCGGACGCCTTTCATATCACGGCGCCCTCTCTTGAGGGACCGACCAGCTGCATGAACGCGGCTTTGCAGGATTCGGGCCTTAATCCCGAGGACGTGGATTACATAAACGCTCACGGAACCTCGACGCGTCTTAACGACGCTAACGAAACCAAGGCGATCAAGAACGTGTTCGGGGATTACGCTTCGCGGATTCCGGTGAGTTCCACCAAGTCCATGACCGGCCACCTGCTGGGCGCGGCGGGAGCGGTGGAGGCGGCAATCAGCGTGTTCGCCCTTAAAAACGGCGTCCTGCCGCCGACTATAAACCTTTTTGAAAGCGATCCGGAATGCGATCTCGATTACATCCCGCACACCGCGAGAGACAGTGAAATAAAAGTGGCGCTAAGCAACTCCTACGGTTTCGGCGGAACGAACGTAAGCGTCGCGCTAGGCAAGTTCGACTGACCCCCCTGAGTCGGGGGAAATCCCCGGCGGTCCCCCCCCCCCTCGTCTTGGCAGATAGCCCTCGGGGCTGTTATTAATAATTGCAGCAGAGTATGTTGGTTATCCGGTTTGCTACGGGGAGATGGATTATACTGCTTGCTATCGAGGGGAAGACATGCAGGTATCATATCGCCAAGGGGATAATCTTAAGATGATCCTCTATGGCCTTGACGGCATTGCCCGGCAACGGAAGATTTGTCTTCTCCGCATTCCAGTAATGGTAAAACAACGCGACGGTTTCACGCACAGTGTCCAGAACAAGCTTCTCCGGCAGCAAGGCCTTGGCGGCAAGATGGGAAAGCTCGTCCTCTGAATAGCGATCAAAGCGCTTGGTCCGGCTGAATTTCAAAGCGGCCTCATTGTCCTCCATATAAGCAATCGTGGAAACAAAATCGTAGGCCGGCGCCAGCGCCGCATTGCGCCTGTCGGGATAAATGAGGGACCAGTTCTTAAGGTGCATGTCGGCATTGCCGATAAGCGTGTTGAAGGTCAGGCGGCGGATAAACTCGGCAATGTCATCCTCGCCGCATTCGGCCCCGACCACCGCGGCGATGTTGCGCGCGCCGGCCTTTTTATACTTGTCCTCCGGGTAGACGCCGAAAACCTGCGCAAAGTCCTCAACGTGAACCGCGCCGCCGTCATCTGTTCGGTCAAAGCGCCTGACGGCAAGCGCCTGTCCGCTCAAGCGACCGATGTCTTCGGGCAGGTTTTCAATCGCGTCAACGCTGATGAGGCGTACCTCCGGCACGTTTATGCCCAGGAGCCGGGCAAGCGTCATCATCGAGAACTCGTTCTCGGGCACTCCGGCAAAATGAAGCGAGGGCAGCTTGACTATCCATGAACCGCCAATACCTTTAGCGGGGAGAGTAAGGCCGCCGCGAGATTCCTCGACGGCCGAGAATTTCAGTTGCAGGCCTGCCAAGGAAAATCGTAGCGCGCTCTCACCTCGACTATCGTTACCATCGCTATCGTCTGCAAGATTCGAGGGCCATGTCTCACCGCCTGGGGGTCCAACGGTGACCGCTCCCGGCAGGTCTGCGCCAAGGGCCCAGAGCAGGAAGAACTCGCGGACGGGTTTCACGCTGGCGCGCTGCGCGAGATAGGAGCGCATGCGTCCTTCCGGCAGCAGGTTTGAAAAAAATGGTATCATCCGCGTCTGCGTGGGCGGAAACCCGGTAATCAGTTCTCCGAACCGGTCCTTGAACCCCAGACCGAGCGTGGGCCTTGCGGCATCCCCGATATAGGAGTCGTTAAAGGCGAATAAGGCGCGGTCGTCGCCGACGCGTGTCAGCGTGCCTATGGGGTCGCCGTAAAGCAGGACATCCAGAACATGTACTTCAGTCATCTTCTTCCTCATCAAGACTGTAGAGCGGCTGCGGGGTTACCCTTTCCCGTAATGCGTCCGCGGCGCTGCTGCGCACAAGCGATTTCAAGGCGGGAACAACCTTGCGCGGGGCGAGCGCGAGTTCCAGGTCAAGAGTGCGGGCAAGCGCTACCAGACTTGAAACCCTGAGGTCGACCGCGCCGTTCTCAATCTTTGAGATATGGCCCTGTGGAACGCCTGCTTTTTTGCCCAGTTCACGCTGACTGAGCCCCTTTGCCTCGCGGGCCTTCCTCAGCGCGCGGGCTATATGTTCAATCGCATAGCTCATTTTGATATCCAATTCTATATTGAAAACGATTTTTAATATAGCTTAATATATCACATCGAAAGAGATAGGCAAGATTTAATATGCTAATCTATATAAAATATTATATTTGATATATGATTAGATATCAATGTCGGACCGTTGCCGGAAAGACCCAGACAGGAAATATTCTTCCACGCGTGATTCTCCGACATAAAGCGGGAAAAAAACTGTTTTATTTTTCCGCTCGTTTCGGTAAAATACCCCGCTAACTCCGCAAGTGCGGAACCTTTTAAGAGAGAGGTACAGTATGGCTTTAACTAATAACCTGGGAGCTCTCTCCGACCTCACGGTCGGCGACAGAACCTACAAGATATATTCCCTCCCGAAACTTGAATCCCGCTACGGAGCATCGATTTCAAAACTCCCCTTTTCTATAAGAATACTGCTTGAGAACGTGCTAAGGAACTTTGACGGAGAGACCGTCACAGAAGCGCACGTTGAATCACTTGCAAACTGGGATCCCTCAAACGCTGAGGCCAAGGAAATCCCCTACAACCCCGCGAGAGTGATACTCCAGGATTTCACGGGAGTCCCCTGCGTCGTTGACCTCGCGGCGATGAGGTCAGTGGTTGAGAAAAAAGGGGGAGACCCTTCGCTCGTGAACCCCATAGTTCCAGTCGACCTGGTGATAGACCACTCCGTTCAGGTTGACTATTTCGCAAGCGGCGACGCTTTCGGCAAAAACGTGGAAGTCGAGTACGAAAGAAACAGGGAGAGATACACCTTTTTGAAATGGGCCCAAGGCTCTTTTGACAATTTCAGGGTCGTGCCGCCCGGAACCGGGATAGTGCACCAGGTAAACCTTGAGTGCCTCGCGAGCGTGGTAGTGTCAAAGCAGGATGGCTCGGAGTCGGTAGCTTACCCGGACACCCTGGTGGGAACTGATTCCCACACAACAATGATAAACGGCCTAAGCGTCATGGGCTGGGGAGTTGGGGGAATAGAGGCGGAGGCGTGCATGCTCGGGCAGCCGCTTTACATGCTGATACCCGACGTCATCGGATTCAGGCTCACAGGCCGCCTCGCCCAGGGGGTTACCGCAACGGACCTGGTTTTGACGGTGACCGAGATGCTTAGGAAAAAAGGGGTGGTCGGCAAGTTCGTCGAGTTTTTCGGACCCGGAGTGAGCAACCTGGCGCTCTCTGATCAGGCAACCATAGCGAACATGGCTCCTGAGTACGGAGCCACCATGGGATTTTTTCCCGTGGACGAAGAGACCTTGAGGTATCTCGGAACAACTGGCAGAGATGACGCTGCAACGCTCGTTGAAGCCTACACCAGGGAACAGAAGATGTTCAGAACAGACGACGCAGAAGACCCCGTGTACACGGACACCCTAGAACTTGACATATCAACCGTCGAACCGTCCCTAGCGGGCCCGAGCCGTCCGCAGGACAGGATATCGCTCGGCGACATGAAAACTTCCTACAACGAAAGCCTTCGGGCAAAAGGCGCGAGCACAAACGGGGATTCCCCGCGCGCGGCAAACGGGCTCTCTGACGGCTCCGTAGTGATAGCCGCCATAACGAGCTGCACTAACACCTCTAACCCCTCCGTTATGGTAGGAGCGGGACTTTTCGCGAAGAAAGCCGTTGAGAGCGGACTCACCGTTTCGCCCCACGTGAAAACGAGCCTCGCGCCGGGATCGAGGGTGGTGACCGATTACCTCGACGCCGCGGGACTTACCCCATATCTTGAAGAGCTGGGTTTCGGTCTGGTCGGATACGGGTGCACGACGTGCATAGGGAACAGCGGCCCGCTTCCCGAGGATATAGACGCGGCTATAAGGGAAAACGACCTTACCTGCGCGGCGGTTCTCAGCGGAAACAGGAATTTTGAAGGCAGGGTGCATCCGCTTGTCAAGTTTGCCTATCTGGCGTCGCCTCCGCTTGTCGTGGCGTTCGCGATAGCAGGGAAGGTGGGAATTGACCTCTACACAGAACCCCTCGGGGTCGGAAGCGACGGAAACAAGGTGTTTCTTAAAGACATCTGGCCGACCCAGCAGGAGATAATCGACACGGTAGCCGGGTCGATAAGCCCCGAGATATTCAACAATCAGTACTCAAGGGTCTTTGAGGGGGATGAGACCTGGAAGTCTCTTGAGGCCCCGCAGTCAGACATTTACAAGTGGGATACGGAATCAACCTACATACAGGAGCCTCCGTTTTTCGATGATTTTCCGCTTGAGCCGGAAGATCCCGAGGACATAGAGGGGGCGAACGTGCTTGCGCTTTTGGGGGACTCGATAACGACGGACCATATTTCCCCGGCGGGCTCAATCCCCAAGGACGGCCCCGCAGGCGGCTATCTTATCTCGAAGGGCGTTTCCCAAAGAAGTTTTAACAGTTTCGGCTCAAGGAGGGGGAACCACGAGGTCATGATCCGCGGGTCGTTTGCCAACATCAGGATAAGAAACAAGATGGTCGGAGGAAAGGAGGGGGGATGGACCGTGCACGTTCCGACGGGCGAGGAAATGTCGATTTACGACGCGTCCTCAAGGTACATGAGCGACGGGATGGACCTTGTCGTGATCGGCGGGAAGGAGTACGGGACGGGAAGTTCCCGGGACTGGGCGGCAAAGGGAACCGCGCTTCTGGGCGCGAGGTGCGTCATAGCCGAGAGCTTCGAGCGGATTCACAGAAGCAACCTTGTGGGAATGGGGGTTCTGCCCCTTCAGTTCGAAGAGGAGGAGAGCGCCGAATCCCTCGGCCTTACGGGCTTTGAGACCCTGAGCGTGAGCGGGATCTCGGAGGATCTTTACCCGGGAAAGAAGATGACAGTGACGGTGACGGACACCGACGGCGGGCAGAGAGAATTTCACGCAACGTGCAGGCTTGATACGCCGGTTGAGGTCGAGTATTACCGAAACGGCGGGATACTGCAGACCGTGCTTCGCCAGATGATATCAGGGTAGGTAGGCGGGGTAATTTGAAAAGGGTTTATTTTTCCATTATATTTTGAGATTTAAAATTTCGGTTTAGTTAAAAAGGAGAAGCGTTCAATGACAGTCCCAGGCGGAGAAAAAATACAGATTGACGAGGGAAACAGAAAACTTGTAGTTCCCAACAACCCCATAATTCCTTTCATAGAAGGCGACGGGATAGGTCCCGACATCTGGCATGCGTCCCAGATAGTGTTTGACGCCGCGGTCGAGAAGGCCTACGGAGGAAAGAAGAAGATAGCTTGGCTTGAGGTGCTGGCCGGCGAGAAGGCGTATGAGAAGACCGGCGAATGGCTTCCCGAGGAAACCACCGAAACCATAAAGGAGTACATTGTCGCCATCAAGGGCCCGCTCACCACCCCCGTGGGAGGCGGAATAAGGAGCCTTAACGTCGCGCTCCGGCAGATACTTGATCTGTACGCCTGCGTGAGGCCCGTAAGATGGATCAAGGGAACCCCGAACCCTATCTTGGTTCCTGGAAAACTTGACGTCGTGATATTCAGGGAAAACACGGAGGACGTGTACGCGGGAATCGAGTGGGAGAGCGGTACCGAGGAAGCGACTGCCGTAAGGGAGTATCTCGTCGAAACTTACGGGGTTAACATCCGCGAGCTGAGCGGGATAGGAATAAAGCCCATAAGTCCTTTCGGAACCAAGAGGCTTGTTAGAAAGGCGATCGAATACGCAATGGAGTACAAGAGAAAAAGCGTCACCCTCGTTCACAAGGGCAACATAATGAAGTTCACCGAGGGGGCCTTCCGCGAATGGGGCTATGAGCTCGCGAAAGAGGAGTTTCCCGAGGACACCATAACCGAGGATGAACTCTGGGACGATTTCGGCGGTAAGCAGCCAGAAGGCAAGATCGTCATTAAGGACCGCATAGCCGACAGCATGTTCCAGCAGGTTCTCACGAGACCGAGCGAATACGACGTGATGGCCATGCCTAATCTTAACGGCGACTACATGTCTGATGCCTGCGCCGCGCAGGTAGGGGGTCTCGGAGTCGCACCGGGCGGTAACATAGGCGATTACCTGGCGTGTTTCGAAGCCACCCACGGAACCGCTCCCAAGTACACCGGGCAGGACAAGGTAAACCCGGGTTCCGTGATACTCTCGGGAGTCATGATGTTCCAGTACCTGGGATGGCATGAGGCCGCGGAGCTTGTTTTCAGGGCGATGGAGGAGACCGTTCAGCAGAAGACGGTCACCTATGACCTCGAAAGGCAGATGGAAGGGGCTACCCTTCTTAAGTGTTCCGAGTACGGAGAGGCCATCGTGTCAAACATGGACAAGGTAATGGACTAGAGGGGCTCGCGGCACACAAATCTTTTCAAAAGGAGTGGGATTTTGAAGAACGGCAGAGCGAAAATTTCTGTGATAGGTGCGGGAAACGTCGGCGCGTCGGCGGCGTTTCGGATCGCGCAGCTTGAACTTGCCGACGTGGCATTGATCGACATAGTGGAGGGAATTCCAGAGGGAAAGGCCCTTGATCTCGCCCAGATGTGTCCGATCACCGGAAGCGACGTAAACCTCGTCGGTTCAACCAACTACGAAGACACGGCTAACTCAGACGTTGTGATAATTACCTCGGGCATTCCGAGAAAACCCGGGATGAGCCGTGACGATCTTATCTCGACAAACACCAAGGTGGTAAAAAGCGTCACCGAACAGGTGGTTTCCCATTCCCCGGGCGCGATACTCATACTGGTTACGAACCCCCTTGACGCCATGGTGTACGTGGCGCACAGGGTAAGCGGCTTTGCGGAAAGCAAGGTGATGGGAATGGCGGGAGTTCTTGACTCGGCGCGCTTTAGGGCGTTTATCGCGATGGAGCTCGGGGTATCGGTTGAGAACATAAACGCTTCTGTTCTCGGCGGGCACGGAGACACTATGGTTCCGCTTCTGAGCAACACTACGATTGCGGGCATTCCCATAGCGGAGCTTGTCCCGGCCGACAGGCTTGAGGCGATGGTCGAGCGCACCAGAGGGGGAGGGGCAGAGATAGTGGCGCTCCTTAAGACCGGAAGCGCTTTTTACGCCCCCGCGGTGGCGGCGGTTGAGATGGCCGAGGCGATCATAAAGGATAAGAAGAAGATACTTCCCTGCTGCGTTTATGCGGACGGACATTACGGAATAGAGGACACTTTCGTGGGTCTTCCCGTAAGGCTCGGCTCAGAAGGGGTCGAGGAGATAATAGGGGTTGAGATTTCCAGCGAGGAGATGGAGGCTCTGCATGTCTCGGCGGGCAAAGTGAAAGAGCTTTGCGAAGTGATTGACGGAATGGGAATCCTCTAGGGTTCCGTTTGCGTTCCGCCCCCCGGCGCCGTCTGTGATCCCGGACGGGCGCTCCGGAAATATTTTTTGGAGGTTTCTACAACATGGCTAACG
The DNA here is from genome assembly GCA_022822065.1 of Candidatus Dadabacteria bacterium. Lineage (GTDB taxonomy): Bacteria > Desulfobacterota_D > UBA1144 > Nemesobacterales > Nemesobacteraceae > Nemesobacter. Next base: position 113,930 of record JAJECI010000011.1, read on the forward strand.
GTACGGCGAGCAAGGCGCTCACCATGAGAAAGGATATGTGGTGGGTTGAGCCCCTCATAACCGGGGTGGTGCTCGGGGCTTTTGGAATTTATTCCACGTGGAGGGCTCTTTCGAACCAGTTTTACTACACAGAACCCTACCTCTCGCCTTTTTATTCCCCGCTTCTGCTCCTTGACTGGTGGCCGCTTTCCCCGGCGATACTCATTCTCTGGGCGCCGCTTGGATTCCGCGCGACCTGCTACTACTACAGAAAAGCGTACTACCGGGCGTATTTCTTCTCGCCCCCCGGCTGCGCGGTAAAACCGGTCGGCAAAAGGGGTTCCTACACCGGAGAGTCGAGCTTTCCGTTCATCCTGCAGAACATCCACAGGTTTTTTCTCTACGCATCTATCGTCATTCTGCTGTTTTTGTGGATTGACTCGTACGAAGCCTTTTTCTTCCATGACGGGATGGGGGTTGGAGTCGGAACCATAGTTCTTACCGCAAACGCGTTCCTGCTTACCATGTATTCGTTTTCCTGCCACTCGTTTCGCCATCTGATGGGAGGGAATCTTGACGTGTTCTCAAAGTGTCCGACCCGCTTTCGCCTCTGGGGCGCCATAAGCGTCCAGAACGAAGTACATATGAAATGGGCGTGGACAAGCCTGGTTTTCGTGGCTTTAACCGACCTTTACGTTTTCCTGGTAGCTAACGGAACAATCACTGATCTGAGGTTGATATAGACGTGGAAAAATACGAAACACACACTCATGACGTTATAGTTATCGGCGCCGGCGGGGCAGGCCTCAGGGCCGCCATCGAATCTTCAGCCCAGGGCGCCTCGACAGCACTCATATGCAAATCCCTGCTCGGAAAGGCCCACACCGTGATGGCCGAGGGCGGAGTGGCGGCCGCCCTGGCGAACGTCGACACAAAGGACAACTGGGAAACCCACTTCAAGGACACCATGAAGGGCGGGAAGATGCTTAACAACTGGCAGATGGCCCTTTACCACGCGAAAGAAGCCCCGGAGAGGGTGCGGGAGCTTGAATACTGGGGAGCGCTTTTTGACAGAACTAAAGAGGGAAGGATAAACCAGAGGGCTTTCGGCGGGCACACCTGGAAGAGGCTTGCCCACGTGGGCGACAGAACCGGCCTTGAGATGATAAGGACCCTCCAGGAAAAGGGGATACACTCAGGCATAGACGTCTACATGGAGTGCACCATAACCCATCTCATAAAAGACGGAGACAGGGTAGTGGGCGCCTTCGGCTACTGGAGAGAGAGCGGGAAGTTCGTACTTTTCCGCGCGAACGCCATAGTTTTGGCGACGGGCGGAGTGGGTAAGGCCTACAAGTACACTTCCAATTCCTGGGAGTACACGGGCGACGGTCACGCGATGGCGTATGAAGCCGGAGCCGAGCTTATAGACATGGAATTCATACAGTTCCATCCCACGGGGATGGTCTGGCCTCCGAGCGTCCGGGGAATCCTTGTCACGGAAGCTGTGCGGGGAGAGGGGGGCATACTCACAAACAGCGAGGGCGAGCGGTTCATGGAGAGATACGATCCCGAGAGAATGGAGCTTTCAACCCGAGACGTGGTCGCGAGGTCCATATACACAGAGGTTGAGCAGGGCCGCGGCTCTCCCCACGGCGGAGCGTTCCTCGACGTCTCCCACAGGGGAGCCGATTACGTGAGGCGGAAGCTTCCAAGCATGTACCACCAGTTCATGGAATTTGCCGACATAGACATAACGAAAGGACCGATGGAAGTGTTCCCGACCACCCATTACGTTATGGGCGGAGTCAAGGTTGAAGGAGACACCTGCTCAAGCACCGTTCCGGGGCTTTTCGCCGCGGGCGAAGTAGCCGGAGGAATGCACGGCGCTAACCGGCTCGGCGGAAATTCCCTTTCTGATCTTCTCGTTTTCGGGAAGAGGGCGGGGGAGGGCGCGGCGGCTTACGCGAGCGGGAAATCGCACGCGTCGGTATCCGCGGAGCTTATAGAAGGATACGCGAACGAGCTTCGCGAGCCTTTTAACAACACCCAGGGGGAGAATCCCTACACGATCCACCAGGATCTCCAGGACGTGATGCAGCTCTACATAGGGGTGTTCCGCACCGAGGAGAACATACAGAAGGGGATAGACGAGATAGAGAAGTTAAAGGAGAGGGCTAGGACGCTGAAGATAGAAGGCTCGGTGATGTTTAACCCCGGATGGCATCTCTGCAGGGACCTCAAGTCGATGCTGATCGTCTCTGAGGCGCTCGCGCGGTGCGCGCTCGCGAGAAAGGAGAGCAGGGGGGCCCACAGCAGGGTCGATTTCCCAGAGAGCGACGACGGGACATGGGGCAAGCTCAATTCCATCGTGGCCATAAAGGACGGGGCGATGGATTTCGCGACGCGGCCGATCATGGAGATGCCCGAGGAGTTTTCGAGAATGTTTACGGAGGATAAGTGATGTCGGTAGCCAAGCTAAGAGTTTTTCGCGGTGATTCCCAGGGTGGAGAGGAAAAGGAGTACGAGGTTCCGGTAGACGAGGGAATGGTGGTCCTCGACGCGCTTTTCTACATACAGGCTAACTACGACGGCGACCTAGCTATAAGATGGAACTGCAAGGCCGCAAAGTGCGGTTCCTGCAGCACCGAGATAAACGGAAAACCGAGGCTTGCCTGCAAGACCCGCATGGACAGTTTCGAAGAAGGTGAAACGGTTACCGTTTACCCGATCAAGGCTTTTCCCGTGATAAAGGACCTCGTTACCGACGTATCGTGGAACTACGAAGTAAGCAAGAAGATTCCTCCGTTTACCCCCGCGGAAGACACCGAGTGGATCATGTACCAGGAGGATGTCGAGAGGGGGCAGGAGTTTAGAAAGTGCATAGAGTGCTTTATGTGTCAGAACGTGTGCCACATACTCCGCGACCACAACCGAAAGGACGCGTTCGCGGGTCCCAGGTTCATGATAAAGATCGCCGAGCGGGAAATGCATCCCCTGGACGTCCTTGACAGAAGGGAGTTCGCGCGCGAGGAGGCGGGAGTCGGTTTCTGCAACATCACCAAGTGCTGCACCGAAGTATGCCCCGAGGACATACACATAACCGATAACGGAATCATTCCGCTTAAAGAGAGGGTGGTTGACAAGTACTATGATCCGCTTTCCTGGCTTTTACGGAAGATCAAGGGGAAATAGGAGAGGGCGTTGAACGTACACGAATACCAGGCCAAGAAGCTTCTCTCTGATTTCGGAGTCAGGGTTCCCGGGGGACAGGTCGTTTTCAGCGCGGATGAGGTGTCAGAAGTACTTGATACCCTTAACTCCGCAAAATACGTGGTAAAAGCCCAGATTCACGCTGGCGGCCGGGGCAAGGGCGGCGGAATAAAGGTAGTTGATAATTCCCACGACGCCACGGCGGCCGCGGAGCAGATAATCGGCATGAACCTGGTTACCCACCAGACGGGCCCCGAGGGCAAAAAAGTCGGAAGCGTACTGATCGAGGAAGCCTCCAGCATAGAAAAAGAGTTCTATCTAGGTATGGTGATTGATCGCTCCCAGGAGAAAGTGGTCGTTATGGGAAGCCCCGAAGGCGGGGTTGAGATCGAGGAAGTGGCGGCCAAGTCTCCTGAGAAGATAATAAAGGAGCATGTCGATATCTCTTTAGGCATTCAGCCTTATCAGTGCCGCAAGATCGCTTATTTCATGGGTCTTTCGGGTGGGGCCGTAAGGCAGGCGGTATCGTTCATTTCCTCTCTTTACAGGGTATTTATCGAAAAAGACTGTTCCCTCGCGGAGATAAACCCGCTTGTTCTTACCTCGGACGGAAACATAGTGGCTCTTGACGCGAAGATTAACTTCGATGATAACGCGCTTTTCCGCCACCGTGACATAGCGGGGTTAAGGGATAGAGATGAAGAGGACCCGCTTGAGCTTGAAGCAAGCGACGCGGGGATAAGCTTCGTTAAGCTTGACGGAAACATAGGGTGTCTGGTTAACGGTGCGGGGCTTGCCATGGCCACCATGGACATCATCAAGCACCACGGCGGAGAACCCGCCAACTTCCTTGACGTCGGCGGAGGGGCAACCACGGGGCAGGTTACAAAGGCGTTTAAGATGATCTTAAGCGACGAGAACGTAAAGGCTATCTTCGTTAATATTTTCGGCGGCATCATGAAGTGTGACACCATCGCCGATGGCATCGTGGAAGCCGCAGGCGAGGTCGGAATAAACGTCCCCCTAGTGGTCAGACTTGAAGGAACCAACGTTCAGGCCGGAAGGGAGATTCTTTCTGACTCGGGTCTCGATATCCAGGCCGGGGCTGACATGAAAGAAGCCGCGTCCAAGGTGGTTGAGGCTGCTAAAGCTGGCTGATTTCAGTGGGTTGCGATTTTAGCTTCTAGGTTCTTTTTATTAAATTATAAGCGCGCAATCACCCGTCAGGGCGGCATCTTCTCTGGTTTTTGTGTTAATATATAATTCTGGGTGGGTGTTCCTTTATATGGCATGGTTTTATTGCCGTTTTTTGACCGAATTTGAAAGGAATACGAGATTTTTTAATTTATGAAAGAATTCCATCGATGTTATCTAGGACCTGAGAAGTGAAGATATCAAAACTAAGACTTAAGAACATTAAATGTTTCAAAGACATCGAGATTTCGTTTGAGAATGAAAAAGGCGATGTTAAAAACTGGTCTCTTTTCGTGGGGGATAATGGACAGGGGAAAACGACAATTCTTAGAAGTCTGGCTGCGGGGCTATGTGATAAGGAAGGGGCATCGGGTCTTTTGTTGGAATTGCATGGAGAATTTCTAAGACGAGGTAAAAGGGAAGGTTCTATCGAGATTTGTTTAAAAGACGATAAAGGTAAGCAATATACTATTAAGACTTCTATAGAGGGCGATAACGAGTCTGTTTCTCAGGATGTCTTTCGGGGTGACCGTGTAGGCAAAAAAGGTGCTGGTGAGGCTAAAGGTTTTGAAAGAGAAGAAGTTTTCGCTGTAGCTTACGGTGCGGGTAGGTCCGTTGCAGGCACAGAATCCTATGAAGAATATGCATTGGTCGATTCTGTGTATACGCTCTTTAATTATAAATATGCTCTACAGAATGCGGAACTGGGGGCAAGCAGGGTTAAGCTTCATTCTGATGAAGAATGGGGAAAACTTAAAGACATCTTAAAAAGAGTTTTGATGTTTCAGGAAGACGATGAAATTTCTCTGGAAAAAACAGGATTATATGTTGAAACTAGAAGAGGTAAGGAGTCTTTTAATACTTTAAGTGATGGGTATAAATCACTGACTTCTGTTATTTTAGATTTTCTAAGCTGGAATCTGATTTATAGAAAAGACGAAGATTTTGATTTAAGCAATCTTTCAGGAATTTTCATCATTGATGAGCTTGAACAGCACCTCCACCCAAAATGGCAACGAAGGATAGTAAAAATCCTTTCAGAGCAGTTTCCAAAGGTACAATTCATATGCAGTACGCATACTCCTATCTGTGCTTTGGGGCTTAGCGACTTGGAGTGTGAATCTTGGCTTTTCAAAGCTGCTTACGTAAACGGGCATAGTGATATTGAGAAATTTGATCTCCGAGAGGATTTTAGGGGTTACAGAGCTGATCAGATATTGACCTCGGGCATTTTTGACCTTACGGACACGAGGAGTGTTTCCGTAGAAGACAAACTGGAAACTTATAGAAAGATATATCTCAAAGAAGAAAGCGACAGAAGTGAGGAAGAAAAGCTACAGTTTCATGCCATTGAAGACGAGTTGAAAGATTTACCTATGTGGGATAATGAAAAAGAGAAGAAACAAAGGGAAAAGCTAATCAAATTACTTAAGAGTCAAGAAAAGAAATCCTAAATAATGATAAAGATTGAGCGTGGAAGACCCCCTAAAAACACTGCTATAGACAAGAGAAGAGAAAAAGAGCTTCGGAAAATTAGGAAATTAGCAAAGTCTAGAGAATTAAAATCTGGGGATTTTGAAAATTTATGGTCAAACCCAAAAGTTAAAGATTTCCTATACGAGTCTCAACACGGTAAATGCTGTTACTGTGAAAGAAAACGAGACAAAAGAGAATCTGACGTAGAGCACTTTCGCCCCAAAGCTGAAGTTAAAGAAGCCGGAGAAGATCATCAGGGTTACTGGTGGCTTGCCTATAGCTGGGAGAACTTACTTATAGCTTGCAAAACATGTAATCAAGAGTACAAGAAATCAAAATTCCCACTGAAGGACGAGGGGAAAAGAGCCTACACAGAAGATTGTGACCTTGGTGAGGAAGAACCATTTCTTATCAACCCGCTAGAAGAAAACCCGGAATTACTTATAGATTATGATCTTAGGGAAACTAGGCTTATGGCGAAAGCCATTGGAAGGTGTGAACGAGGTGAGAAAACAGTCAACGAACTGACAGGAATAAATGATAGAAGAGTGATGGAGGAAAGAGCAGACAAACTCAAGGATTATCGGATCTGTGCATATTTAAAGAACAATGGGAGCGACGAATTAAAATTAGAGGCCGATGATCGTCTGCGAGAATACGTTTCTCCTAGCAGTGAATTTTCAGGGTTTGCAAGATTCTATTTTCAGAAGGAAGGATGTCTTTAATGGAAGACCCTTTCCATATAGAACAACTAGCTAGAACACCCGCATTTATTTACAATCTAGGAGAAGTAAAAAAAAGAGCAACTTTTCTTTCCCAGATAAAAAACAAATCAAACTGTAAAATTCTTTATTCGGTAAAACCATTGCCCTTGTACAGGGTCTTAGAGGAAATGGAATCCTTGGATGGTTTTTCTGTAAGTTCTTTTTTTGAGGCTAGATTAGTACAAAACGCCTGTAAGAACGGAAAAGAAGTTCATTTTATCAGTCCCGGAATCAAAAGCGACCAATGGGAAGATATCTCAACTGCTGTCAATTATTTAACGTTTAATTCCTTAGAGCAGTTTTCCTTTTTTGAATCTAGGCTCAGAAAGCAAAGTTATGGGATAAGAGTGAACCCAGAGTTCTCTTTAATTGAAGACCCCAGATACAATCCCTGCCGTGAGTTTTCAAAGCTCGGTGTTCCCATTGCTCAGATTAAAAGTAAGATTTCTGACGACCCGGATTTTTTTAAAAAGATAGAGGGAATCCATTTTCACACGAACTTCGAAAGCAGAGATTTTTCTCATTTAACTGAGACTTTTTCCAACCTGAAAACCGAACTTGCGGACGAGCTTAAAAGATTCAAGTGGATTAACTTAGGCGGTGGTTATTTCTTTGATGAATCAGAAAATCTATCTCTTTTTTATGAACTTGTAGACGAACTTAACGATAATTACGATTTTGATGAAATTATCATTGAGCCCGGTAGTTTCCTAGTTAGGGACAGCGGATATCTGGTCTCTTCTGTTATTGATCTTTTCCGGAGAGATGGAAAAAATATTGCTGTTTTAGACACCACTGTGAATCACCTTCCGGAAGTCTTTGAATACCAATACGAACCTGATGTTCTAGGAGATGACTTCTCTAACAAGAATGAGTATATATTAGCCGGGAGCAGTTGTCTGGCGGGGGATGTTTTTGGCGTGTATCGTTTTGAGAACGAATTGGAACTAGGTTCAAAAGTGATTTTTGAGAAAGTGGGAAGTTACTCTCTAGTTAAGGCGCACACGTTTAACGGGATTAATCTTCCTGATATTTATTGTCTTGAAGATAATACTGGACTGGAAAGGGTGAAAAGCTTTACACTTGAACAATACGTGCACTATTACGGAGGATGATTCATGCGGTTTTTAGAGAGAGAAATATCTTTTCCTAAGATTCAAGACAACAGAGATTTGCTGTCATACATTGAAGAGCAAACATCTTCTTGTTTGAGTGAAGAAGGTCTGCTACCTATAAGGATTGCTGTTACTGACAGCTCGGGTGCGGATTACAAATGCGAAGTTGGTGCTTTGTGCACGGAAGACACAAGCAGCTTTGAGGAAGCGAAGCTGGTATTTGAATTCAAAAAACGAAAGTTTGAGAACACGAGAAATTTTAACGTTGTTTTCCTGATCCCTACTGGAATTGGTTGTGAAATCGGGGGCCACGCTGGAGATGCCACCCCGGTTGCAAGACTTTTATCTTCCAGTTGCGATACCCTCATCACTCATCCGAATGTTTTTAACGCTTCGGACCTCAATGAAATGCCAGACAACAGTCTTTATGTTGAAGGGAGTACAATTTGTCGTTTGATAATGGGAACCGTAGGTCTGCAACCCGTTAGATCTAACAGAATCCTCGCTGTTATAGATAAAAATGAACATGAAATTTTTGAAAACGCGGCTGTTAATTCTATCAACGCCGCCAGGGCCGTCTTAGGAATAGAATGTTCCGATATAGTGAAATTGGAACCCTCAATGACTATGAAATCCGAGTATTCCTCTTCCGAAAGAGCTGTTGGCACCATTGACGGAATTGATAATTTATTCTCCATATTGAAAAAGTACGAAGGAAGTTATGACGCAGTTGCCATCTCGTCGATAATTAATGTCCCCGAGCATTATCACAAGGAGTATTTTCGTTCCAGGGGAGAGATGGTTAACCCTTGGGGAGGGGTGGAGGCTATGCTTACTCATGCTGTTTCTTACAAGCTCAACATTCCTTCGGCCCATTCCCCGATGTTTGAATCTCCTAAAGTTGCTCATCCGGACCCCGGAATTGTTGAAGCTAGGATGTCGGCAGAAGCCGTCTCCACCACGTTCTTTCATTGCGTTCTAAAAGGACTTCATAAAAGCCCTAAAATCATTACCGATCCGGACGTATTTCATTACGATGATATTATTTCGGCAAAAGATATTTCCTGCTTGGTTATTCCTGATGGTTGTTTGGGTCTTCCTACTCTGGCGGCTTTAGAGCAGGGAATAAAAGTTGTTGCCGTAAAAGAAAATGAAAACCTGATGAAAAATGATCTCAACGAACTTCCTTGGGATACCGGACAATTTATTCAGGTAGAAAACTATTTGGAGGCTGCCGGAGTTTTAAACTCTATTAAAAATGGAATTGATCCTTCTTCGATAAGGCGGCCTTTTAAAACTTTAGATCCTTTTGGAACTTCAGATGTTTCTCGTGGTTCTGAGCACCAGAGGCCAGCCTTGAAACAGGTAAAAGTGTAGGTTTCAGAAGAATTCCAAATTCTCTCTTCCTGATTCCCGTTTAACAAACCACTGGCTCCGTGGGGATAGATCATATTTGGAAGGAGAAACAGGTTTCCGCTAGATTGGGGGTGTCATGCTAAGCAGAATTGCGAAATTTGCGTTAACTATCACTGCTATTGCGCCAGTGTTGTTTACGTATTTTGGTGTTGCTCTTCTGAAAGGCGATAGAGTCACTGCAATGTTGCTGCTTGGTGGGTTTTTGATTCTTTCTTTTATCTGTTTGTGGTTGTTGCACTACGTAAAAAATAACGTGGAGAGTTTTAGTTTCCAAGCAGTTTCTGTTGAAATTGCTGACGGGGAAAATGTTGCTTTTTTGATGCTTTACTTGTTTCCTCTTCTCACTGGTCGGACCGTGACACTTGATTGGCAAATCTGGTTACCGACCATCTTTGTTTTTGGTACAGCCGTCGCAGTGAGCTACAGTTATCACTTTAATCCGCTTCTCGGTCTCCTCGGCTGGCACTTCTACAAGGCAAGTACCGAAGAGGGTGTAACTTACGTTATTATCAGCAAGAAGCAGTTTTGTAACATTAACCAGACGATTGAAGTCGCACAGTTAACCGAATATATAGTAGTTGACTTGGGGGGTAAATAAACATGCCTCAAAATCTCTTTGCAGCATGTCGGATCGATAATGAACTTAGAGCCAAGCGTACACCTTGGTAAAAGTGTCCAGCGGGACGTAGAAACAATATTCAAAGACCAAGAAGAAGACTTCCGAAGAGGTGTAACCGACGAAGTCAATTTTGATGGTGACTGGAAGCCTGAACCCAATGAGTTTTTGACCATTGATATTCCGCAGGAAGCACAAATACTCGTTGACACAATAAATTCTAATGCCGTTTCCGTTCCCTCTATAAATACTAAAGAATTTGGTCAAGAGGGTATCAAAGCTCTGTTTGCTGGTTCTTCAAGCAATGGGTCAACAAAAGTATTAATCCAACAGTTCTCATCGCGACAGATGCTCTCAGATAAGTTTGCATTGGTGTTGAAAGGCAACGCGTTCCGACGCCTAGATGATCAAGCGTTTACTCTTGATACATCCCTTACCTGTATTTTGGAAGACGGAAAGCTGAAGTTTAAGAGTTTCCACAAGATGCGGTCAATAATAGATTTGTCAGATTTTTACAGGGAGGCTACTGAAACTGAAGTTAGATCATTTGCGAAACATCCAACTTTTAAGGTTGTCGATGTTGAAAGGTTCTTAAGTGAATCCGACCAGACTATGAGAAAGCTCATACATTCTGTTACGCACATGGAGACCCTAGATAAATATTCTGCCAAAGAGATCAAAGAAGCTGCAAAAGATGTCAAGATGGACATCGCTATTAAGAAAAGACGGATTGTCATGCCCGAGAGTCGTGCCGAGATAAAAATATTGTTACATTTTCTGAACGATGGGGTATACGAAGCGCCACTGAGTAAGCAACGCTACGTGACTAATTCAAAGAAGCGGTATAAATAATTAGGGGAATTACATACATAAATAAAAAATAAGGATGACTGCAAAGAAAGAGGCTGCTTCAAAAAGGAAGGTTGCGAAAAAGAATACCGCGCGGCGTACGCACAAGGTCTGTAATAGGTGCGGTTTTGACTGCGCACTCAATGCCCGAACATGCAGTGAGTGCGGAAGCGAGAAGTTCGCGCCGGACTGGGTGATTGCCAAACGACCTGTCAACCGGCAGGTCAGTGTCGAAGTGACCAAGTCAAATCCGAAGTTCGGAGAAACTCAGGAACGGCTTACCCTGAGCAAATGGTGGCCGGGCGGCAGTGCGACTTTTCACCTGCCCAATCTCGGGCAGTGGGAGGAAATCGAACGCATTATCAATAACGACCTTGCGCCGCTGATCGGCTGGAAGCCTGCCGATGAACTGGTCAAGTCAATCAAAAAGAAGTCAAAGAACGGTAAATCCGGTGCGACGGGGGAAGACTATATAGAGCTGATGGACACGCACCCGGATTTTCTCAAGAAGCTGGTACAGGCGATTGACCCAAACAGGATATCGAAAAAGGAATTTGACAATGTAGTAGAGATTTTCGGCAATATCTCGGATGCCCTAACGAACGCGAATGCCGGGTTCCGGGAAGCCTTTCTTGCTGTCGTTGAAAAGCTCCCGAAACAGAAACGGCGTGCGCTTGAAGACCTCGGCCTGCTTTTGCAAAGCTGGTCGTTACAGGTCGTGACAAATGTCGCCCAACAAGTCAAGGCACGCATGGAGACGATCGAGTTGTTCGAAAAGCAAATCCAGGACGAGAAGACATTCGAGATTATCAGCGATAACTCGATTCACCGTATTCTTGAGCGTGCCATGTGGCTTATTGACGAGCGCTACTGGCTTTTGCAGTCCAACAATACGCTGCGCAAATTTATCGGCGAAGAAATGAGCAGGAGGGACAAGAGGAAGTACGGCAAGAAAAGACCGGACTTTGTCTGCGGTACCGTCGATAACAAACTCATTATCCTGGAACTCAAACGTCCTTCTCACAGTTTGACTGTTGAGGATTTAAATCAGCTTGAGACCTACACGGTCATTGCCGAGGACTACAAGAACTTCAACTCATATGAAGGCTATCTTGTTGGTAGTAAGGAAGATAGCGAGTTGCGACGCTATCTGCGGCGGCGCTCAGGATTCAAGGTGCTTCACTATGCAGACATCATCCAAAAGACGATGGGACGCTACAAAGAGTTTCTCGATGCGATTGAATCCGACAAAGATGCTTGATGAGTATTCTGTTAGGCGACCCTCTTGGGAATTACATACATAAATAAAAAACTCCCATACTCTTCACTTGACTTCTTGAAGATTAAGGATAGATACTAGGTACAATGAAAAGATGGTTTTATTTCGTACCACCTCGCCATGAAAAAATAATCGAAGTTAAGGAACTGTTGCTATCCAGAAGGTCCTTATATTATGAGCTAGAGGACGGTTCTCTTTTTATTTATGAAGGATTCTCTAGAAAGCTGTCAGAGTTTAGGTGTTGGATGGGCCAACCAATGGATATAGTAGAAAAATCAGGAGACTCGAAACTGGAGCAATGGTATAGAAATATTCTGGAATCTGTAAGAAGAAGAAACAGCAGGGCTATAAATAGGACTAGAGAGAATCCTTAAACAGAGAGAAGTAAATTAATCTTTAAAAACTCTCCGAATCAACCTTATCAATTTTTCAGTCTGCATATTCCTACTGAAAAAAGATACCTGCTCTGTGCCTAACCAAAATCCTATGTCTTATTATTAAAGCATAATAAAGATGCCAGATTTCAGTCAAGATTCTGATTCTCTGTGTACTAGCTTCCTGATTTTCTTCCTGCGAACCAGAAAGAAACGATAGCGGAAGCTACAGGCAGGATGGCCATAAAAAGATCTTTGGCTGCGGTTTGATCCTCTTTCCAAAACAAGAAAGCCGTAATAAGAAGGGCACCCCCACCAAACAGGAAAAGAGCCGCCCAGTGAGTGACTTTTATTCGTACATAACTGCGCCTTCTTTTTAACTCTTTATCTAGATCCGATTCTGTTGTTTCCTGTCCAGGGGTTTGGTCATTTTTTTCAGTTCCATTACTCACATCAAACCTCCAATATAGTTTTTGAGAAGGAGCCGACTCTCTCCACAAGGGAAGATTCAGGAGCATGTGTATTCCTACGAGAACCCCAAGTTGGCGCCTGATTTAGTTTTCCTCACCTTACATGACTTACATAGTATATAACATATCAAATGTACTTGAACCCAAGATATAGACAAGGTTAGATCAATCATCCGGTGGGATGATACAACCCTTCCAGTTCCCATGCTGGTCTGTGATTTCCCACTCGTGGTTTTCACAATTTTCATATTCACATCCTACGAAACTCAAGTAAAGAACAAGAAAACAATTTGTTAGCCATTTCATTTTAATTCTAGAGAGTTACAATAGATACCTAATCTGTTTTCTATCTTTATTTCCTAGTCCTTTGTTTTGTCCTAAAACCTTGACATAACTCTTTTGATGATTAGTTTGAGAAGTGGAGGTACATGCTATATGCAAACGGCAGTTGCAACGTGCGATTCTCTCTCGGTTTTCATGCGAGAGATGGAAGAACATCCGCTTCTCTCAAAAGAAGAGGAGTACGCGCTTGCGGTCAGATATTACGAAAACGAAGATCTCGAAGCGGCCAACAAGCTTGTGGTGTCGAACCTCAGGTTCGTGGTGAAAATCGCTTCTGAATACAGGTCTTACGGTTTCCCGATGATGGACCTTGTCCAGGAAGGTTCAATAGGACTGATGCGCGCCGTTCAGAAATTCAACCCCTACAAGGGGTACAGGCTCATCTCCTACGCGGTTTGGTGGATCAGGGTAAGGATCCAGAACCATATAATGAAGTTCTGGAGCAACGTGAAAATCGGAACAACGCAGTCCCAGAGAAAGCTTTTCCAGAGAATAGAAGGGGCGAAGCGCAAACTCGGGATAACCGCCGCCAGCATGAAAGATGACGACATAAGCCGTCTGGCCGACCATTTCGGCGTTAAGGAAGAGGAAATCTCAGAGATGCAGGTCCGTGCTTCCAAAAGAGATCTCTCCCTCTCGGAAAGCCCCGCAGGGAACGACTCCTTGGCCACTTACGGGGAATTGCTCCCCGACCCGTCGGATAACCAGGAGCAGGTACTCGGCGAACTTGGGTTCGACAGCCTTGCCAGGGAGAACCTGCGCGAAGCTCTCGAGATGCTTTCAGAGAGGCAGAAAAAGGTGATAAACGAGAGGTATTTCACCGAACCTCCGAGAAGACTCCACGAAATAGCCCGCGATCTCGGGGTTTCCCAGGAGAGGGTAAGGCAGATACAGGCCGAATCCATAGGGAAACTCAGGGGATACATGGCCGAAAAACTTGAAATTCACCCGTAACAAGAAGAAAACCCAGGAGGAATTAAATGGCTTCTAAGATAATAGGAATAGACCTTGGAACAACCAATTCATGCGTCGCCATCGTTGAGGGTGGCGAACCGAAAGTGATAATCAACGAGGAAGGCACGAGAACCACCCCGTCGGTGGTCGCGTTTCTAAAGGACGGAGACGAGGTTCTGGTCGGCGGACCGGCGAAGCGCCAGGCCGTGGCCAACCCCGAGAACACCGTCTACTCTACCAAAAGGCTTATGGGCCGCAGGTTCGAGGAGATATCGAGCGAAGCTGACAGCCTTGCCTACAAGGTAGTGAAATCAGGCAAATCGGACGCCTGGGTCGAGGTCGAGGGAAAAGAGTATTCTCCCCCGCAGGTCTCAGCGCACGTGCTCACGAAGCTAAAGAAGGCTGCCGAGGATTACCTGGGTTCAGAAGTCACTGAAGCCGTTATCACCGTTCCCGCGTATTTTAACGACAGCCAGCGCCAGGCCACAAAAGACGCCGGAAAGATAGCCGGTCTTGACGTAAAGCGCATAATAAACGAGCCGACCGCGGCGGCGCTTGCCTACGGGTTTGACAAGAAAAAAGAGGGAATGATAGTGGTCTATGACCTCGGGGGCGGAACTTTTGACGTGTCGGTGCTTGAGGTCGGAAACAACGTCATAGAGGTTAAGTCCACAAACGGGGATACCCACCTCGGCGGAGACGATTTTGACAAGAGGGTCATAAATTACATCGTCTCCGAGTTCAAGAAGGATTCCGGAATAGACCTCGGGGCGGACAAGATGGCCGTGCAGAGGCTTAGGGAAGCCGCCGAGAAGGCCAAGATCGAGCTTTCAAACACCGTCGAGACGGAAGTAAACCTGCCGTTTATAACGGCTGACGCAAGCGGTCCCAAGCACCTGGTGCTCAAGATAACGCGCTCCAAGTTCGAGCAGCTTGTAGAGGATCTCGTAAAAGGCACCCTAAAGCCCTGCGAGCAGGCTCTCAGGGATGCGGGGCTTCGCCCGGGCGAGATAGCCGAGGTGATACTAGTCGGCGGATCGACCAGGATCCCGCTTGTGCAGAAAGTCGTGACTGACTTTTTCGCAAAGGAGCCGAGCAGGGGAATAAACCCGGACGAGGTGGTTGCCATGGGGGCTGCCATACAGGCGGGTGTGCTCGGAGGAGACGTAACCGACGTGCTCCTTCTTGACGTGATACCACTCTCACTGGGTATAGAAACCCTCGGAGGGGTAATGACCACCATTATCGAGAGAAACACGACCATTCCCACAAAGAAAAGCCAGGTTTTCACAACGGCGGAAGACAACCAGAACTCGGTTGAGATCCATGTGCTGCAGGGAGAGCGGCAGATGGCGGCCGACAACAGGACGCTTGCCAGGTTCATTCTGTCCGGCATTCCCGCGGCGGCAAGAGGTATTCCACAGATAGAAGTTACTTTCGACACCGACGCCGATGGAATACTCCATGTATCCGCAAAGGACAACGCGACCCAGAAGGAGCAGAAAGTGAAGGTCGAGGCCTCAAGCGGGTTAAGCAGCGACGAGATCGACTCCATGGTCGAGGACGCCGAGAAGATGTCCGAGAAAGATAAGGAGAAAAGCGAGCAGGTTCAGAAAAGGAACCAACTTGACGAGCTTGTCTACAGGACGGATAAGAGCTTCCAGGAGCTTGGCGACGGCTTATCTGAGGATGAGAAAAAGGAACTCGAGCAGGCCCTTGAAGAAGGAAGGGAAGCCCTTAAGTCGGATGACCCGGGCAAAATTGACCAAGCGACGGAGAAAATAACCGCTGTCTCTCACAAGCTCGCGGAGCTTATGTACAAAAAGCAGCAGGAAGAAGCCTCCGCGGGTGTCGCGGATGGTGGAACCGAAGGCCAACCCTCCGAGCAGGGAAATTCCACCTCCGGCGATGACGTGATAGACGCCGAGTTTACAGAGCAGAAGTAATAAAGATTTGGATAGGCGGTTCTCTTTGAAGGTGGATAAGAAAGGCAAGCAGAAGATTACGGAAGTTGTTGAGGATTAACGAAGGATAAAGTTGTCAACATACGCAAAAATACGAGAGTGGGTATTAAAAGAATACGGGTTGAAGCTACACAGTGGAGGTTGTCATATTGCCCACTGCAAGGAACTAGCAAGAATTTCACGTCGTCACAACACTTGGAATCGCCAAGGTAGTGAACGAAAACATCCATGCCCGGAACATCACCGTGAAGCGATCTTTGCAGCGTTCCGTCATTGCGGGATGATTTGATTTTGTCAACTTTCCTTTATGATTCCCCCTATTTTGGGCAGGAACTAAGAAAGAACTTGGAGATAAGAACATCATGATAAATCTTAAAAAAGTGATTCTTCATAAATATAAATGTATAGAAAACGACCAATCATTTGAGGTCGATAAGGACATCACAGTGCTTGTTGGAATGAATGAGTCTGGGAAAACTGCAATATTGGAAGCATTAGCAAAAACAAACTACTTTGAAAAAGATGAAAAATTCATCCTTAATACGACTCATGATTATCCCCGCAGAGAAAAGAAAAGAATGGAAAAACTTGGGGAAAGAGCTAAAGCAATAACTTGTGAGTTCGAAATCAACTCCGCCTTACTTTCAAAAATTTCTGAAGATATTGGCACAGAGGTATTCGAGCAAAATATTCTTAGAAAGGAAACCTATTATTCAGGAGGGGATACAGTTAAGAACATTACGTCTAAGAACATTACGTCTGATTATAAAAAGTTTATAAAACATAAGACAAAGGCATTAGGAATTTCCAGCACGACCCTTAATGATAAATTGCACAAGGTTTCTAATAAGGAAGAACTGAATGAACTGATAGAAGAGTACAAAGACAATACCATAAAAACATCTTTAGAATCCTTAGGTAAGTATTATGAGAATAAGTGGAAGTGGGGAAATTGTCTGAATGAATATATATACAGGGAACACATCTCCCCTAATCTTCCAAAGTATCTTTACTATGATGAATATTATGCACTCCCATCAAGGATTTCTATCGAGGAGCTGGAAAGTTCTCAATTAGATGAAGACCAGTCAAAAACAGCCAAAGCACTGTTTGAATTAGCTCAAATTGAAATAAGCGAACTGGTTGAAGCAGATGATTTTGAAGACTTCAAGGCGGAGTTAGAAGCTACCCAAGCAATCATAACAGAAGAACTATTTGAGTTTTGGTCAACTAATCAAAACTTAGATATTCAATTTGATATAGACAAAAAAGAAAAAGCAGATCCTGAAGGTAATGTCACCATAGTCGAGCATATTTTAGACGTTAGGGTCAAAAACAACAGAACAAAAGTTTCCTTGCCACTTAAGAATAGAAGCAAAGGGTTCAACTGGTTTTTTTCATTCTTGGTTTGGTTTAAAAAAATACAAGAAGATAGAGACTCCAATTATGTTATTCTGCTTGACGAACCAGGTTTAAATTTACACGCATCAGCTCAAGCAGATTTGTTGAAATTTATCGAAAAACTGTCTGAGGATTATCAAATTATCTATACAACTCATTCTCCATTCATGGTAGATTCACGACGCCTAGAGAGGGTGCGCACTGTTGTGGAAACAGAGAATGGATCGGTCATATCAACTAGCATACAAGAAAAAGACCCAAATACATTATTTCCTCTTCAAGCTGCGTTAGGTTATGACATTGCCCAGAACCTCTATATTTCAAAAAATAATCTCTTGGTAGAAGGCGTTTCTGATCTTATTTATTTAGAAATTATGTCTGGTATTCTCCAGCAAAATAATAGGACAGGATTAAGCAAAGAAATTACTGTAATACCCGTTGGAGGAATGGATAAGGTGGCAACATTTGTATCTCTTCTGAGAGGAAACAAGCTTGACATAGCTTGTTTGCTTGATTCTAGCATAGACAGATCCAGCAAATCACATATAGAAAACCTTGCCCGTGAAAAACTCATTCAAGACAAGAGAGTTATTTTCTTTGACAAATTTGTAAAGGCGAAAGAAGCCGATATTGAAGACCTGTTCGAAAAAGAGGAATATCTAGACATATTTAACTCGGCATTCCATGAGCATGAAAATATATCCATAAGTGATTTGAACAGTGGCATCCCCCGTATAGTTCTCCAGATAAACAAATTCCTTAATATTCCAAGGTATAATCACTATCGTCCTGCAAACTTTTTGGCACGTTCTGGAGCAGAATCTAAAGATTTTTCTGATAACACACTAAATAGATTTGAAGATATGTTTAAGTTGATTAATTCTCTTTTTTGAGAGATATAAGGAATAACCCGAATTTCTCTTCAAGGATTGTTCTTTTACAACTGATGTTGCGATCAATATTCCCTCCGTTGTAACCTCGTTCACAACAGTTCTGTGGAGATCCCAAACCTCATTTTTCGCAAATTAGACTCTGAAAGTATTCAATGCCAGTTATAATAATTATGTCATCTTGAGAAACCGTTCTACTGATAAGTTCCATAGAGAGTTAATGGGCGCTGAACAACTTGCTCTATCCGTAAGCAACTAAGAAACTTGAATTATTGATATCAAGACACGGTAGAAAGAAGGGTAGTGTAGCAATCTAGGGGAAAAAGGGTCTTTGGATTATTAAGTAGATTTGTGGCTTCCCATATAATAAAACGGAATTTGCGGTTTGTTTGAAGCAATAAAGAAATGCTATGAAGGTACTTTCGGAAGAAAGACTCATTAATAAAAGCAAACCCGTATTAAAATGGGCAGGAGGAAAAACTCAACTACTGCCAGAGTTAACTTCACGCATACCTAATAGTTTCAATAAGTATATTGAGCCTTTTTTCGGTGGAGGTGCTCTTTTCTTTTCACTTAATCCTGAGAGGGCCGTCTTAGCAGACCTGAATCTGGAACTAGTAAACTTTTATAATGTTCTGGCGAATAGTGTAGATGAACTAATTTCAGAAGTAGCTCAATATCCGAACGATAAAGAATTTTTCTATGCTATGAGGTCAAAAGACGTAGCTAGCCTTTCTTCAATTGAGCAGGCTGCAAGGACGATTTATCTTAATAAAACGTGTTTCAATGGTCTCTATCGAGTCAATAAAGCAGACGGTTTTAATGTTCCTTTTGGTTATTATAAAAATCCGGTAATTTGTCGGCCAAACGAACTTCGAGCGGCATCCATTGCGTTACAAGGAAAGATATTCGTTAATGAAGACTACAAAACCGTTTTATATAAATACGCAGAAGAAGGGGACTTAGTTTTTTTAGACCCACCTTATTTACCAATATCTGAATATGCGGATTTTAAACGGTACACAAAAGAACAGTTTTACGAAGAAGATCATCGGGAGTTAGCCGAAGAAGTACAACGTTTGCACGAAATTGGCTGTACAGTAATTTTAACGAATTCTAACCATCCGCTAGTACACGATTTGTATAGTAATTTTAATATAGAGATAGTTAGCACCAAACGGCATATAAATTGTAAAGGTTCCAAAAGGGTAGGCGAAGACGTTATTGTTCTGGCTCTACCAAAAAAACGATTCAATATCCGCTCTCTTCCAGATAGCCTTGATCCTCAAGTAGCTTTATACCCACCCACTCGCTACATGGGGGCGAAAGGTAAATTGCTTCCTTATATTCAGGACATAGTAAAGCATTTTGAATCTGAAAGTGTGTTGGATTTGTTTTCTGGCTCAGGCGTTGTTTCATATTTGTTTAAAACACTAGGTAAACGTGTAGTTTCTAATGACTACATGGCCATGAATGCCACCATGGCGGTTGCCATGGTTGAGAATAACAAACAAACCTTATCTAGTGTAGAGATAGAAAGTTTGTTTAAACCTTCTAAAGATATTGATACTTTTGTACAAGATACTTTTCCTGGACTGTATTTCACCGATGAGGAAAACCGATTAATAGATATAGTGCGAGCCAATGCAAAGAAACTACCTAATCCCCATAAGCGAGCTATCGCCATGTCTGGACTTATTCGAGCTTGCATTAAAAAGAGACCAAGGGGAATTTTTACTTATACCGGCCATCGTTATGATGATGGGAGATCTGATCTGAAAACCTCATTAAGGGATCATATTGTTGAGGCGATTCGCCTTATCAACTTGGCAGTTTTTGATAATGGAAAATCTAATAAAGCGCGCCGTGGTGATTCTATGTCTATCCGCACTAAGCCTGATCTTGTTTATATGGATCCGCCTTACTATACTCCCCATTCAGATAACGAATATGTACGCCGTTATCATTTTGTAGAAGGATTGGCGTGTGGTTGGAAAGACGTAGAAATGCAGTGGCATACTCAAACTAAAAAATTCAAGAGCTACCCAACTCCGTTTAGTTCTCGGGTAGGGGCAGAGGACGCTTTCGATAAATTATTTAAGAAATTCAGAGGTAGTATTCTACTGGTTTCTTATTCGTCTAATTCGTTTCCAACACGAGAACAAATAATTTCACTCATGGCAAAATATAAACAGCATGTAGAAGTTGTTGATATTGATTACAAGTACAGCTTTGGAAATCAAGGTTACAAAAAAAACGATAACCACAATGAGGTTAAGGAATATTTATTCGTAGGGTATTAATGTAAATGGTTTGGCACATAGGAAATACCACCGTACGGACTCCATACCGCTTAAAACAGGCTTTAAAGGTACTCGACAAATCTAATTTGATTGGTAACTTGGGTGGACGGTTCCATGGGGGGAGGATTAAAGAACAAGAGTTTGCAGAGCTTCTTCATTACAACGGTGTTGTATATGTTCAAAGGATAGCTGAGACACAAGAAAAAGATGTGTCAGATCTTGGACGAAAGTGGCGTGTTGCTCTTTGCCAGCTAGGCTTTATAACACCGGACAAAACATTTGATACAAATTTTCCTTCGTTTTCTATTACACCAAATGGTAGACGTCTCATTGAAGCTGAAACGATACCAGGGCAACAAGAGTGTTTTCTTCGTTCTTTGGCTGTCTATCAATTGCCTAATGGTTTAGAAAAAAAATATAAGTTCAATACATTCTCCCCTTTACGCTTCGTGTTACAGATCATTTTTAAGTTGTCTACGGTAGGGGAAGACCCATTTATTTCATTTACGGAATTTGCTCTTTTTGTTCAGACCAAGACAGATTCACTTGGAGTTGATCAGGCTATTAGCAACATCGTTGAGTATCGAAAACAGCGGTTAGCAAATAGAGGAAAAATAAAACCCTTTAAAAAGCAACTATTTCGTGATGTTGTAGGTGAGGTATATCCAGATGCGACAAATCTAGATACAAAGGAAAGGACTCTTCGCGATTATGCCGATTTAACGCTCCGCTACCTTAAAGCTACCGGATTATTTAAGGCAAAAGGTAGAGGAATAGTTGCTGCTCCAGTAAAACAAAAATTAGCTGAATTTCTGGCTTTTGAAGATTGGAAGTCATTGGAGAAAAAAGAATATTTCTTGACTCTCTGGGAAGGCGCAAGGTTGCCGACTGATGATCATAACATAGCCTCTAACGTGATAGATGATTTGGTTACTCAAATAAACTCTATGGGAGGACAGGCTAGTGTAAATATTGAAGGCTTAGGCGATGCTGACGTGGCTATGGAGAGACATCGTTTAGAAGACCAATTAATTTGTATGGAGGAATTGGAGTTTGCCCACGAACAAGCTGAAAAAGTACCAGAGATCACTACTTGGTTGGATGCACTTTGTAGTAATAAGCGAGAATCTGAGACCCCCGATGGAGAATTGATTCGTATTCCTAGGGGGGAAGCACCGGCGTATTTTGAATGGGCGATATGGAGAGTATTTTTAGCAACAAACTCATTGGAGAATCCCCCGTGGAAATCAAGGCGATTTCAAGTTGATCAAGATTTTTTTCCCGTCGGAACGGCACCAGGCCGTGGTGCGGATATGATATTTGAGTTTAACGACATAGTGGTTGTTACGGAAGTTACACTTACGTCATCATCGCGACAAGAAGCAGCAGAAGGAGAGCCAGTTCGTAGGCATGTAGCCGAATGTATGGAAAGATATACAGATACAGGAAAAAGAGTTTATGGATTATTTTTAGCTCTCAACATTGACAGCAATACTGCACATACGTTTAAACACGGAGACTGGTATTTAAGCGACGATACGAAAATTAATCTATCAATTGTACCAATCTCTTTAGGAGACTTTAATACTCTACTCAAGAATAAAAGAACCAATTTTGCTGATCTCCCACAAACATTGAAGTCTCTTTTGCTAGAGTGTCGCGCAATATCAAATCTCGATGCCCCTCTTTGGAAAGAGGGTATCAGTAGATTAGTGACTACATGTTAATCACTGAAAAAATTGCTTAATAATTGATGAACACAGAAGTGGACCTCAATGTTAAGACAGTTTTTAGGCTCCACCTCTAACCAGAAAAGAAGGCATCGAGACAGTTCCGCTCCAGTAGTTATATTTTCCTCTCTGTGGTTAAAATGGTTTTCCGAATCCGGGCTTCCGCTTCAGATCTAAAGCGCTATCTAACATCAACGCGCTCCGCCCGTTATCTAACTGGATTCATGAAGAAATGCCGCCTCCCTTTTTATTTTGCGAAAGATTTAAGACGTTATCCATCCAGGCGAAGTGGAACAGGGTTGGTATAATGAAAAGAATGCGCGATTCTTCAAAGAATGCGGATCCCCATTCTTCCGAAATGTGGGGGAAATCCCGCGCAGGCGCTTGGGCCGCTAGGGGATTTGACTATCAGCACTTGGTTTCCACGCTGATTCTCGTCCGACAGTGGGCAGGTCTTGCACCGCTTGGTTATCTTGTTCCCGAAGGTATTGAGGATTGCGTCATCGAATCTCTAGGCCGCAATATCTGGATTCAGATCAAGTCGCGCAAAAAAGGTGCTTTCAGCAGTTCTGAAATAGGGAAACTTCTGAAAGACCTTGAAGCTAAAGTCTCCTCAATCAAGAACGGAGAAGAATTCCGGACCGCCCTTATACTGGAAAAACCGTGTCCAGACATAAGAAAAGCCGGAATTGATCAGCTTTTTGAAGATGATTCACGAAAGGTTTTTGTGTGCCCCGATCCGTCCCATGAAATCACGAGCCTGCTTTTGAAGCAACTTGGCGCGGCAGAAGTGACCACGGAAGGAATCGCTAGCAATCTCTACAGGTTTGTCGCCGACTCCTCGGGAAAAAACGCACCTGTGGGTTTTGACGCGAGGATTCGCATATCCACAACTGAAGTCGAACGGCGGATACTCGAACATCTGGAATCCTCAGACCCATCAGCGATAGACAAGGCGTTTCTCGAAGGCTTCCTGAAACCTGTCGACTTCTTCACTCGAATTGATGAACCGAACTTCTATCAGGGAATAAAAGTAAAACCTGGTCATGTTGCAGCTGATTTGGTTATAGATCGCCCGGATGACGTGAGCAAAGTCATTTCCGCGCTCACGCGGCAAAGACATACTCTTGTCTCGGGTCCTTCAGGCGCAGGAAAGTCTGCTTTGTTGTGGCTGTCAGCAGAAACCTTAGCCAAAAATTCAAGACTGTTTCAGATAACAGGGTCGGCGACTGTGGCAGATGCCGAGGATATAATCAGGTTCGTCCGGGCCCGCAGACCAACAAGCGTTTCGCCAATCGTCCTGATATTTGACGAAGTAGGTTCGACAAACAGTGATTTTTGGAATGTGCTCGCCTTCAACCTAAGGGAACTGCCGGAAGTATACTTCCTCGGTTCTGTGCGTCATGAGGATGTGAACCTGATCGCTGACAGGGCCGACACAGGTTTCGTTTCTATAAGTCTTGATGAAAACTTGGCGGCAAGCGTCTGGCAAAAACTGTGTGCCCGAAACCAGACAAACTGGAGTCACTGGCGCGAACCATTCGAGCAATCAGAGGGTCTGATGCTTGAATACGTCCACTTGCTAACGCGCGGAAAGCATCTGGATGATGTTATCGGCGAGCAGGTTCGCCAAAGGGAAACCCAGGACCGAAACGATGAACTCGCCATTATAAGAAGCACATCCGTGCTCTGTGCACGCGGCGGCGAAGTCAAGGCGAAAAAGTTGTTTGAATTGCTGGGGCTGGAACCGGATGCTGCGAACCGTTCGCTAAGAAGACTCATCGACGAGCATCTTGTCCGCGAGGACCGCCCGGGCGTGCTTGGAGGGCTCCATACGCTCCGCTCAAACGCATTGCGCAAAGCTTCTCATGATGAGACCGTCTTTTTGATCGAGGACACTCTTTGGCGAAGCCTTGCGGCGACTACCAAGGAGACGTTGCCAAGGCTAATACAATCCCTTATTGCGGATCTGGAAAAACAAGAAGAGGATCATGTGCTCCTGAAACTGGCCGAGATGCTCGGCCAAAGTCATGAAATCGATTTGTGGACAGCGGTTCTGACCGGGTTGGGCCTCGCGACGCTTGAACGCTCCGCCGTTTCATTCATCTCCATACTTGAACAGTGCGGACTGCATCGTCACTTCTGGCGTGTGGCATCAATGTTTGCGATTCTTCCCGACTCCGACATTATCGAACTATCGAATCCCTCACAGTCCAAGAAATTGCGAGATTCCGTCTCGGCCTTTCAGGCATCATCAGTAAATGACCTGCGATCCGCCTGCTTGAAAAAACTTCCCAAAGAAAACAAACCTCCAAGCTGTTGCTCTATTGAGCAGGCAAACGAACTCCTTTCCTGCTTGGTGCCGATATTCGGAAGCAAACCCGTAGAAATACCTCTTGAAATGGATTTCACCAAAAATGATGATCTGGACATAAATCAGATAGCGATCTTTTTGTCCACTGCCTATCTAATCAGCCTCGACTTGGCGAAGAACTTCGTAAAAAACTTGGGAGGCGAGCAGTTTCTGTTTGATCTTTTTCATTCCCAGACCCCCTGGGTCACCGCCCCGGCAGTGAAATCCAACGGCACCCATGGCCGCACGGTGCGCTCGGACCTGCTCTACTTAGGAGAAAAGCATCAGACTGATCCCCACAGTACCATTGTAAGCATCTGTGAAACCCTGATCGCCCTGTCTCCAAAATCGACTGCCGTGGCCTGCGATGCCGTCTGGCCGACGAGGGAAACCGTTTCCATCGGCGAGTTCAGGCCTTGGTCAAAAAATATTCCCAGACAAAACCTTCCGCCGGAAACCCGCGTCGCGTGGAACGTCGCATTTTCACAAATATTGGAATCCCGATTCTCAACGACAAACATGCTAACCAGCTACACGCTGCAGATGAATTCACTTGTCGAGAGAACGGAAAAAGTTTTTCGTTCCTATACGGAGAAGTGGATAAAGAAGAAATACATCTCCGACGCAACGGCATACTCACTGGCTGGAGAAATAAACGAAATTGCGGATGCCGTCGCCGAACTGGGGCCCCGGCCTAAACCAACGGCTTCGCCATACTCAATGACGGAACCGGCCGAAATTTCCGAAACTGACGATATTGGCGATTTGTTGATATCAACACTTACCAACCTTCTGTTCCGACTTAATAAAAGAGAAAGCGTCGGAGCCACCGCTACCTTCGCCGGAGGTCTCGCGGTACAAGCCCGAGACCATTCCGATTCTGACATGTGGCGTACAATGCCAACTCCGAACACCAAACTGGCCGTCTTGTCAAACCGTCTTGACGACGTTGCGTGCGTTCTGCATGAAATGGCCCGTTACGGCGGCAGACCAAGCAGAATTCCAGGAATCATGAAACCGGTACGGAAAGCTTATTCCGGAAAAGCGGTTAGCGCGGCCGCCAAGCACTGCCGTTCTCTTGCTGACCGGCGTTTCCGCAAGAAATTGCTTGCTGTTGAGAAAGCGTTCAAAGAGAAAGGCTGGACCGCCCGTTGCGTAGAGCGAACTCTCGAACAGGGCGACTCCCATTACTGGCCCGCGCGGGACATTGCGATTCTTGTCACAGTACCGGATTTGGAAACGGGAATAGCACTCTATTACGAGCAATGCCCCATGATCGCAAAGCAGTCCCTCGGGGACGATTGGCCATTCAGAACGGTACCCGTCGTTAACGATTTGCTTCTGCCATACTTGGCATTGAATATGACATCGACCGGACCGATGCCGGATGCGGACTTTTTTCATAACTGGTCAGACCGTATCGACTGTCCTTCCCTGGAATCGGAAATCTTGGAAAGATTCGGCAAAGCCTCAGAAGCCTGTATCATCATGTCAGGGATAATCGCGTGTTGTAGTCCGAATAACGTGCACCCAAAGGAAGCTGAGGCGTTCTCGCAGGCGGAGAAAACCTTTGAACGTAATTATGATTTTATTGTCGAAGCAGTTGAGCGCACAGGTTCGGAAAACCTGGAACTCGCGCAGCAATACCTTTGTCAAAGTCGTTTAAGGGTTGGCAAGGAACTTGAAGACACAAACTCCGGCAACGCAGTTGACAATCCCTTGTATAGAACTGCGTATCTATCACCGGACAGCAAAGAAAATGAAGACGCCTTTCAACTTACCTATGTGCACCTGACAATTCTGCAAGACGAGTTATCGCAACGAAGGGAGGTTAAAGCAAAGAAAAAAGCGAAATGAAAAAATTCTGGGTAGGATAAATGACCTAAGACCCTGACACGGATGAGGGATAATTATGATTACAAGGAAATGGGTTGATCATGGATTATCTGAAATGCTTCCGACTTTACGCGATACGGGGGAGGGACAGCATGTCGAATTCATGTCCGAATACCCCGAGAACGGGTACGAACTCAGCAAGGAAATAGCAGCTTTTGCATCTTCCAACCACGGGACAATTCTTATAGGGGTATCTGACGACGGCGAATTGCTTGGCTTGCCCGACTTAGACAGCAATGCAGCACGCGACAAACTGCTACGCCGCATTGAAGGCGTATGTTCAGGCAACATCCGTCCTTCCATTACTCCCATTGTGAAGTTCGCACAGGAGAATGACGCTATCGTTCTTACGATCGAGGTGCCACGCGGAACCCAGCCGATTTACTACAGCAAACACACACCATACATTAGGCATCTCAGCAGCTCGCGTCCGGCCGAACCACATGAGGTTATTGATCGCATCGCTGAATATCTAGCTGCGACTCCGGTTGAACCCGCCGAAGATAACCTAAAGAGTAACTTCCTCTCATCCATCGCCGAAGTCTTGGTCACCACTCTTATGCTTGCGGATCAAGTGGAATTACGTAACATCAACCCATGGCGTGGATACATACTTTCTGAAGCCAGCTACTTAGCGACTCAGTTTCGAGAATCTGCCACCGAAGAAATCGCAATAGAGATGAAACTGGATAGTACGCTAAAAAATATCGCTGACCATCTCGACAGAGCTGCATCCCATATGCATACAATGGGAGAAAACTCCTGGGTGACTTATATCGGTCATTGGGTTGCTGCGCGAGACTGTGCGCAGGAAGCAATGGAGAAACACGTTGACCCAGTCCCCCTATCGGCTAGGTCACGGGAGCAGATACACGACATTATACACAAGGCCACGCGGCAACTCGTTGATCTAGATAATCGTGCCAAGGAAATGGCTCATGATGGCCGCATGGAGGAACTTCAGGATGATGCCAGTCGTATCGGGTCATTGCTGTTGAAGCTAACCTATTACCGTATTGATGACATCAGCCCTAGTCTTGCCTTAAAGCTGCGTCCACTGGCAAATGATCTGAATCTCATAGAAACGGAGCGCATTTATCTGGACGGAGGCAAGTCTGTAGAACGCATTCTGGGTAAAATTGACGACCTCAGCAAAGGTATTCAGTTCTTGGTTTCTGAAGAAGGCATTTGACCCCTACATTAACTATTCAGTCCGTCGCGGGAATACCCAGCGATAATAAGTCTAGACTTTTGACAATTCTTTGGGCGCCGGGAGAAGCTTAGGGGAATACACCCCTAAGCTTCTTCGTTGGGCCCACATGAAATCCCATCTCGTTAATCAGTCCTCTACATATTTCTCGTGAGTCTTATAGCCTTGCCTTTTCTCTCTCCCGCTTAGCTTCGCCTGTGATTTTCTTATATTGTCTCAGAAACCATTAGTGGTGTTTCTCTACAAATGCGCCGAACTTCATGACTCCAAAAACAACAGCAAAGACCATTAGAGCTTTTTCCAAGTTTCCTGAAGCAATCAGGTTTTTTGTTTCTTGCATAAAATTCTCAACAAATTCCATGCTCTTCTCCTGTGTTACAATGACAGGTGTGGACATAAGACCCACTATCGCACTTACTAGTCTTATGTGTTCCTTGCACCATCTCAATGCAGATTTCATAATTATCCCCTAAATTTGGTTAGGAAATAGTTTGCTCTATGTTTTGGTCGGAGGAGAGGGACGGGGATGAAAATCTGTCAATTTTCCTTAATAGTTCCCGAACATTAGCGGGAACTTAAGGAATCTGTGTAAAATTGTATATAATTCCCAAACAATTAAACACGTGATATCGGCCGTTTTCGGAGAAATCTAGGAGAGAAATAAATGGGCATTAAGTTGTTTATTAGCTACAGTAGCAGAGATAAAGCTTATAGAGAGAGTTTAAAAGGACACCTTTCGTCAATGGAGCGTACCAACGAAATAGAAACATGGTCGGATGGGGAAATATTGCCGGGGGCAGAATGGGACCAAGAGATAAGAAATAATCTTGAGTCCGCCGATATTATAGTTCTTTTGATTAGTTCCGATTTTATTGCATCGGACTACTGCTCCAGTGTTGAGGTTGAATTAGCGATGGAAAAGCACGAAAGAGGAGATTGCATCGTGTTACCCGTGATAGTCCGTGTCTGTGATTGGCAGAATGGACTTCCCTTCAGCAAGTTGCAAGCACTTCCTGAAGGAGCTAATCCTATAAAGAAATGGGATGATCGAGATGAAGCTTGGGATAGCGTGGTTACAGGTGTAAAGGATGCGGTTGAAAGCTTGAAAGCTAAGAAATCCGTGCAACCTTTTCAGGAGAAAGATACTAATTCAAAACTTCGGGAAGATTTCAAAGATTGGCTTGAAGATACAGAAATTCAGTTGTCACATCGTCACGTAGATAAGATATTGTTGAGTGACATCTATGTTTCGCCTCATTTGAAATCGCTGGATGAGGAAAGTGAGGATCTAGCCAAACAGATTGACATAGATGGGGCGTTAGCGCATTCCGAAAACCTCGTTGTTTTTGGTGATGAGCAATCTGGAAAAACCTCTCTAGCTAAACACCTTTTCGGGTTGTTCCTGAAAGCCGAATATATGCCAGTTCTTGTAGATGGAAAAGATATTAAATCATCTGATATAAAGGAGGCGTTTCGCAGGGCTGTTGCTAATCAGTACGAAGGTGTTGATATTTCGGCTTCAGAACAGGCACCAAACAAGGTGCTTATCTTGGATAATTTTTCCGAAATCAAGCTAAACAAGAGGTATAGGAATATATTTGTATCAAACTCCAGAAACTTTTTTGATAGATGCATTTTTATATTGCTTGACTCATTCCGGTACTTGGTACCGGAAATTCATGAATTGGACAAATTCAGACGCTTTGAAATTCTCCCGTTAGGGCATCTGAAAAGGTCAGAAATTGTGGAGCGTTGGGTATCACTGGGTGTCGAAGAGCAGATAGAGGAAAGCGAGTTATATAGTAAAGTCGATGAATTGAAACTGCGGCTAGATTCCTTGGTTAGAGGAAATGTGATTCCCCCGAAACCTGTATACATCTTAGCGATTATGCAAATATTTGAGGCGTACACTCCGCAGAATTTAGAACTGACTTCCTATGGTCATTGCTATCAGTACTTGGTCTACCAAGCGTTTGAAAAAGCTAAAATTAAGGCCACTGAGATAGATAAATACTTAAATGTTTTGAACGAGTTGGCTTGGGCCGTTTATAAAAACGGGTCGGGATTGACGGACGAAGACCTAGGTAGATTCTTCAGAGATTACGGGAAGACCTATTCATTAAAACCGCCGGAAAGAACATCGATCGTAGACAAACTTAAGAGTTGTGGTTTGTTGCGTACACGAAACAACGTGCTTTCCTTTAGGTATCCCTATATTTACTACTTTTTTATAGCGAGGAAGATTGCTGAATCATTCAGCACTGATGATAAAGCCAGAGCAGAAGCTAAAAACGAAATTAAGGTTTTACTTAGTCAACTGCACAGGAAAAACAACGCAAACATTATCATCTTCGTTTCTCATCACATAAAAGACAAATGGATTCTCGACGAAATTCAACTATGTCTCATGGAGGTCTTTAGCGACCAAGAAGAAGCGACTTTATCTTCAAATTCTTTATCGTTCATGGAGGATTTTATTGCAGGTATACCTGATTTGGTTTTAGAACACAGAGAAGTGAGCAAAGAGCGTCAAGAAAGAGACGAGACTATAGATGAAGTTGAAAAAATTGATGCAGACGATGATGAACCTGATTTAGAATCCTCAGATATTTTCGTTAGGATCAACAAGATTTTTAAAGGAATGGAGATCATAGGCCAGATTTTGCGTAACAGGCACGCTTCTATACATAAGGACCTTCTATTTCAAATGGTTAAGTCTGCTACGGATTCCGGTCTACGTTTTCTGCAGTATTTCATTGAGATATCAGATGTGTCTCGTGATGAAGTTATAAAAACTATTGAGGACGTATTAAAAGAAGACCCGAATACTCAAGTTCAAGATTTGGAAAAAGAAGCTAGAGATACATTTTTGTTTATGATGTATGGGGTTATTTTTGGTGTGCTGATAAAAATATCTGCTTCAATTGGCTCAAAAGAGGCAGATGAAATTTATGATCAACTGGAAGGGAACACACCGACTCCTGCAATCCAGCTTATCAATCAGGCGATTACCCTTCAGTTTAAGAAGCAACTCGACTTCAAGAAATTGAGGGAGCTAGTCGGGGAATTCAGATCCAATCCGATATGCAGAAGAATATTAAAAGAAATTGTGGTGCAGCATGTATACATGTTTCCGGTTGACTATAAAGATAAACAAAGATTATCAGCGACACTGGGACTTCCAGTGCAAACGCAAAGGTTAATGGATAGGCAGGAGAAAACAAAAATTTGATTGAACTTGCCCAGAAAAGGAAAATCAAAATCTAATCTGTGTAGAATTGTAGGAAGTCCCTAAAATTATATAAAAGGAGAAGTTAGAAATGGAAGAACAAATGGTGACAGATTTGATTGTTGAATTTTTAAAACTCCCGATTGAAACGCGAGGGGTTTTTTGGAGATGGCTTTACTACCAGCCCGCTGGTGACGCTGAGCGAGGAGAGGACCTTCGGGGAGATTTTATCTGGGATATGCGCCCTGTATATAATAGGTGTGAGGGAGACACCGTGAGATTAGAATACGCTTTCATTAAAGAAACATCCCCAGAAGAGAAATTTGAGTTTGCCAGACTGTATCTTAATTTTAGAGAAGAACAGCAATTGTAAGTATTCAAAACTTGAATGGGGTCCCTAACGTACTCGGCTATTCGTAAGGCGTACCTAAAATGAAAGGAATCGGGTAACCAAG
Organism: Candidatus Dadabacteria bacterium; assembly: GCA_022822065.1. Lineage (GTDB taxonomy): Bacteria > Desulfobacterota_D > UBA1144 > Nemesobacterales > Nemesobacteraceae > Nemesobacter. Next base: position 145,402 of record JAJECI010000011.1, read on the forward strand.
AAGACGAATGAACATAGAAACTGAATCCGCGTTATCAATAGGCGACCTTCCGCCGATCACTGTACCAATGGGCATCGGGGGGACACTACAAGGTTCGAACGCAGAGACCGAGGAAGAACTAAGGGAACTTGGAGACAAACTGTTTATTTGGATTAGGTACATCAGTACCGTTATCGACATGTCGAAATTGGATGGAATAACCGCCGTCGCGGATTATGAGGATGTTTTGGCGAAATTCGAGAGGGGCGTGGAAGCCCTTAAAGAAAAACGTAATTATCCCTCTGACACTTCAAATCTCCTGCTACGACCCAGACTTGGAGGAATTCCAAACCGTCTTGCATGTACTCGCACACGAATGCGTTCATGTCGAGGCTGCAAGTAAGTTCGATTTGGCCTTTCCTGGCATCCTTTGAAGGAGTAATGATATTTTTTCCCCTGCGGTTAAAATGCTTTTCCGAATCCGCTCTTTTGCTTGGGGTCTGAAGTACCGTTCTGAGCGCTTGAGGCTGGATTCTCAATTGTAAGGACAACACGGTTTTTCCATGTTGCAAAATTCTCCTGCGGCCCCGCTTCGCCGCGTTTTGTACGGATAATGGAAGAAGATCCTCAAATATCGGAAGAAGAAGCTGAAGACCGGGAATGGATCGAATCGCTTGAGTATGTGATCAAGAATTCCGGGCGCGAGAGAGCAGCCGAACTGCTGAGAAAGCTCCGGATATACTCACAGAAAAAAGGCGTGCAGATTCCCTACGCCGCGAATACCCCTTACGTGAACACCATATCCGTGGAGGACCAGCCTCCGTACCCGGGCAACTACGAAATAGAGCGCAACATAAGAAGCATAATAAGGTGGAACGCCATGGCCATGGTCGTGCGCGCGAACAGGATAAGCGACGGCATCGGGGGACACATCTCAACCTACGCCTCGGCCGCGACGCTCTACGAGATAGGCTTTCACCATTTCTTCAGGGCAGGCGACGAGAACAGGGAAGGGGACATAATCTATTTCCAGGGACACGCTTCGCCGGGCATATACGCAAGGGGGTTTCTTGAAGGCACCGTATCAATCGAGCAGATGCGCAATTTCAGGAGGGAACTCAGCGGAGACGGCCTCACCTCCTATCCGCATCCCTGGCTCATGCCGGGCTTCTGGGAATTCCCCACGGTCTCGATGGGCCTCTCTCCCATAATGGCGATCTACCAGGCCCGCTTCAACAGGTATCTGGAGGACAGGGGCCTAAAGCCCCGCACCGACTCCAAAGTGTGGGCCTTTATCGGGGACGGGGAAACCGATGAGCCCGAAACCCTGGGAGCCATCACGCTTGCGTCAAGGGAAAAGCTCGACAACCTCATATTCGTGGTCAACTGCAACCTCCAGCGCCTTGACGGCCCCGTGAGGGGAAACGGCAAGATAATACAGGAGCTCGAGAGGATCTTCAGGGGGGCCGGCTGGAACGTGATAAAGGTTGTCTGGGGGGCAACATGGGACCCGCTTCTTGCCCAGGACAAAGATGGCTTCCTGGTCGAGAGGATGGAAGCTGCCCTTGACGGCGATTACCAGAGGTACACCATCTCTCCCGGCAAGTACATAAGGGAGCATTTTTTCGGCACCCGCCCTGAAATCCGCAAGATGGTCGAAAACCACACGGACGAGGAGCTTGAGAAGCTCGCTAGGGGAGGCCACGACTCAGAGAAGGTCTACGCGGCCTACAGGGCAGCGGTCGAGAACACCGGCTCCCCCACCGTGATCCTCGCAAAGACCATAAAGGGCTACGGCCTCGGGGAAGCGGGGGAGGGAAAGAACATTACCCACCAGCAGAAAAAGCTAAACGAAGAGGAGCTAAAGCGCTTTCGGACCCGCTTTCGCATACCGATTACGGACAAGGAGGTAAGAAGGGCACCCTTCTACAGGCCCCCGCCCGATAGCCCCGAGATGAGATATCTCAGCGAAAGAAGGGAGGTCCTCGGCGGAGCGATCCCGAAGCGGACCGTACGCGCTGAGCCCCTTCCGAAGATCCCGGAGAGAGTGTTCGAGGACTTCAAGAAGGCCTCGGGCGCCCGGAGAAAGGTGGCCACCACCATGGTGATCGTCCACATGCTCTCAAGGCTCATGCGGGACAAGGACATCGGGAAGCTCATAGTCCCCATAGTCCCGGACGAGGCGAGAACCTTCGGGATGGAGGCGCTTTTCCGCCAGGTCGGCATCTACTCAAGCGTTGGGCAACTCTACGAGCCCGTTGACGCGGACACCCTTCTTTACTACAAGGAGGAAAAGGACGGACAGATCCTCGAAGAGGGAATAACCGAGGCGGGCAGCATGTCCTCCTTCATAGCGGCCGGCACGGCCTACTCGACCCACGGCATAAACACCATCCCCTTTTTCATCTACTACTCGATGTTCGGCTTTCAGAGAATAGGGGACCTCATCTGGGCCGCCGCCGACATGAAGTGCAGGGGGTTCATGGTGGGGGGCACGGCGGGGCGGACCACCCTCGCGGGCGAGGGCCTTCAGCATCAGGACGGAAACAGCCATCATTTCGCCTACGCGTATCCCAACCTTAGGGCCTACGACCCGGCTTTTTCCTACGAGATAGCGGTGATAGTGCGCGACGGGATAAAAAGGATGTACCAGGACGCAGAGGAGATATTCTACTACATAACGGTGATGAACGAGCGCTACGAGCAGCCCGCCATGCCTGAGGGGGTAGAGGAAGGTATAATAAAAGGGATGTACAAGTTCGCCCCTTCGCAGATAGAGGACTCGGGGAAAAAAGTCCATCTTTTCGGAAGCGGAGCGATCATGAACGAGGTTCTCTGGGCAAAAGAGGTTCTTGAGAGCGGCTACGGCGTCCCGACCGACGTCTGGAGCGTAACGAGCTACAAGGCGCTTTACGACGACGCCAGGGAGACGGAGCGGTGGAACCGCCTCAATCCCGGGGAGAAGAGAAGAAAAAACTACATTTCAGAGTGCATGGAAGGGGAAGACGGGGTATTTATCGCAGCGACCGATTACTTAAAAAGCCTTCCCGAGTCTGTTTCTACCCATTTCCCCATGTCCCTTGTTTCCCTTGGAACTGACGGGTTCGGAAGAAGCGACACCCGCGAGGCGCTTCGCGACTTCTTCGAGGTCGACTACCGCCACATCGTGATCGCGGCGCTTTACGAGCTTGCTAGGGAAGGCAGAATCGATGAGGGAACCGTAGATGAGGCGATAAGCGAATTTGGAATCGACCGGGGAAAGCCAAGCCCCGCGGTCACGTGAAGAGGAAAGTGAGTTGATAGAGTTCAGGCTTCCCGAACTTGGAGAAGGAATAGAATCCGGGCAGGTGATAGAGGTTTTCGTCGCTCCCGGAGACAGGGTCACGCTTGAGCAGCCCCTGCTCGAGGTGGAAACGGACAAGGCCGCAGTTGAGATTCCTTCCCCGGCCGACGGAACCGTTACGGAAGTACTGGTAAGCGCCGGGGACACGATTGAAATAAGCCAGCTCCTCGTGAAAATAGACGGGGAGGCAGAGGGCGAAGAGACCCCGGAAGAGGCCGCCCCGGCCACAGAAGAAAAAACGGAAAAACCCTCCGGGGAGAAAAAGCCCTCGGAAGAAAAAAAAGAGCCCCCTCCCCGGAAAAGCCCGCCCACGGACGATATTGCTCCGGCGGGACCTCCTGGAGTGGCGGCGGCGCCTTCCGTGAGACGTCTTGCGAGGGAACTCGGCGTCGAGCTCCCATCCGTCCCGGGAACGGGACCCCGCGGGAGGATACTTGAAAGAGACGTAAAGGCTCACGCGAAGACCATAATAAGATCGGCGGCCTCAGCCCCGGCCGAGGAGCCCGAGCTTCCCGATTTCTCAAAGTGGGGAGAGACGGTGACCGAGAACTTCTCGACCGTGAGGAAGCTTACCGCCGAGCGGCTCACCCAGGCGTGGGCGGCCCCTCACGTGACGCAGTTTGACAAGGCGGACGTCACCTGCCTCGAAGAGCTTCGAGCGCTAAACAGGGACAGGGTGGCCGATGCCGGTGGAGCTCTCACCGTGACCGCTATCCTGGTAAAGGCGCTTTCCCGGGCGCTTCTTGAGTTTCCGAAGTTCAATTCAAGCATACACATGGGAAGCCGCACCATCGTTTACAAGAAATACGTGAACATAGGGGTCGCGGTGGACACGGAAAGGGGACTTCTCGTTCCGGTCATAAGGAACGTTGACAGAAAAGACGTAACCGAGATATCGGTTGAACTTACGGACATCTCTTCCCGGGCGAGGGAAAAGAGGCTTTCCGCCGACAGGCTCCAGGGGGGAAGCTTCACCATAACCAACCTAGGGGGGATAGGGGGAACCTTCTTCACCCCTGTTCTTAACCCGCCCGAGGTGGCCATACTGGGAGTTTCGAGATCTTCCCTTGAGCCCACGTACACAGACGGGGAGGTTACGCCGAAGCTCATGCTGCCGCTATCGCTTTCCTACGACCACAGGATTATAGACGGGGCGGAGGCGGCGAGGTTCCTGAGATGGCTCTGCGAGATGCTTGAGGGCTCTCCCGAGAGCATCTTCGAGCGGACGGAGTAGGCGGCTATGAAGAGAATAACAACGGAAGTGGCGGTGATAGGGGCGGGACCGGGGGGATATCCCGCGGCGTTCGCGCTTGCCGACAAGGGAAAGAAAGTCACGCTAATAGATCCCGAGGCGAACCCCGGAGGGGTCTGTCTCTACAGGGGATGCATACCGTCGAAGGCCCTTCTTCATGCGGCGAAGGTGGCCGAGGAGGCGAGGGACGCGGCGGATTTCGGTCTCAGCTACGGGGAGCCGGAGGTTGACCCCGAAAAACTTTTTTCGTGGAAAGACGAGGTGGTCTCAAAGCTAACGGGCGGCCTCAGGACGCTTACTAAGGCAAGAAAGATAAGTTACCTGCGGGGAAGGGCGTCTTTTGTCTCGTCAGGGGCCCTTCGCGTCGTAACGAATTCGGGGGAGGAGCGGGAAGTCGTGTTCGAGAACGCCGTTATCTCAACGGGATCTGTCTCTAGGAGAATACCGGGGGTAGATTTCGGCTCCCCGAACGTGGTTGATTCAGACGGCGCTTTATCCATGGGGGAGATACCAAAAACCCTGCTCGTGGTGGGAGGAGGCTACATAGGACTTGAGCTCGGAACGTTTTTTTCCTCCCTGGGCACCGAGGTCACTGTAGTCGAGATGCTTCCCGGGCTCGTCCAAGGGGTCGACAGAGACCTCGCGGGCGTTCTCAAAAAGAGGCTCGATAAGAAATTCCGCTCCATAATGCTTGAAACGAAGTTAGTTTCTATCAACGAGTTAGATAACGAAGTTCAAGTTTCGTTTGAAGCCGATGGGAAAACCTTTCAGGAGAAATATGAAAAGGTTTTGATCTCGGTCGGAAGGGTGCCGTACACAGAAGGCCTCGGCCTTGAGAACACCCGGGTCGGGGTGGACGGTAAAGGCTTTATAGAGACGGACTCGCAGAGAAAAACAGCCGACCCGGCGATTTTCGCAATTGGGGACGTTGCAGGGGAACCCATGCTTGCCCACAAAGCGACGTATGAAGCCAAGATCGTGGCAGAGGTTATAACCGGGGCCAAGACCCGGTATGACCCAAGAGCCGTTCCGGCGGTAATCTTTACCGACCCCGAAATCGCCTGGTGCGGGGTTACCGAAAGCGAGGCCAGGGAATCTGGGATGGAAGTGGACGTGTCTAAGTTTCCGTGGGCGGCTTCGGGGAGGGCCCTTACGCTTAACAGGACAGATGGTCTGACGAAGCTGATAACCCATAAGGGAACCGGGAGGGTGATCGGCGTCGGAATTGTCGGACCGCAGGCGGGGGAGTTGATATCTGAATCCGTACTGGCAATTGAAATGGGTGCGACTGCGGAGGATATAGCTTTTTCAATACATCCTCACCCGACCCTGACTGAAACCCTCATGGAAGCGGCAGAAGGCATATACGGGGCAAGCACGCACATTATGAAAAGACGTCCGAGAAAGGGGTCACGGTAAATATGGCACAGAGAAGTGCCTCAACATTACCGACCTTCGAATGAAGGGAAGACGCCGCGGCGGGATTGCCGGCGCGGAGCAGAGGCATGTGAACCAGCCTCTTTCATGAAAGCTTTGAGAAGGCCGATGCGTATTCGATGTGCGTTCCCTCGAAACCTTTCCCTGCGAGAGCCAATCCCATCAGGTATGGTCCGGCATATCGGCATTACATGCCACCCACGGTCTCTTGGTTGAATCCAAAACGCTGGTAATAGGGCGGATCGCCAAGTACTACGACCGCTGTCCAGCCATCACCCCTTGCCCGTTCAATTCCGGCCTCGATTAGTTTAGCGGCAATCCCCCGGCGGCGTCTGTTTTCCGTAACTGCGACCGGACCTATAAAAAAAGCTTGAAAAAAAAGGGGGGGGGGTAAGGTAAGAAGTAGAGGTTATGGAGTGTTAAGAGTTTGTTACGAATTAAAGTTCAAGGAGGGGGGCTGGCAATGAAAACGGGAGAGTTTCTGGATGGTTCCAATCTGACTAAGCATATTACTGGGGGAAGGGGGCAAGGCCGGGGAGTTTCCCGCGGCTTCGCAGCGGTGCTTCTGTTCCTGCTGCTGGCCGGTCTGACGCCCGTGGCCGCCGCGCAGACGTCGGTGCCGCCCGACTGGCCGCTCAAGCCCTCGGGGCTGGAGGTTGGCGACCAGTTCCGGCTGCTGTTCATCACCTCGACCACGCGCGACGGGACCTCGATGGACATCGCCGACTACAACAGCCATGTGCAGTCTGCTGCCGCCGCCGGCCACACGGCCATCCGTGAGTTCAGCTCGCAGTTCCGCGTGGTCGGCTCGACCGCCACGGTGGACGCGCGCGACAACACCATGACCACCGGCACGGGCGTGAAGATCTACTGGCTGAACGGCGCCAAGGTCGCCGACAACTATTCGGACTTCTACGACGGGGGCTGGGACAGCTACGCCTGGAAGAACGAGAATGGAGGGACCGCCGCAGGTGCCGTTCTTACGGGCAGTAACAACGACGGCACCAAGCACGTTAGCTATCCTCTTGGTAGCCCATCAGGGTTAACAGAGCGGGGGTCCAGCGGCACGGGATCACCTTTCTCCGACAGCATTACCTTTAATACCAGTGTAGACTCCTTCTACGCCCTCTCTCCCGTTTTCGAGGTAAGTGTCCCCAAGCTCTGCGGCAAGCCCACCCCGGTCCCGACGCACTACCCGGATGGCAGGCTCATCCCCGATCATGTCATTAGCGAGATCGCGGCCAGGATTATGAACGCGACCACGTTCGAGTTCTCGGAAAGGAGCTTCAGCGCCGCGGGCGGAGGCAGCGCCACGATCACGGTCGTGCGGACCGGCACCGGCATCGCGTCGGTGAACTACGAGACCGGGGACGGCTCGCTGAAGGCGGCGTCCGGCGGCTACGTCCCGACCTCGGGCACCCTGCGCTTCGGGGCGACCGAGAAGTCGAAGAGCTTCACCGTTCCGGTCGCCAACTCGTCGGGCACCTTCCGGGTGTACCTGTCGAACGCGACCAATGGAGGGGACGCCTGCCAATACGCCACGAAGCACTGGCCTGGCAGTCCCGTGCCTGGCGGCAGCGTCGTGCAGGTGAACCCCACGACGCCCCCCGGAATACCCGTCATCGAGGCGGAGCAGAAGTTCTATGACGTCGGGGAAGGCGACGGCACGGTCACCGTCTGGATCCGCAAGTTCGGCAAGGGCCGCGCCACGGTGGACTATGGGGCCTTTGCGAGCGGCACGGCTTCGCTTTCGGACTTCACCTCCACTTCCGGCACCCTGACCTTCCCGGCGGGGGAGGACTTCTCGCGGCAGAGCATCACGGTGACGATCACCGACGACGAGGTGCAGGAGAGCGACGAGGTCTTCGTTGTAAGCCTGAGCAACGCGAGCGGAGAAGTACGCTCCGGCAACCCGGGCGGAGAAGCGACGATAAGTCCACTATTAAGTGCTCCTCTCGTAACCATCAAGGACGACGACCAGCCCTCTCCCCCTCCCGTGATCGTGATCGGGTTCAAGCGCCCCGCCCAGACCGTTTACGAGGGCGACGACGCCGTCTTCACCTTCACGGCGAGCCCGGTCCCGTATGCGGCCCTTCCGGTGGCTGTGACGGTCGCCACGGACGGCGACTGGGGCGTGACGGCGGGGAGCCGCACGGTGACGTTCGGTGCGGGCGCGTCCACGGCGACGCTGACGCTTGCGACCACGGACGACCAGGCCGACGAGGCGGACGGCTCGGTGACAGCGACGGTCGGGAGCGGGACCGGCTACACGGTCGGGACCGCGTCCTCTGCGAGCGTCGCGGTCTCCGACAACGACGATGCGCCGGTGAACAACCTGCCCGCGCTCTCTGTGGACGACGCGACGAAGGCGGAGGGCGGCCTGCCGGTGATGGAGTTCACTGTGCGGCTGTCGCCGCCTTCACAGGAACTGGTACGGGTGCATGTCTCGACCGAGCCCTCGGAGCCGCTATCGGCGGAACCGAAGGTCGACTACATGCCGGGCACGTACGACCTGACGTTCCGTCCGGGCGATACGGAGAGGCAGGTGTACATCTGGATTCACGACGACAGTCACGACGAGGACCCGGAGACCTTCCGGGTGGTGCTGTCGAAGGCGCAGGGAGCAGTGATCGGGGACGGGGTTGCGGTGGGGACGATCACTAACGACGACCCGATGCCTGCGGCGTGGCTTGCGCGGTTCGGGCGCACGGTTGCGGAGCAGGCGCTTGACGGGGTCTCAGACCGCATGGCGGCTGTGCGCACGCCGGGGATGCGGGGCGCGATTGCGGGGCAGGCTCTCAGCTTCGATGCGCCCGCCGACGGAAGCGGCGGACCGTACGGCGACGTGAGCGACGGCTTATGCACGGAACGGCAGCCGCAATACCTGACGGCGCGCGACGTACTGGTGGGTTCGAGTTTCCTGCTGACTGGGGCGGAGGACGATTCGGGGGGCAGCATGGCCTTCTGGGGCCGGGCTGCGCACGGCAGTTTCGACGGAAGGGAGGGGACGTTCTCTCTTGACGGGGATGCCACGACGGGGATGCTGGGGACGGACTACGCGAGGGGCAGGTGGCTGGTGGGTCTAGCGCTTGTGCGGAGCGAGGGCGGTGGAGACTACAGGGACACGGGAACCGGTCCGCAGAGCTGTCCTGAGGGCGTGGGAGCGGAGCTTTGCGACGGGGCGGTGCGCGCGGGCGACGGCAGTGTGGACGCGTCGCTTATGGCGGCGGTTCCCTATGCTGCGTTTGAGGTCTCCGAGCGTGTGAAGCTCTGGGGAGCCGGGGGCTACGGAACCGGGGATGTGACGCTTAAGACGGAAATGGGCGGCAGCTACAGCGCCGACACGAGCTGGAGCATGGCGGCGGCGGGGCTGAGGGGCGGTCTTCTTGCTCCCCCTGTTGAGGGTTCCGGTCCCGCCCTGGCGGTGACGTCGGATGTGCTGTGGACTCGGAGTTCCTCTGAGAGGACGCGGCAGCTTGCCGCATCGGACTCCGACGTGACCCGGCTCAGGCTCGGGCTCGAAGGCAGTTACCGCCTTGCCATGGAAGGCGAGGGGTCTCTCACGCCGAAGCTTGAGCTTGGCGGGCGTCATGACGGGGGCGACGCCGAGGGTGGCTTCGGAATCGAGCTTGGCGGCGGGTTTGTGTGGAGTGACCCGGGGTTCGGGCTGTCGCTTGACGTCTCGGGGCGCACGCTGCTGGCGCATGGGGACGAGGATCTGAAGGACCGGGGATTTGCGGCTGCGCTGGTCTTCGATCCGGACCCGGCGACTAAGCGGGGTCTTTCGCTCGGTCTGCGCCAGGAGTTCGGCGGACAGGCGCAAGGCGGGCTCGACGCGCTGTTTGCGCCCGCGACGCTGGATGAGCGCACGGGCGGCGAAGGCGCGTCCCGCTGGGGCATGGAGGCGGCATACGGGTTCCCGGCCTTGGGCGAGCGTTTCACCGGCAGTCCGCATGTCGGTCTGGGGCTAACGGAGGCAGCGCGGGACTACAGCGCCGGCTGGCGGCTGACGCCGGAGTCGGAGACCGCGCCCAACCTCTCCTTCGGTCTCAAGGCGACCCGCAGGGAGAGCGACGTTGCCGAACCCGAGCACACGTTCGGGTTCGAGATCACCTCCGGGTGGTGAAGCACTGACCGCGGCACGCCGACTGGTCTTGCATGAGGATGGAGGGTTTGAGACAGGGGGAGTGTCTGCGTCGTTAGAGTGGGAGATGGACATGAGGAGAGGGAGGAGATTGAGCACGGAGCAGGTCTCAGGATTGATATGACGTGGCAGGGGCTCTCTGTTTATTCAGTAAAACAACAGTAATCAGCCTTGAAGGGACTTCCTGTCTGCTGGTTTACAAGGAGCGGTGATTCTGGAGGGGCGGTGCCGAGTCCGAATCGGGTGATTCAAGCTTACAGGATGCCGGATTGCCGTATGATGCCGCGGCGGCCACGGCCCCGTCACGGAAACCGAAACCCCTAAAAAACTGATAAGCGCAACCGCCTCCCATTAGTTCTTATTGACAATGCGGGGAGAAGATGTAAAATTCAACCTTCATTTTTAAGCCTCGGAGGATTTTTATGGGCCTTAGAACAAAATCGGCGCAGAAAAAGCATCGCCAGAACCTGAAAAGACGAGAGAGAAACAGGTTCGTGACGTCCACTCTTAAAACCAAGATAAAGCGTTACTCGGAAGCTATTGGAAGCGAGGATCTCGAGAAATCCCAGGCTCTTCTCAAGGAACTGGTTGCCCTTACCGACAAGGCCGCCACGAAAGGGGTTATCCATAAGAAAAAAGCCTCAAGATACGTATCGAGGTTCTCAAAGAAGCTTTCGGACCTCAGCCCGAGCGCCGGCTCCTAGGTTTCCCGCGCGCAGATTCCCAGAAGAAGTTTCTCAAGAAGTATGTAATTGTTCCCGGAACTGTTTTTGATTCCGAAGTCCGTTTCCTCTATAAGACCCAGTATCCTGCCGAGGTCGTTCTCCCTGAAGTTGCGCACGCTCTTTTTAAGGTAAAAGACAGCCCCGCGGGAGGTTTTTATGGCCTTCGCGATGGCTTCATCAGATTTCCCTTCCCGAAGAAACTGCGAGACCTTGAATATCTGGCGGAATCTCCAGGCTATCATGTAGAGTATGGAAAGGGGATCCTCCCTGTTTCTCTCAAGTTCCCGGAGTATCCTGAGAGATCCTTTTAGATCCCTGTTTGAAAGCGAGGTCGAGAGGGAAAACACGTTTTCCGTGCTCCGTTTCTCCATGAGCTCCCGCAGGTCCTTCTCGCCTACGGTTTTTTTCCCGCCCATGTAAAGGGATATCTTCGAAAGCTCGTTCCTTACGAGGTTCATGTCTTCGCCGAGCATGGTTTTTATGAAACCGGCGGCCCCCGGGGCAAGGGAGATTCCGAGTTTTTCCGCCAGGCGTTTTATCTCCCGGTCGGGGTTGCTTCCTTTGTCGAGGTCAACGAGCCTGATGCTCTTTGCGGGTTTCGCTTTGCTTTTTCTGGATCCCCCGGAGAGCAGAACCAGCACGGAAAAAGAGGCCGGAGCCTTTGAGTATTCGTTAAGCAGGTCAAGATCCTCTTTCCCCAGGCCGTCATATCCCTTAACGACGATCAGTTTTTTCTCGTGGAACATGGGGAGGGTCCGAGCGTCCTCGACTATTTCCGAGAGGGATGCGTCGTCGAGGTTCCTGCTTTCAAAAAGCAGCTTCGGGGAAGCGGCCAAGAGGTCTTCTTTAAGCTTTTCAATGAATTCTTCAGCCAGGAGGGGCTGTGAGCTTCTAAGTACGGTGACGGGATGGGTGTCGATGCTTTTCTCTGGCGACACGACCTGCTTTTTCTCCTCGGCCGAGACGGCTTGCGGGCGGAACCCTATCGGCTGTTTATTTCAAGCTCGCTGAAAAAATATCCTATTTCGTAGGCGGCCGATTCGGGGGAATCGGACCCGTGCACTATGTTCTTTTCTATGCCGGAGGCGAAATCCTTTCTTATGGTCCCGGGCTCCGCCTGCTCGGGGTTCGTCGCGCCCATGATGGCCCTTACCCTCGAGATGGCCTCCTCCCCCTCAAGGACCATAACCACGCAGGGCCCGGAGGACATGAAATCCGTGAGACTTGAGAAAAAAGGTCTTTCCCTGTGCACGTGGTAGAACCCTTCTGCCTGTTTCTTTGAGAGGTGTATCATCTTGAGGGCGACTACGCTTATTGCGTTTTCCTCGAACCTTCTTAGAACCTCCCCGATCAGGTTTTCTCCGACTCCGTCAGGTTTTACTATCGATAATGTTCTTTCCATCTTCTGCCTCCGTGCGTGTGTGATTGGGTATGATTGTCTGATTTCCAGCTTCCCGGCGGGGTCTTAAACGGATACGCCGCCCCAGGGGGAACCCGGCGCCGCGTCTAGTATTCCTTTTCAAGCCTCTCAACGAGCCTTTTTCTTCTCCTGCGGCTTTTTATTCTGAGATACACCTTTTGCCTGAGATCGAGATCGATCGGCAGGCCGAACTCTTCGCTTACCAACTTGGAGAGCTCTTTTCCCTTGATGGTGGGTTTCCGGGCGATCGCGCCGTTCATGAAAGACCTTATTCTCCTTTTCCAGGTGCCCTCCGCCTTGTCAAGAATCTCGTCTCTCTCCGTGGCGGGGAGGTTTTTAAGGTAAGTGATTACCTCGGACCTGGTAGGCTCGTTGCTCTCCGTTCGGTACTTTTCTATCGCTGTCCTTATGAGCTTGCTCGTGCTTATGTCTTTTTCCTTGGCGGCGGCGACGGCGTAATCATAAGTGCTTTCAGGAAGCCTGAAGCTAAGAAGCATGTCTTTAATTTCAGAAGCCATAAATCATCCGTAAGACCAGATTCCGCCGTTAAACAGAATCTGGAACAGAAAATCTCCCGCCTCCGGTTTCGAAACTAGATTCTAATTATTATGGTATAAAGAATCAAGAGCCTTTATTATACGGCTCCCGCGGCGTGTCCGGAATCGCGCTGCGGGAGCGGCCGGTTCTCCGGGTTATGTCTTTGCCGCCTAGCCCCGATTGCCTTGAGACGGCCTTCGGCCGCGGAGATAACCTCGCTTCTTCGGAAAAAGAACGAAAAACCCCTTGAAAGCGGGAGAAAAAGTCGGTCTGATTATGAGTGTGAAACCAGGACTGCACGCCATCAGACACTGCGGAGCGGACAAGTTTTTCCTCGGGCTTCTTTTTTTCCTTCTGGGTGCTTTTCCCGCGGCCCCCTACAGCGGCGCGGTTACGGTCAGGGCGATATACACAGACGCCCGGGGGATCGGGTTTAACGATACGGCCGGGCTGACTGAGGAGGAAAGGGCGCTGCTTGGCGATAACGGCAACAGCGCGGACACGCTCGGGCAGGCGAGAAGAAACGCCTTTGAGCACGCCGCCCGTCTGCTTGAACGGAGGCTGCCGGGTCAGAACATGATCCGGGTCGAGGCATCGTTCGGATCCTTTGAGGATGAAACCACGGTCGCCAAAACCTATACGAGGAAGGCCATAAGCTTCGGTCCCGAAGAACTGCTGCACATAGGGTACCCGCCGGCGCTCGCTGAGAAAATCAGGGGAAGACCTCTAATAGACGAATCTGAGCCCCATCTCGTAGTGGAATTCTCAAGGAACCTTGATTTCTATTACGGTTTTTATGGGGAAGCGCCGCCGTTTTCCATAGATTTTGTCGCCCTTGCCGTGCACGAGATCATTCACGGGCTCGGGTTTAATTCTTCCCTCGGGGAGGACGGTTCTTTTCCCAGCATTACCCTTGACGTGACGGATGGAACCCAGAGTTTTTCATATGACGTGCCGGAGTGGCAGAGAATCTACGACGTACAGATGTACTCGGAGGAAGACCGTGAATTCATCGTCGATCTTTCCCCGCAGGACAGGGAGCGGGCCATTACCTCCGACATCGGTCTTTTGTGGGATGGAACCGTGCGGCCCGGAAAGGAGAATTCGTGCAGTTACGGACAGCGCATGGCCGAGCTTAAATCCGCCGGCGTGGCCCCTGATGGAAAACCCCGGCTCCACGCTCCCCCGACTTTTGAGGAGGGCAGTTCCATAACCCATGTCCATACGGACACGGACGATATCATGGAATATCTCTACCCCTTTCCTAGGGATATGGACCTTAGCCTCGGCATGCTCCGGGACATGGGCTGGGAGATAAGCGACGGCGGCTTTCCGCCTTCCTGCGTGCCGACCGGGATAACCGTCATCCCGACTTCCGGACTTCTGACCACTGAAGACGGCGGGACGGCGGCGTTTTCGGTGAGACTTGAATCAGAACCGATAAGCGACGTCATAATCCCCCTTCGAAGCAGCGACCCGCGGGAGGGAAGGGCCGATGCCCAGGCGCTTGAGTTCACTCCCGACGACTGGGAAGTCGCGCAGACCGTGACGGTAACCGGCGTAAACGACGGCGAGGAGGATGGTGCCAAGGGCTACGCTATCGTGCTTGAGCGGGCTGAGAGCCGGGACAGGTTCTACGACGGTTTTGATCCTGATGACGTGTCGTTAACCAACCGGGATAATGACCCAGAACCGGATTCCCCTTTGCCTGATGACCCGGGACCGCCGGGCGAAAAGGCGGGACTGGGAGGCCTTGGATGCGCGATTGCCTCGCAGGAACAGGTCCCGAATACGCTTGGGAGCGGGGCGCTTAATCTGGTTCTTGTCGCTTCGCTCCTGGTCTTCGCAGTTCCTTGGAGGGGTCTTCTTAAAGAAGGGTGATATTTCCTCCGGACGGATTGCCGCGGTTTCTTTTTCGGATGCCCCCTTTGATATGGACAACCCTTGTTTCCGTGCTGTATAATGTTGCCCCGAGAGCTTTTTAGAGGAAAAAGAAATTAACGCGAAAAGCTTCATTGTCTTTAGTCGCTTTTTCCCGTCTTTTTTTTAATCATATCCATATCTTACAATCATTGGAGGCAGCACAAATGGAAAGGTTTGTTATTCCCCATCAGCATGAAATCACCAAGGAGGACAGAAGAAGGCTGAACGGCCACGGTTCCTTGGTTCTGTGGTTCACGGGACTTCCGAGTTCCGGGAAATCCACTCTCGCAAATGAAATCGAAAAAGAACTTATACAGCGAAACCACCGCACCTACATCCTGGACGGAGACAACGTTAGGATGGGTCTCTGCAAGGACCTCGGTTTTTCCGCCGAGGACCGCGAGGAGAACATAAGGAGAATAGGTGAGGTGTCGAAGCTTTTCATGGACGCGGGAGTTCTTGTCCTTTCCGCCTTCGTTTCTCCTTACCGCGCCGACCGCGACGCGATAAGGGAGCTTGTGGAGGAAGGGGAATTCGTCGAGGTATTCGTCGACTGCTCCGTTGAGCAGTGCGAGCAGCGGGACGTAAAGGGGCTTTACAAGAAGGCCAGAGAGGGGGTTATAAAGGGATTTACGGGAATTGACGATCCGTACGAGGAGCCTTCTTCCCCCGAGATCGTGGTTAATACGGAGAAACACTCGATCGAGGAGTGCAAGCAGCAGATACTCGATTACCTGATCGCGCGCGACGCGGTGAACATGGGATAAGGGGAACCTGGGAGCCGTCTCTCCGCAGCCGCTTCTTTTATTCGCGGTTATAGATCATAATAATAAGATTGCGTTAAAGTCTTTCTGGGGAAACAAAGATGTCTCTTTCAAACAATGAATCGGGGTCTTCTGACTCGATGAGCCCCGCCGAGTTGATCGGCGGTATCGCGGAGAATTCAAGAAAAGCCTCAAGGATCTTGGCTTCCGCCCCGTCTTCCCAGAAAAACGACTTTCTTCTGCGCTTCGCGGAACTTCTGGTAAAGGAAACCGAGAGCCTGCTCTCTGAGAACGCAAAGGACGTCTCGGACGCCGAGGAAAAAGGTCTCTCGGCCGCCCTTGTGGATCGCCTGAGGCTTAATCCCTCGAGGATAAGCTCCCTGGCCGACGGACTGCGCGAGGTGGCGGAACTTCCCGACCCCGTGGGCAAGATATCGGCAAAGTGGGACAGGCCGAACGGGATTTCCGTTGAGAAAAAAAGAATTCCCCTGGGCGTGATAGGAATCATTTACGAGTCAAGGCCGGGCGTTACGGCCGACGCCGCGGGGCTCTGCGTTAAATCGGGCAATTCAGTAATTCTCCGCGGCGGTTCCGAGACGATAAGATCGAACCTAGCCATCTCCCGGCTCATGGCCGACTCCCTCTCCCAAAGCGGCCTTTCGCCGTATACCGCCCAGGTCATCCCGGTTGCCGACAGAGAAGTCGTGACCGAGATGCTTAAACTTGAGGAGAAGATAGATCTCATTATTCCCAGGGGAGGGGAGGGGCTCATACGGTTTGTCGCGGAGAACTCAAGGATTCCGGTTCTCAAGCACTACAAGGGGGTCTGCCACGTTTACGTGGATGAGCACGCGGACCTCGGGATGGCTGAGGAAATCTGCCGGAACGCGAAGGTCCAGAGACCCGGCGTTTGCAACTCCATGGAGACAATGCTTGTTCACTCCTCCGTGGCGAGTGACTTCCTGCCCGTCGCGATAGAAAGGCTTGAGGGAGAGGGAGTCAGCATAAAGGGCTGTGAGAACACGAGGAACCTTCTTCCCCATCTGGCCCCGGCGACAGAAGAGGACTGGTACGAAGAGTATCTTGACCTTGTCCTTAACGTAAGGGTTGTTCCCACGATTGACGAGGCTATAAGCCATATACAGACTTACGGCTCCATGCACACGGATGCCATAGTTACGAAAGACCCCGAGAACTCTGAGAAATTCGTAAAAGAAGTGGATTCCTCCGCTGTCATGGTCAATACGTCGACCAGATTCAATGACGGTTTCCAGCTGGGCCTTGGCGCCGAAATAGGCATAAGCACTTCAAAACTGCACGCGTTCGGCCCGATGGGGCTTGAGGAACTCACGACTTCGAAATTCGTGGTAAGAGGAGATGGTCAGGTAAGAAGCTGAACCCCGGGGCGGCTCGGGGGGATTTTCGCGGAATCGCCCGGTTCCGCGAGGGTATGGCAGGGGGCTTTAAAAAACAGATGCTTGTTGAGCTCAGGCTTAAGAATTTCGCCATAATAGACGAAATCTCCATTAATTTCGGGGGAAACCTTAACATAATCACCGGGGAGACGGGCACCGGGAAATCCCTCGTCGTTGACGCCATAAACATAATCCTCGGCGACAGGTTTACCGCAGACCACGTTAAATCAGACGACAAACAGACATCGGTGGAGGCTCTTTTCGAGGTTCCGGGCGACTGCGGTATCGGGGAGAAGCTTGAGCGGTTCGGCATAGGGGATTCTGAAGGCGAGCTTCTAATAAAAAGGGTCTTTAACCCGGGCGGAAAGAACAGGATTTATATAAACGGTTCGATAGCGACGCTCGGGACGCTCTCTGAGGTAACCGACGGGCTTGTTAACATGTTCGGTCAGCATGAACACCAGAGTCTTCTTAAGAAAAGTAATTACTTAAGCTATTTAGACGCTTTTTCTCATCTGGAACATGAACTCTCTGAATACAGGGCCGTTTACACCGAATTCGTGTGTGCGGAGAATGAACTTGAAGCATTCAGGAAAAAAGAGCGGGAGGGGGCGGAAAAAGAGGATTATCTGAGGTTCCAGGCCGAAGAGATAAAAAAGGTCTCCCCGGCGCCCAACGAGGATTCAGAGCTTGAGGCTGAGAGGGTGAGGCTTGAGAACTCAGAGAGGTTCTCGTCTTCGCTCGCAAACGCGACCGGGCTTGTGTACGAGGGAGAGAACTCGGCAATGGGTTTTCTAAAGCAGGCCCTTTCGCATCTTGAACGGGTTTCTGACCTTGATTCATCTCTCGGGGAGCTTCGCGACAGAGTCGCGGCCGTACTCATAGAAACCGAGGATGTTTTCTACGGTCTGAGTGAGTTCGCGGGAAAGATAGAACACAACCCCCAGAGACTTGAAGAGGTCCTCTCGAGGCTTGAGGAGATAAGCAGGCTCAAGAGAAAGCACGGGGATTCTATAGAGGAGATAATAAAAAAGCAGCACGAGATCGAATCCGAGCTTGAAGGCCTTGAGAATTCGGCCGGGATGCTTGAGGAAATCGAGCGAAGAAGGGATTCCCTCCGGGAGAAGGTTTCCGTCGCCGCTTCTTCGATATCGACCGCGAGAAAGGCGGGAGCCGTGAGGCTTGAGGACCTTTTCTCCGAGCAGGCCGAGTCGGTCGGGCTTAAAAACGCCCGTTTCGAAGTGGAATTTTCTGAAAAGGACCTCTCGGGAGATGGCCACGACAGCGTGCAGTTTCTTTTTTCCGCCAACCCGGGCCAGGCTCCTAGGCCCGTTAACAGGGTCGCTTCCGGCGGAGAACTCTCGAGAATAATGCTTCTGCTTAAAAGCTTCGTTTCCACCGGCGATGCCGGTTCGATCTTCATATTCGACGAAGTGGATGCCGGGATAGGGGGAGTTGTGGCCGAGAGCATAGGGAGGAAAATAAAAGATCTCTCGGACCAAAGCCAGGTAGTGTGCATAACCCACCTCCCTCAGGTTGCGAAGTTCGCGAACACCCATCTGCTGGTTGCGAAGGAATCCAGCGAAAGTGAAACGGATGTCTCGGTCGATGCCCTCGGTGAAGAGGAAAGGGTAATGGAAATCGGCAGGATGCTTGCCGGAAAAAGTGTTTCCAAAAAAACTTTTGAAGTCGCCCGCGAACTGATAAAGGGAGCTAGCTAATCGTCTTTGTCTGATAGGAACAGAAAACCACCGCGGTAAGGACCGTTGTCCAGAGTCCGTTTTTATCCCCCACTGCAGTCTGCGTTATGTTTCTGCTTTTTACCTTGTGCCCGCTTATCTCCCATATGTCTTTCTGCTCGTCGTAACTTTTATCGGGATCAAAGGGAGCGTTAAGGGTGGTAGCGAGCATGTAGGCGGCAAGATCTTCGGCGTACTCTCCCGCGAGGGTTTCTTTCTGCCCGTAGCTGTGATGTTCCGAAATGTACCCGTGGCGCGTCTTGTCCTTCGGGATCGCGAGACCGGTGGACGCGGCGATGAGCCTGCTGGGTTCGTTTGTAGCATTCTCGCTCATTACCACAAACGCTATCTGCCCGGGGGAGAGCATGGTGAGTCCCTGCTTTCTGCTTACGAGCTGGCAGCCCGGGGGAAATATGCTTGAAACCTTGACCAGATTGAACTCCGCGATCCGGGCATTCCGTAAGGCAAGTTCAAAGCTTGAGAGTCTTTCCTTGTGCTTGCCCACTCCCTTGGTTACAAAAGCTTTCGTAGGGGTCAACTAACCACTCCTTCTAAGTCTGCATTCAAGTTATATTTACGGGGTGAATTTGTCAAACGGGGGTAAAACGCGATGAAATTCGGAGCGCATGTTTCAATAGCCGGCGGGATTGAGAACGCTCCGCTTAGGGCGAGGCAGCTTGGATGCGAGTGCTTTCAGATGTTCACCCGTTCGCCAAGAGGCGGCAAACCCCCGGAACTCGAAGACCGCCTGCTCGAAGCCTTTTTTCTTAACTGCTCGGAGGCTTCCATAAGCGACTACTACGTCCACACTCCCTATTTCATAAACCTGGCTTCCGGGAAAGAGGACCTGAGAGGAAAAAGCGTGGACCTGGTAAGGGAGGAGCTTGAAAGATCGAGCGCCCTTGGGGTGAAATACATGATGACCCACATAGGAAGCGCAAAGGGGCTGGAGAGAGATACGGCTGTAAGCAACGTGGTCGACTCCATTCTGAGGGTTCTTCGGGGTTATAGCGGCACGACAGAGCTTCTGCTCGAGAACACGGCGGGGCAGGGGCATACCATAGGGGCCAGCTTCGAGGAGATTTCTCTCATACTGAAAAGCGTCGCGTATGACGATCTTGGGGTCTGTATGGATACGGCCCACATGTTTGCTTCCGGATACGATATAAGGACCCGCGAGGGCGTGGAGGAACTCGTAGAACACATCGGCGCCATGTTTGCTCCCGGGACCGTGAAACTCGTTCACGCGAACGATTCCAAGGCCGAGTTCAATTCAAGCAAGGACCGCCATGAACATCCAGGGGAGGGAAAGATAGGGATTGACTGCTTTCGGGCCATGGTCGAGAACCCGTTTTTCGAGGACCTTGACATGATAGTGGAAATGCCCCCTCCCGAGGTGTCAAAGGACGTCGAGCTTCTTAAGAAGCTGAGGGACGAAGGCATCTGATTTCAGAGCGAGAGCGAAAATCCGTTTTTCCCCGTCCGTTGACCGTCAACGTAGATATTTTTTTCCTCGTCAATCGCGACCCTCCCGTTTGCGATCAGGTCGTGGACCACGAAGGGGAAAAGCATCCATTCTCCCTGTTCTCTTATCTTTTCTTCCATTGCCGCGCCGTCACCGATGCCGAAACCCTCAAGGGATATGTCAGATGACTGGGCGACCGCGGTTCCGAACCTTGTTTCGGGGTCGTTTTCAAGATAGACGGTGCATCTTATGGTTCTCTCGCCGTTCTCCAGTGCCTGGACGCACGCGCTTTTGCCTCTTACGAGGTAATCCTTGGTCGTGTTCCCTGGGTAGAGGTTTAAGATCCTGTTTTCGAACCTTTCGGTGAAAAGACGGCTAAGCCTTCTCCTGTATCCGGCCAGCACCACGAGATCCGGTTCAAAAACCTCTTCAACAAGAGAAATCACCGCCGAATCGTAAAGAACCCGTCCGCCTTCATCGGAAGGAGGCTTCCCGAGATCCACGAAGAACTTCTCTGAACTTATGGAGGAGGTTCCGATCTTGAGCGCTTTTGCCTTTGCGAGAACCGGGGCCTCGGGGTCGTTTGAAAAGACATGCTCTATGGTTCCGTAGTTTTTTTGGCCGTTTTGCTCAAGTTCCGTCTGCCTCGAGTTTATTTTCTCGAAGTTTGTTCCTCTGCCCGAGGCAAGAACGAGAATTTTCATCGGCCGGGAGGTGTCTGAGTAAAGCGGCGTTATTTGCATTGATTCCCTTATCGTTTAATTTTTATGCGATTCCAAGTAAGTGTGACGCGGCATGGCAGAAAGCAGAAACCTGATCATGAGAATCGCTACGGCCGTAGTGGCCGTACCGATACTTCTTCTCATATTCTACCACGGGGGAGTCTACTATCTGGCTCTCATGTGCCTGATCGCGGCTCTTTGCTCCATTGAGTTCTTCGCGCTTGCGGGCCCGGATATACGGAAGACGAGAAGAATCTATATAACGGCTATCTCCCTGCTTCTGATCATAAGCGCGTTTTTCGACTTCCTGCTTATGAGTCTTTTTTTCACCTTTTTGATATTTCTTTCCATAATACTCGAATTTCGGAAAAAGGATTTCAGCGACTGTTTGCGAGACCTCGGCATGACCCTTCTGCCACTTATATATTTCGGCTGGATGCTTGCCCACGGGGTGCTGCTTAGAAACATCCCGGGCGGCGAGGGCGCTTTTAATTACGGCTCGTTTTACGGGGCTCCCGAGGGCATCGGCTTTTTCCTCGTGGTGCTTGCGGTTTCCTGCACCTTTCTTAACGACGCGGGGGCGTATTCCTTCGGAAAAGCTTTCGGGAAAAAGAAGCTCGCCAGTCATATAAGTTCAGGCAAGACCGTGGTGGGGCTCATCGGGGGATTTGTTGTTTCGGTCGTAAGCGCCTTCGTGGTGAATATTGTATTCAGCAATCCTCTTCCCGCTCTCTGGGTGGTTCTTTACGCGGTAATAATAGCCGCGGCCGCGGTTGCCGGCGATCTTTTCGAATCCACCATAAAAAGAGGGGCAGGGGTAAAGGATTCCGGCTCCCTGATTCCCGGACACGGCGGGGTGCTTGACAGGTTCGACAGCCTGATATTCGTCTTTCCCTGCACATATTACACTTCCCTGGTTTTCTTTCGCCTAAGCGAGACAGGCGTCGCCCTGTAAGGATGGATGGAAATGGAAATATCCATAGTGGACAGGGAGGAATTCATTGACGGACCGGGGAGGGAGGAACTGGCGGAGTTGGTCAAAAGAATACTTGCGTATCTTGATCTCTCCGCCAGAAGCGAGCTCTGCGTCTCGCTTGTGAGCGACGGGGACATGCGGGAACTTAACAGGCAATACAGGCAGATTGACGCGACTACGGATGTTCTCTGCTTTCCGCAGAAAAACGAAGCGAACCCCGATCTTCTAGGCGATATAGTGATATCCTACCAGACGGCCCTCCGTCATTCCCGGAGGCTTGAGATCACGGTTGAAGAGGAACTGCGTTTGCTTATAGTCCACGCGGTCCTGCACCTGCTCGGGTTCGACCACAAGAAGAAAAAGGAAAGAGAGACGATGCGGGAGAAGGAAAAAGAGGTGCTTAACTACCTTGCCGAGGCGGGGTAGTCGTCCTCCGGTCACTCCGGTTCCTTAAAATCCTCTTTAATCTTCTCGATTTCCTTTACCGTAGGCAGGTCCTTCAGGTTCTTAAGGCCGAATGTCTCGAGGAAAAGATCCGTGGTTCTGTAGAGAAAAGGCTTTCCCGGAACTTCCTTTCTTCCCGCGATCTCGATGAACCTTCTCTCAAGCAGCACGCTCACGCTGCTTGAGCAGTCAACCCCCCTTATCTTTTCAACCTCGATTTTCGTAATGGGCTGCTTGTAAGCCATTATTGCAAGCACTTCGAGGGCAGCCTTGGAGAGCCTGAACTTCTTTATTTCCTTGTTGAACTCGACTATGTATTGCGAATACTCGGGACGGGTCCTGAACTGATATCCCCCGGCGACGCTGCTTAGAACGAAGCTTCGCCCCATCTCCTCCCAGCGCTTCTGGAGTTCGTCCAGGGCGGCGGTTATCTCTTTTTTCTCGGCATCCTTCAGAAACCCGGAAATTTCCTGAATGGTTAGGGGATGTTTCGAAACGAATATCAAGCATTCTATTATATTTTCAAGAGAACTTCTATCGTCCATTTTCCTCCCTCAGAATTATCTTTATGGGTTCTTCGAAGGTCGGCTGAAAGACATCCAGTATGCCGTCTTTCAGCAGTTCCAGTATCGAGAGAAAGGTTACCACGAGGTTCATCCGGTTTTTATCCCCCTCGAAGAGATCCCCGAAGAGAACCTCTTTTTCCCTTCTCATTATCTCGATCACCTGATTTTTTCTTTCATCAACGGTGTAGGTCTGCTGGGCAAGGGATATTTCCTTTGTCTCCGCCTTCTCCCTGTCCTCGCACACCTTGGAGAAGGCGTCCACCAAGGACCAGAGGTCGAATTTTACGAATTCCGTTTCCTCTTCCGGTTCTCCGAAAACTTCCCTGCGATCGTAACCCGCAAGGAAGATGTCTTTTCCCAGGATCTCCATCCCCCCGAGCTCAGACGCCGCGTCTCTGTACTTCTCATACTCAAGCAGACGTCTTACGAGTTCCTCTCTGGGATCCTGCTCCTCTTCTTCGCCTTCTTCCTTTATCGTGGGAAGAAGCATGCGCGATTTTATGTACCCGAGCTCGGCCGCCATGGACATGTAATCCCCGACGATCTCGAGGTTCACGTCCTTTAGGAAGTCAAGGTATTCAAGGTACTGCTCGGTTATGAGCGCGATGGGTATGTCGTAGATGTCCACCTCGTGTTTCTTTATAAGATGGAGCAGGAGATCGAGGGGGCCGTTGAATATCTCGAGCTGTACGCTGTAGGCTGACTGCGGGTCTTCCATTTCTCCGTTTCTCTCGGCAACCGCTACGGGTTCATCGCCCGGATCACGACCTCAAGTTCGCTCGGGCTGAAATTGCACATCTCTATAAAGATAACCACAGGAACGCGTATGAAGTAGCCCAGGTATTGCCCTCCGAACAGGAAAAAGGCGAAAAGAATGAATATTCCGTAGGTTTCAAACCTTGCGTACCTGTAAGCGAGGCTGTCGGGAAGCAGTCCGTAGAGCACCCGCGAGCCGTCAAGCGGCGGAACGGGGATCATGTTGAAGACGGCAAGCACTATCCCTATGTACATGAACCATACGAGCATCCGTGCGGCCACGTCGGCTCCGCTTCCCGGAGGTATGACCGCGAAGTTCTCGAATATCGCCTTTAGGATCACGGCCGCCGCAATCGCGGTCAGAATGTTTGATACGGGGCCTGCGAGCGCGACCATGAGCATGTCTTTTTTCGGGTTCCTGAAGTTCCTCGGGTCGACGGGAACGGGTTTTGCCCATCCGAAATGCACGATAAAAAGCAGCAGGGTTCCCAGGACATCGAGGTGCACGAGAGGGTTAAGCGAGAGTCTTCCCTGCCTCTTCGCCGTGTCGTCCCCGAGCCTGTAGGCCACAAGTGCGTGGGCGTACTCGTGTATGGTAAGGGAGAAAAGGATTACGGGGACCAGTATTATGAGAAATTCATAGTTCATATCGATAGTTTACGCTCTTGGGTGAGATTTTTCGTGTATGCGCTTCAGCCTTTCTTTTTCGACGTAAGTGTATATCTGGGTCGTTGATATGTCCGAGTGACCGAGCATGGCCTGTATAGACCGCAGGTCGGCCCCCCGTTCAAGCAGGTGCGTGGCGAAGGAGTGGCGAAGCACGTGAGGGGTTATGTGGGAGTGGATGCCGGCGGCCAGCGCGTAGTCCTTTATCATGCGCCAGAAGCGCTGGCGGCTCATCTTGGAGCCGGTTCTCGAGGTCACGAAAAGATACTCCGAGGTTCTTTCGCGAAGAAGTTTTGGTCTCGAGTCAGAAAGATAGTCCCTTGTTTTCCTGATGGCGGCGTCGCCTATTGGAACTATTCTCTCCTTGCTTCCCTTTCCGAAGGTGATGACGTAGCCGTGGTCGAGATTAACGCGGTTTAGCTCGAGGGCGACCAGCTCCGATACCCTGACCCCGGTTGCGTAGAGAACCTCCAGCATCGCGCGGTCCCTTAGCGCTTCTGCGGACTTGCCTTCCTCGGGCTCCCGAAGGAGTCTTTCGACCTCTTCCAGTGAAAGGGTGTGGGGAAGGGTTTTCGCGGGCTTGGGAGAGACGGTGTTTCTAAGCGGGTCCTCTGTTATCACGCTTTCTGTGAGCAGGAACTTGAAGAACTGCTTAAGGGAAACTATGTTTCTCGCAACGCTTCTCGGGGAGAGCTTCTTTTTTCTCAGGTGCTCGAAGAATGCGGCTATTTCACCTTCGCTTACCGCGGCGGGGTCCGATATGCCCCTTTTGTCGAGAAAGGCCACGAGGGACGATATGTCCCTTGAATATGACTGAATGGTGTTTTTCGAAAGGCCCCTGTTCACCGTGAGATATACAAGGAACGAATCGACATGCTCATCCATTAATCTTATGTTCCGACCTGCCAGGAACTCAGGTATTTCTTCTGTTCGGCCGTCAGGGTGTCTATGGTGACTCCCAGGGTTTTAAGCTTTATCCGGGATATCATGCGGTCTATTCTCTCCGGAACGTCGTGAACGTCGTTTGCAAGCGTCCCTCCGTTTTTCACCATGTACTCGCAGCAAAGCGCCTGGTTGGCGAAGCTCATGTCCATCACGCTTGAAGGATGCCCCTCGGCCGCGGCGAGGTTTATGAGCCTTCCTCCGCCGAGAACGTTGATCCTTCTTCCGTTCTTAAGCGTGTGTTCCTCGACGTACTCCCTTATCACTCTTTTCGAGGTCGTTATCTCGGAAAGGGCGTCGAGATCAAGCTCCACGTTGAAATGTCCGGAATTGGCTACGATAGCCCCGTCTTTCATCTTCTCGAAATGCTTTTTCCTTATGACGTGTATGTTGCCTGTAACGGTGCAGAAGAAATCTCCAAGCGGCGCTGCCTTCTCCATCGGCATCACCCTGAATCCGTCCATCGTGGCCTCAAGCCCCGCAAGCGGCTCAACCTCGGTCACGATGACGTTCGCCCCGAGCCCCCTGGCTCTCATGGCAAGCCCCTTTCCGCACCATCCGTATCCCGCGACGACGAAGGTCGTGCCGGAAACGAGCCTGTTGGTAGCGCGTATGATCCCGTCAAGGGTGCTCTGTCCCGTGCCGTAGCGGTTATCGAAAAGATGCTTGGTGTCCGCGTTGTTAACGGCTACTATCGGATACTGAAGCACTCCGTCATCGGCCATGCTCTTCAGTCTTATTACTCCGGTTGTTGTCTCTTCCGTTCCCCCGATTACGTCGTCTATCAGGTCTTTGCGGTCTGTGTGCAGAGTTGACACCAGGTCCGCCCCGTCATCCATGGTTACGTGCGGGCGGGCGGCCAGCACTGCGTTTATGTGCTTGTAGTAGGTTTTGGTGTTTTCCCCCTTTATGGCGAAAACGGAGATTTTATGGTTCTTTACCAAGTAGGCCGCGACGTCGTCCTGAGTGCTGAGGGGGTTTGAGGCGCAGAGATAGACTTTCGCCCCTCCGGCCTTAAGGGTGGTCATCAGGTTTCCCGTCTCCGTGGTAACGTGAAGACACGCTGCGACTCTTACTCCCTTAAGCGGTTTTTCCTTCTTGAATCTTTCTTCTATCTGCTTTAGAACGGGCATTTCCTGGGCGGCCCATTCGCTTCTGAGTTTCCCCTGGCGGGAAAGCTTTAAGTCTTTTACGTGGTAATCCATTTGTTCCTCCGTTGCTTTTTCGCGGTCAAAAGCTCCGAGCGCGCTTCGGCTCAGGCGCTCTCCAGGGCTTTTTTAAGTTCCGCGGTTCTGTCTGTCTTCTCCCATGAGAAGGTTTCTTCGTTTCTCCCGAAATGGCCGTAGGAGGCAGTTTTCCTGTAGATGGGTTTTCTGAGTCCGAGGTGCGATATTATTCCCTCGGGAGTGAGATCGAAAATCTCCCTCACCGCTTCCGAGATATTCTCTTCCGGCACTGCGGCCGTTCCGAAGGCGTCGATCATCACGGAAACCGGTTCCGCGACTCCGATGGCGTAGGCAAGCTGCACCTCGCAGCGCGAGGCCAAAGAGGCCGCGACTATGTTTTTCGCCACGTACCTTGCCATATAGGTCGCACTTCTGTCGACCTTGGTGGGGTCCTTTCCCGAAAACGCCCCGCCGCCGTGTCTTGACCATCCGCCGTAGGTGTCGACTATGATTTTTCTTCCCGTAAGTCCCGTGTCTCCCATGGGGCCCCCGATTACGAACATCCCAGTGGGATTTACGTAAATTTTCGTATCCTTCGAAACAAGCGATCCCATGCAGTGAATTATTACTTTCTCCCTGATTCCTTCAGCGAGATCCTCGTACGAGACGTCCGGTGAGTGCTGGGATGATATTACAACCGTGTCCACTCCGACCGGTTTCCCGTCCTCATATCTGAATGTGACCTGGCTTTTTCCATCCGGCCTTAAAAACGGCAGGGTGCCGTCTTTTCTTACCTCGGAAAGACGCTTGGCCAGCCTGTGGGCGTAGAGTATGGGGGAGGGCATGAATTCTTCGGTCTCATCGCAGGCGTAGCCGAACATGAGTCCCTGGTCCCCGGCACCTTTCCTGTTGACCCCAAGTGCTATATCCTGAGACTGCTTGTCGATCGTGAGGAGGACCGAGCAGGTGTCCGCGTCAAATCCCATCGCGCTGTCCGTGTAGCCGATCTCTCTTATCGTGTCTCTTGCCACCTGCCGTATGTCGACCTGGCTTTTTGTCGTTATCTCGGCGGAAATCACCACAAGGCCGGTTGTGATCAGTGTTTCGCACGCGACCCTGCTCTGGGGATCCTGCTCGATCATGGTGTCGAGCACTGCGTCTGATATCTGATCCGCAATCTTGTCCGGGTGGCCTTCCGTTACGGATTCTGAGGTAAATATGAAGTTTTTAGGGGGCATTAAGCGGACCTCAAAAGTCCAAGTAATATAATTATTCTGGTCTTTCTGTCAACAACCCGTTGTCCTGCGGCTGCGGGTTTCTCGAAGGCATGCTCTTCCCGCCTGCTTTCTCGACATAATAAGCCGCCTATAATTGCCATACTGCTGCCTGTTGCGCGCGGAGGGTGCGTGGGTTTTTCCTGCCGTTCGGTTAAAATACCAGGTAATCCCACTGCGCTTTGCGGAGAAAATAAAATGAAAAAACTCCTGGCCCCTTCAATACTCTCGTGCGACTATCTTCGCCTCGAAGAGGAGGTAACCGCCGTCTGCGAGGCGGGAGCCGACTTGATACACGTGGATGTTATGGACGGGCATTTCGTCCCGAACATAAGCATAGGAATACCCATAGTGGAGGCGCTCGCCCGGATGGAATCGCCGCCCCAGATGGATATACACCTTATGGTCGACAGTCCCGAGAAATTCACGGAAAAATTCATAGACGCGGGCGCTCCTCACGTGAAGATCGTCACGGTCCAGATGGAGGCCTGCAACCTTCTCTACAGCGCCCTTTCCTCAATCAGGTGGAGAGGGGTTATGACGGGGGTGGCCCTTAACCCCGCAACCCCGATCGGCGTGATAGAGGAGAAGTTGATGGAGCTTATAGACGTAATAGTGATAATGACCGTGGAGCCGGGATTCGGGGGTCAGAAATTCATCCCCGAGATGCTGTCGAAAATAAGGGACCTGAGATCTCTTCTTGACGGGATGGATGGAAAGAAGCCGCTTATTGAAGCTGACGGCGGGATAAATCTCGAGAACATAGGGGAAGTGATCGAGGCCGGAGCGGACATAGTGGTAACGGGATCCGGGATATACAAGACGGAGGACTACGCCGATACGATGTCGGCCATGCGCGAGATAATGGGGTAGGGGTCGGACCCAAAGGCCGCGTGTTTTTCCGGGGGGAAGATGAAGTCCCAAGAGCGAAACTACATAGCCGACATAGAGCGGTATTTTCTCGGGCTTGCGGGAAAGGGCCTCATGCTCTCGGCCAGGGACTACGGTTTTATAAGGGAGCTTGGCGAAAGGTCCGTCTCAAAGGAGATGGTAATCAAGGCCATAGCCTACGGCTTTGAGGAAAAAAGGCAGAGAGGGGCCCAGAAACCAAGAGGGCTTTTTAACATAAAACGGGAAGTTGAGGAGTACCTTAAAGACCACCTTACTGAACCGGAACCGCAAACCGACGCCGCTTTCGCAAGAAGCAGTATAATAGAACAGGCCCTAAAGAGGCTTGATAGAATCATAATCGAGGAAAAAAGAGAGGATATAAGGGAGAAGTACGAAAAACTCAGACAGAGGGTTCGCGAGACGGACGAGATGGGGTCCGCCAACATATACAAGCAGTTTAACTCTTTGTGGCGGGGCTTTGTTGAAGATGTTTTCTCGGGTCTTTCCGCCGAGAGACAGAAGCAAATAACGGATTCTGCCCTGAGCAGACTTCCGGAGGAGGCAAAACTCTACGACGAGGACGCGAAGAAAAGAACCCTTAACGCTTTCAGGGATGAGATAGTATGCGAAACTCTCGGCATAAATAATGTTTTCTCGATGAAGTGATATGGCCAGAAGAAGACACATTGCGACCGGTTGTCGAACATGTTCCGGCAGGGGGTACATGATTTCAACGGAGAACGATCAGTACGCCCGCGCGCAGCTCTGCGGCTGCGTTTCCGAGTGCGCCGACTGCGGAGGGTCGGGGACGGTGTTTCTCGAGAACGAAAGGGGCTACAGGTACCTTGAGCGCTGCGGGACCTGCGGAGTGGTAAGACTTAAGGTCAGGAGATACAACAACGCGAAGATTCCGTCAAAGTTCGCCGGTGTTCTTCAGTCAGACGATATAGACCCGCGTGGACAGAGTCAGCTTGACGCAATGACCTACGTGAAGTCGTTTGTCGATAAGTACCCGGAGGAAAAGGGCTTTCTGCTTATGGGAGGACCGGGTCTTGCCAAGACACGCCTTGCGGTAGGGGCCATAGCGGAGCTTACGCTTCAGAAAGCCGTTGAATGTGTGTTTACCGATTTTTTCTTTCTCCTCGGGGACCTGCGGGAAGCCTATTCCGCGGGAATTCCCGAAAACGAGATAATAGGACCGTTAATAAACGCGGAAATTCTGGTGATAGACGAGATGGGAAAGGGAAGGAGTTCCGAGTGGGAGCAGAACATCCTCGACCAGCTTATCTCCAAGCGCTATAACTCATCGAAGAAAACCCTTGTTACCACCAACTACGTGGCCAGGGATTCGCTGCCGAAAAAATCCAGGAATAACACGGAAGTGCTCGAGGACAGGGTGGGGGAGAGAATAGCTTCAAGGCTTTACGAGATGTGCGCCCCGCTTTTCATCGAGGGAAGCGACTACAGAAAGGGCGATTAACCTAGAAATCCCAGAATTTCGAGTAAATCCTTCTGATTTCCGTGACGGTGTGTTCGCAGGTTGTCCGCTTGGGGTCAAAGCCTGTGTCCGACACCTTAAGATCGAGTATTTCCTCTATAACCGACTTCATGATCAGTCCCATTTCCGCGGTGTTGTAGCCGCCCTCGAGCAAAAAGGCGATATTTCCACTACAGTGCTTCTCGGCAAGTCGCATCACGAATCTTGTAAGCCTGGCGAAGCCTTCTGAGGTAACCAGCATCCCTCCCAGCGGATCGACCTGGTAAGCGTCAAAGCCCGCGGAGATAAGAATGAATTCCGGGGAGTACTGCTCCACTACGGGTCCGAGTATCTCGGTGAAGATCCTCAGATAATCTTCGTCTCCCAGCATCGCGGGGCAGGGGACGTTGACCGTGTACCCGAGCCCGTCCTTGTATCCGAGTTCCTTAAGGCTTCCGGTGCCGGGGTAAAACGGGAACTGGTGCATCGAAAAATAAAGCACACTCTCTGAATCATAGAAGATGTGCTGGGTGCCGTTTCCGTGGTGTACGTCCCAGTCTATGATCAGGACCCTCTCAAGGCCGCAGTTGGCCAGCAGGTGGGCCCCCGCGACCGCTACGTGATTAAACAGGCAGAACCCCATCGCCCTGTCGTGTTCCGCGTGATGTCCGGGCGGTCGGGCGAGCACGAACGCGGTATCGATTTTCCCCGAGAGAATATCGTTTGCCGAGCATATAAGCCCGCCGGAGCCCGCAAGCGCGGCGTCAAAGGAAACCTCGCACGTGGACGTGTCGGCATCGAGCTGCGAGAACTCCTTTCCGGAGGTGTCTTTGACCATATCGAAATAGGGCTTGCTGTGCGCGAGGGTGATTTCTTCTTCGGTCGCGGGTCTTGTATCCATGGGAACCGTTTTCTCCATGAGACCCGAGCTCTCAAGCGCCCCCAGAATGCTGGTCAGCCTTTCCGGACACTCGGGGTGTCCCGGGGGGTTCTGGTGAGCCAGGAAGAGGTCGTCAGTCACTATCGAGAGCTTTTTCATTTTCAATTGTCTCTTTAAGATAACCTATTAGGTAAAAGGAACCACACACGCAGGCCGCTTCTCCGTAACCAAGAAGCCTCTGGTATGCCTTCAGGGGATCTTTCACAGTTTCGACCGAGTCGAACCGTCCCCTGACAAGCGCCAGGATTTCTTCCGTCCCCAGGGACTTCTTTTCCCCGGCAAGTTCCGTTATGATCAGTTTTCCCGAGATGCGGGAGAGTATTTCGGTGAAACCTCCGATGTCCTTGTTCTCAAGCATCGTTACTAGGAAATTGAACTTTGTTCCCGGGTGATAGAACTCAAGCGACTCGACGAGGTTTTCCCCCGCGGCGACGTTATGAGCGCCGTCGATTATAACGGGAATTTCCCTGTCTAGGTATTCCATTCGCCCCCCCAGACTGACTCCCGCGAGAGCCTCCCTTATTTTTTCGGGGTCCGTTTCGTAGCGGTTGCGCATTGTAAGCAATTCGGCCGTCGCTACGGATATGACGGCGTTTTCCACTTGGTGCGTACCCCCGAGAGAAACTTTAAGCCGCGGAATATTCCACTCCGTCCCCACGTAGTCGAAGCTCAGATCTTCTTTTTCCCTGTAAGTGAACTCTGCTCCCATCCTGTGGCAGCTTGCCGAGTTTTCCCGGGATTTCCGCTCGATTACGGAAAGGGCCTCGTCCGAGCATCCGGTCACCACGAGGGCGTTTTCTTTGATTATTCCGGCTTTTTCCGCGGCAATCTCGCCCAGAGTGTTTCCCAGGTATTCGGTGTGGTCGAATGACACGTTCGTTATGACGCCCGCCAGATGATCGCATACGTTTGTCGAGTCCCATCTTCCGCCCATTCCCACTTCGAGCACCCCTACATCTATTGACTCGGCGTTGAAATAAAGAAATGCGGCCACGGTGAGCGTTTCGAAATAACTGAGTTCGACGTCAATTCTCGCGCAGGCGGTAAAAACCACACCGAGGGTCTCTTCAAGCCGGTCCCTGGTTATTTCCTCTCCGTCTACCTTTATTCTTTCCGTGACATCAATCAGGTGGGGGGAGGTAAACAGGCCCACGCGATAGCCGTTTGCCTCGAGTATTGACGCGATGCAGGCCGCCACGGAACCTTTGCCGTTGGTTCCGGCAACGGTTATGTAATCTTTTTTTTTATGGGGGGATTCCAGTTCTTCCAGAGCCGCGGTGATTCTCCCGAGTCCCGGTTTTACGCTGTCCACCCCTTTGGTGTCGAGTCTCTTCAGATTCTGAAACATTTCTGATTTCCCAGATAAAGATACTACATGCTGATAAGGTTTCTCGAACTCTTGCGGGCGGGGCGGAGATTTTAGCTGTGAGGAGTCAGTCCTCAAGTATGACTACGGCGACGGAGTATTCCCCGTCATGTGATATGGTGGTGTGAATCCTGGTCAGGCCCCTTTGTTCGGCGATTTCCTTCGTGCTTCCCCGAAGGTCTATGAAAGGTTTTCCAAGCTCGTTTCGCATGACCGCTATGTTGTGGAACTTTATGCCGCGGCGGAACCCGGTTCCGAGCGCCTTCACGAAAGCTTCCTTGACCGCGTAGTTGGCGGCGTAGCTTATGTTTCTGTTCTTGCCGTTGCCGTTCTGCGCGAGCTCGTCATCGGTGAAGATTTTCCGAAGAAATTTTTCCCCCCATCTCTCAATAAGGTCCTCTATCCGGCTGTTGCGGACCATGTCGATGCCTATGCCTGAAACCATATCTTCGTGTCCTGTGCCTAAAAATACTATAACAGGTCAATCATGTCCCTTACGGCTTCTTCCATTCCGGAGAGAACCGCCCGCGAGACTATGCTGTGACCGATGTTGAGTTCCTCAATCCCGTCTATTTTTGAAACCGCGGTCACGTTAACGTAGTTTAGCCCGTGACCGGCGGATACCCTGAGTCGGTGGGAGAGGGCGTCTTCCGTGGATTTTCTGATCTTATCAAGTTCCATCATCATCCCGGTCTCGTCCCGGGCGTTCGCGTAACTTCCGGTGTGAAGTTCAACCATGTGAGCGCCGGTCTGCGCGGAGGCGTTTATCTGGTCGGGGTCGGGGTCTATGAAAATGCTCACGAACAGTCCGGAACCCTTCAGTTTCTGAATCCCCGCGGCGATTCTCTCCGTATCCCCGAGCACGTCAAGTCCTCCTTCGGTGGTTATCTCCTGCCTTTTTTCAGGAACGAGGGTCACGACGTCGGGAAGCGTCTCGCACGCGATTTCAATCATTTCGTCCGTCACGGCCATTTCCATGTTAAGCTTCGTCCGCACCGTCTGTCTCAGCAGAAGAAGGTCCCTTTCCTGAATGTGCCGGCGGTCTTCGCGAAGATGAATCACTATTCCGCTCGCTCCGGCGAGTTCAGCCTGCGCGGCGGCGGTAACGGGGTCGGGTTCGTCTCCCATTCTCGCCTGTCTCAGGGTCGCCACGTGGTCGACGTTTACGTTCAGTCTCGTTTTCATCTACGGATTCCCTGTTCCTATGTTCTCGCTTATTACGGAAGACACGCGGGAGGCGATTCCGTTTATGAGGGTCTCGTCTTCCCCTTCCACCATCACACGCGCCAGAAGTTCGGTCCCGGAATATCTGAGGTTTATTCTTCCCCTGTCTCCGAGGATCTCTTCAGATTCCCTGACGAGGTCGACAAGTCCCGGGATCTGCTCAAAGGGCTTTTTCTCCTTGATTTCGAAACTGTTGAGCACCTGGGGAAACAGGTCTATTATCCCGGCAAGCTCGGAAAGCGGTTTCCCCTTCCTTTTCATTATGCCCAGAATCTGAAGCGAGGCCAGAAGACCGTCTCCCGTGGTAGAGTGGTCAAGAAACAGCAGGTGGCCCGATTTCTCGCCCCCCAGGTTGGCTCCCAGTTCTCTCATGGCCTCCACCACGTATCTGTCTCCCACGCGGGTTCTCTCGAGCCTGAGACCCTTTTCGCCGAGGTAGTTCTCAAGGGCCATGTTGCTCATCTGCGTGGCGACCACCGTGTCCGTCGCCAGGGTGCCGGCTTCAAGCATTTCGGATGAGCAGATCGCGAGCACGTGGTCGCCGTCAACCTCGTTTCCGTTCTCGTCGCAGAAAACGACCCTGTCCGCGTCTCCGTCAAGCGCTATTCCTATGTCGGAACCGCTTCGCACGACTTCTTCAGAAAGCATCTCGGGCCGAAGGCTTCCGCAGTTAACGTTTATGTTCGTCCCGTTAGGTTCCGTGCCGATTCTGATCACCTGGGCTCCGAGTTCTTCAAAAATTATGGGCCCGACCTTGTACGCCGCTCCGTTGGCGCAGTCAACCACGATCCTCAGTCCGTCAAGCGTAAGGTCGTTGGGGAAAGTGTTTTTGAGAAACACTATGTAGCGTCCGACCGCATCCTCGATTCTTTTCGCTTTTCCCGTTAGGGAAGGGGGTCTCAGCTGCTTTTCTCCGAGAACCATGTTCTCTATTTCGATCTCTGTTCTGTCCGGGAGCTTAAAGCCCGTGGAGTCGAATATTTTTATTCCGTTGTCGGTGTAGGGATTGTGCGACGCGGAGATAACCACGCCGGCCGTGGCTCTCATGTTTGACGTGAGAAAGGCTATCGCCGGAGTCGGCAGGGGACCCACGAGCAGTACGTCGGCTCCCATGGACGTTATGCCGGAGGCTATGGCCTGTTCAAAGACGTAGCCCGAGAGGCGGGTGTCTTTGCCGACGAGTATTTTCACGTGGCCGCCAGTCTTCTCTGACAGATACTTTGTCAGCGCTTTTCCGAGGGCAAGCGATATCTCGGGCGTCATAGGATAGGTGTTGGTAACCCCTCTTATTCCATCGGTTCCAAAAATCTTTCTTTCGGGAAATTCAGATAAGGAATTCATGATTTATGTCTGGGGGGATTCTTCGACGGCGGGCGGTTTGACCTTGACCCTTATTCTTCTCGGAGTGACGCTGGTGAGCTTAAGCAGGTTCGAATCCGGATAATCAACCTTTACCCTGAGATTTCTTTGTGTGCTCCCGTCCATCTCCGACCCGTCTATGTAAACATTTACCTCGTTGCTCGTGAGGTTGTTGATGGTCTTGTAGGGGCCGTTGAATACCAGTGTGGCCTTGAGCCCGGCGGTGCTGTATTCGAGTTCTCCGAAATTGCGGGGAACTATGTCAACGTCCCGAAACTCCTTGGTTAGTATTATCTCTTTTATGTTAACGGTCACCTTTACATGATCGCCCTCAAGAACTTCCATGTACTGTGAGGGGATCTGCAACTGCACCGGCGCCGTGAATTCGGCTTCCTCGCCTTCAAGCTTTATTTTTGCCGTTTGTATGGTCTCAAGCTTGGCAAGCTGCGAAGCTGGTCCCCTTATCTTTACGGATTGCGGGACGACCTTTATTTTTTTCGATATTTCGTAGCCGGAATCCGGTTCTCCAAGCACTGGGTTCACCCTGAATCTTTTCGTAACAAGCCTGTCTATGTTAAGCGAGAGCTTCGAGGGCCTCGCGGCGACTATATCGATTCCTCTGGGAACTATCTCCGATGCCGCGCGCTTTAGGTCTATTTTAAGGACGCCCCGTTCCGTTTTCTGCAGATCAACGGGAATTGACTTGTTCGAGAAGGCGAATGAAGAGAGCAGGTTTCTTGACCCCCTGAGAGAGAGGTCGACGTCTTCGGGCGCGTTGTTCACGATAATGAGGTCTTCGGGCAGGCCGCTTAGATGAAGCGGAATCCTGACGTCCCTTTCCACGTCAAGTTCGAAGTTCGTAAACGCCCAGAGAAGCACTGCAAGCGCAAGCGCGATTGTTTTTTTCGCAAGACCTTGAAAAAAAGGTTTTTTCTCCATCAGGTTTTTCCCGCTTGGCTTATTTTTATGCCGCTTGGGCTCTCGGCGGTAAGTTCGGAAACCAGGCTCGGCTTAAGCAGCCTGTCGTTGGCGATTGTTTTAAGCTCTCCGTCTGCCGCCAGCGAAATTTTCCCCGTTTCCTCGGACACGATTATCACTACGGCGTCAGTCTCCTTGGAGAGCCCTATCGCGGCCCTGTGTCTTGTTCCAAGTTCCGTTCCCAGTTCAAGATCCGTACTGATGGGGAAAAAGCACCCGGCCGAAAGAATGACGTCGTCTTTGACTATCACCGCCCCGTCGTGAAGAGGGGATGCCGGGTTGAAAATGGTTATGAGCATCTCGCTTGACAGGCTGGCGTTAATGGGTCTTCCGGGAAAGGTTCTGAGGCTTTCCTGCCTTTCAATGGCTATCAGCGCTCCGGTTTTCCCTGAAGAGAGAAAAGAGCAGGCATGCACCAGTTCCTCTATCATCGCTTCGTTTGCGGCCTGTTTTGCGAAACTGAAAAGAAGAGGTTTCTTCCCTATGTTCGCAAGTCCCCTCCTTATATCATCTTGGAAGAGAATTATTATTATGAGTATGACGAAGCCGAGAAAGTGGGTAAGCACCCAGTTAAGCGTGAAAAACCCCCATTTTCTCGAGGCGAAGTAAAGAACCGCCATTGCCACGAGTCCGACCAGGATCTGCGAGCTTCTGGTCCCCTCTATGGCCTTCAGTATGTAGAAGAGTATTATGGCGACGATCAGGATATCCAGACTGTCGGAAAAGAATCGGAAGTTCTGTATGGTAGAGCCTGTCATCTTCTATTTAACCCCATATATGCTTTTTACCGTCCGAATCGCCTGCATTGTCTCAAGTACATCATGAACTCTTACGATAGAAATACCCTTGAGCATTGATATTATTACTGAACAGACGGATCCTATCAATCTTTGCTCGGCAAGCGGGCTCCCCAGGATTTCTCCTATAAAGGATTTTCGCGAGGTTCCGATGCAGACCGGAAACCCTAGCAGACAGAATTCCTCAAGCCTTCTTATGATCTCGAGGTTCTGCTGGGTGGTTTTTCCGAACCCGATACCCGGGTCAATTATTATACGATCCCTCGGCACTCCCGCCGCCATGGCCGTTTCGGCTGAATTCAAAAGAAAGTCCGCTATATCGGGAACAAGCGAACTGTATTGGGTTTTCTCTTGCATGTCCGACGGCCGCGAACTTGTGTGGGTGAGTACGATCGCGGCTCCTTTCTCCGAGACTTTCTGCGCTACCTGCGGTTCGAAACTCAGTCCGCTTATATCGTTTACCATAGAGGCTCCGCACCTAAGCGCCTCCTCCGCCACGGCCGCCTTTGTGGTGTCGACCGATATTACCGTGTCAAATTCCGAAGAAGCCGCCTCTATTACCGGTATAACCCTCTCGAGCTCCTCTTCCGTGCTCACGCCTGAAGAGCCCGGCCTTGTGGATTCTCCCCCTATATCGATAATGTCGGCCCCGTCTTTGATTAAAGAGGCGATTCTCCCGAGAGCCTTTTGGGGGTCGTTGTACTTTCCGCCGTCATAGAAGGAATCAGGCGTCATGTTCACGATTCCCATGACAAGAGGCTTGTCATTCAGATCCAGCTCTTTTGAACCGAGTTTTATCAGATTGTTTTCTGGTGTGTTCTGATTCGCTTTATGGACTGAAGACTTTGGCAAACGGCTCTTGCTCCCGGTTCTGCGAAGACAGCTCGAAAACGGCGGCGGGGAGGGGGAAAGCCGCAGGGATCAGACCCTGCTGGTTATGTCAAACGGCTTTTTCACTTCCGGCCTGAACTCCTGGGTTTTTGACACCAGTTCGTCAAGTTCCGCCGAGTCTATGACTTCTTTTTCAAGAAGCAGGGAAGAGAGCTCATGCAGGAGATTCAGGTTGTCTTCGAGAAGCTTCATTACCTCGTTGTAGCTTTCGTTCACGATCTTTCTTGTCTCCTGATCGATCTGCACCGCGGTATCTTCGCTGTAATCGCTTTTTCTCGATATTTCCCTGCCTAGAAAAGGCTGCTGTTCCCCTTTGCCGAAGGTTACCGGTCCCACGACTTCGCTCATTCCCCATTCGCATACCATTTTTCTGGCTATGTCGGTAACTCTCTCAAGATCGTTCGCCGCGCCGCTGGTTCTCTCGGAGAACACAATTTCTTCGGCGGCCCTGCCTCCCAGAAGCACCTTTATGGTGGAAAGTAGATAACTCCTCGAAAGGGTGTACTTGTCTTCAAGGGGGAGCTGCTGAGTAACTCCGAGAGCCATTCCTCTCGGTATGATAGTCACCTTGTGTATGGGATCGGCCTCGGGAGTCAGTTTCGCCACGAGCGCGTGTCCGGCTTCGTGGTAAGCGGTGATTTTCTTCTCTTTATCGCTTATCAGCATGCTTTTTCTCTCAACTCCCATTGTGACCTTGTCTTTTGCGTATTCAAAGTCCTCTATGGAGACCTGCTCCTTGTCGTTGCGGGCGGCGTGAAGAACTGACTCGTTGACCAGATTTTCAAGGTCGGCTCCGGAGAAACCCGGGGTGGACCTGGCGATCACCGAGAGATCGACGTCATCGGCCATCGGAGTGTCTTTGGAATGAACGACCAGGATGGCTTCTCTTCCCCTGACATCAGGCCTAGGGACGACAACTTGGCGGTCAAATCTCCCGGGCCTCAGAAGTGCCGGGTCAAGCACATCCGGGCGGTTCGTGGCGGCCATGACTATAATGCCTTCGTTTCCTTCAAAGCCGTCCATCTCAACCAGAAGCTGGTTAAGGGTCTGCTCCCTCTCGTCGTGGCCTCCTCCGAGTCCCGCTCCTCTGTGTCTTCCCACGGCGTCGAGTTCGTCAACGAAGATTATGCACGGCGCGTTTTTCTTGGCCTGTATGAACAGGTCTCTTACTCTTGAAGCTCCGACTCCGACGAACATCTCCACGAAGTCGCTCCCGCTTATGATGAAAAACGGCACTCCCGCTTCTCCGGCTATGGCCTTTGCCAGGAGGGTCTTGCCCGTTCCCGGGGGACCGACCAGCAGAACTCCCTTGGGTATTCTTCCTCCAAGCCGCGTGAATTTCTCAGGACTTTTCAGGAACTCCACTATTTCGCTTACTTCCTCTTTTGCCTCCTCAACTCCGGCCACGTCCTTGAATGTGATCTTGTTCTGGTCTTCGCCGAGCATCCTCGCGCGGTTTTTTCCGAAGCTCATCGCCTTCGTGCCCCCGGCCTGCACCTGTCTCATGAAAAAGACCATCAGGGCGACCAGTATGAAAAGCGGACCCCAGTTTATCAGTATCTGGGTAAGTGAACTCTGTTTGCGGCGGGAAAAACTGAACTCAACGCCGTTTTTCTCGAGCTTTGCGATAAGGATTTCCCCGGCGGGGCCGGTGGTCGTGAATCCGCGGTCTTCGGGGTCGGCGTTTTTAAGTTCTCCCCTTATTATGTTTTCGCCGAATTCCACCCTTGCCAACCTGTCGTTATCCAGGTGTTCTAGGAATTTGCTGTAGGATATCTCCGAGTAGACGTTCGCCGAGGTGTTCATGAACTGGTACACGGCGAACACTCCGACGAATATTGCCACCCAAAGCACAAGATTTCTAAAAATATTTGCTGACATGCGCTATTCCTTTGTCTTTACGCAACTCTCATGTGGATAAAAATATCCAAAAGATAAAATAACATAGTTAAATTTTCATTTCAAACGGGTTTTTTAATCGTAAAGGTCGGTGCCCAGATACATTTCTCCGCTGTCGCAGAAAGTTACGAGCACCTGGCCGCCGTCCTCGAGTTCTTCTGAGATCCCGAGGGCCGCGCTGAGGCAGGCTCCCGAAGATATTCCGACCAGTATTCCTTCACCGGAAGCGAGGGTTCTGGCGCATTCGCGGGCGTCTTCCGTGGAAACCGCGTAGATTCTGTCGATCACGCCGGTATCGAGTTTCTCGGGAACGAATCCGGGCGATATCCCGGAGATGCCGTGAGGACCTACCTCTCCCTCCGAAAGGGTGGGGCATTCAGTGGGTTCGACCACCACTACCTCGAGGCCGGGATAGATTTCTTTGAGTTCGGAACCCACTCCCATTACCGTTCCTCCGCTTCCGACTCCGCACACGAAGGCATCGAGACGCCCCGGTATCTGGTTCTTTATTTCTTTTGCGGTCTCCTGGCGGTGAATCTTTATGTCCGCGGTGTTTTTGAACTGGTCAAGAAAATAGGAGTCCGGGTCCTCTCGCTCCATCTCGCGGGCTTTCTCTACTGACCCCTTAAGTCCGAGGCCGGGGTCTGTGAGAATCACCCGTCCCTTAAACGCCTTTATCAACTGGATTTTCTCTTTCGCCGTGTCTTCCGGCATGACGACGGCGAGATTGTAACCCCTTGTCTGGCAGCAGAGGGCGAGCCCCGTCGCGGTGTTTCCGCTTGACGCCTCGATTACGGTCGTTTTCCCCGGTTCTATCAGGTTTTCGCTCTCCGCTTGTCTGAGCATGGCTATGCATGCCCTGTCCTTTATGCTGCCCGCGGGGTTTAAGTTCTCAAGCTTTGCCCATATCGTAAAGCGGCCGTCCTTCGGTACGCTTCTCAGCTTTACCACAGGAGTGTTGCCGATGCAGTCAATCAGGTTTGTCATCTGCGTGTTTTTCGCGTGGCTTTTCCCGTATCCGGTTCAGTACACAAGAAAAGGGACTATGTCTTTCAGCACGCGGCCGTCTTTGCCTTTTATTTCGGCCAGTATCTCTCTTATCTGCTCCCACGCCACGTCTTCTTTCATGGTCTCGTTTTTGAGCTTTAGAAGAAGTACTTTTATTTCCTGGTCCGTCACCTCTTTTATGTATGAGCTGAGACCGGCCATCGCTTCATCTTCAGAAAAGTGCGTCATTGGCTTAATTCTCGATTAAGATAACCCAAAAAGGTTTTTTAAGGTAACCTTTTTTCAAATTGATTTCCATGGGAATTATAACCCTCAACGCAGATGAATCTTAATAGAGGAATCAATCTGGCGGGCAAAGACCCCAGCAAGTTTCTCCGTTTCCATTTCCTGGTGCCCGTGACGTTTCTGTTCGCGTGCCTCG
This sequence comes from Candidatus Dadabacteria bacterium, assembly GCA_022822065.1. GTDB lineage: Bacteria > Desulfobacterota_D > UBA1144 > Nemesobacterales > Nemesobacteraceae > Nemesobacter. The sequence goes on from JAJECI010000011.1 coordinate 186,308, forward strand.
GAATTCTTGCCGTCTACCTGTACTTCTCAAAGGACCTCCCCGACCTGCGTGATCTCACAAGATACCAGCCTCCTATTCTAAACGAGTTCTATTCGTCCGAAGGGGAGCTGATAGCGCAGTCCGGGCTTGAGAGAAGAGCGCTTGTAAATCTCGAGGGGATACCCCCTTACGTGGTAAACGCTTTCATAGCGGTAGAGGACAGGAGGTTCTACCAGCACAGGGGCGTGGACGCGAAAAGCGTTGTGAGAGCCCTTTATCAGAACCTGGTCATGGGAAGAATCGTTTCCGGCGGAAGCACCATTACGCAGCAGATAACCAAGAACCTCATTCTGGGTCCCGAAAAGGCCTACAGCAGAAAAATAAAGGAAGCCATTCTCTCTTACAGGATAGAAAAGAATCTCTCCAAGGACGAAATACTCTACCTCTACCTCAACCACATATATCTTGCCGACGGCATCTACGGGGTTGAGATGGCCAGCCGGAATTACTTCGGAAAGTCGGCAAAAGACATAAACATAGCCGAAGCGTGCCTGCTGGCGGGGATTCCGCGAAGGCCGGAACTGTATTCGCCCAGAGTCAATCCCTCAAACTCGCTCAAAAGGCAGAAGACCGTGATAAACATAATGCACGATCAGGAATTCATAACCGACCGCGAGCGGCTGGAAGCCCTCGCGTATGAGATAAAAATCGTTCCGAAACGGGAGCCGAGAGGAGAGTACGTAGCCCCTTATTTTATTGAATACGTGAGGGACTATCTCGAGAGGAAAGTTGGCAGGAAGGCCTATGAAAAGGGCGGTTACAAGGTTTACACGACCCTCGACATGGATCTTAACCTCGTGGCCTACAGGGCCCTTCGCAGGGGAATACGCAACACTGAGAAAAGACAGGGCAGGACCAGGTTCACCATCGCCAGGCTCAGAACCACCGAGAAGATCGAGGAATTCAAAAAACAGCAGCGCCACCTTACCCTTCAGGACGGAAGAACCTACAGGGGGGTCGTAACCGTGATAGGAGACATAGATGAGAGGACTTCTTTTGCGACCGTCGAAGTCGGCGGCGAGAAGCGAAGACTAAGCTACATAGTTGATCCGGAGCGGTATATTCCGCCCCCGCAGGGCAAGTATCTTCTTCCCGAGAAGTTGCTGATAGGGGACGTTATAAAGGTCAGGGTCTCCGTAAGCGACGATAAGGTAACCGACATGGTTCCCCTGTTTTGGCCGCAGACCCAGGGAGCTTTGCTCTCCCTCGACACCAGGGGCAACGTTATCTCAATGGTAGGCGGATATGATTTCGGACTCTCGAAATTCAACCGGGCGATTCAGGCTAAAAGGCAGCCGGGCTCCGCGTTCAAGCCTTTTCTCTACTCGGCGGCCATAGACAAGGGATATACGCAGACGAGCAAACTTCTTGACGTGCCGATTATCGTGGATGACTGGGTTCCGGAGAATTACGACGAGGAATACATGGGGTCTATTTTCTTCAGGGAGTCCCTCGTTAACTCGAGGAACCTTTCTTCGATCAGGCTTATCATGGATGTAGACCCGGAGTATGTCGCGCGTTATTCCAGATACTTCGGCTTTAAATCCAGAATCGGTCCTTATCCGTCGCTTGCCTTGGGAAGCTCGGAGGTGACTCTGCTGGAGCTGACCAACGCGTATTCCATTTTTGCGAATCTGGGAATATACAGAAAGCCGAATTTCATACTCAGGATTTATGACAGGAACGGAAGTCTCATCGAGGACAACACGGGAGAGATGTACCTTCGGTACGAGAAGAAACTGAAGCGAAAAGAGGGTAAAGAGGGAGCCGATGGGTCGGAGCGATGGGATTACCGGGAGCGGGCTCTGACTCAGTCACAGGACGGCGGGTCGCAGTTTCTCGGCCTTTTCGCCGAAGAGCAGAGGGATTTTCTTACCTCCGCGGAATTTAGGTTTCTCATCAAAAAAGTCCCCATTCACTACTTCGGTGAAACGGGAGGCTTTGACAGGGTTATAAGTCCCGAGACGGCCTATATAATGACTGACATAATGAGGGCCGTTATCGCGGAGGGAACGGGAGTGCTTGCCAACCCGCTTAACTCCAAGGCGAGAATCGCGGGCAAGACCGGAACCACAAATGATTATACCGACGCGTGGTTCATAGGATACAGCCCGATGGTCATAACCGGGGTGTGGGTTGGAAAGGACGATAATACCTCGCTTGGAGACAAGGAGTCGGGGTCCTCGGCCGCCGTTCCCGTATGGAAGGAGTTCATGAGCAAGGCGCTTGACAAATACAATGATCGCACGGAATTCGAGATTCCACCCGGCATAAGGATCGTGAACACTCCATTGGGGGAAGTTTCTTACAAGGTCAAACCGAGCATGTCCAAGGGCGAGGTGCTCTCAGGGTTGAGGGTGATGGTGGGATCTTCGGAAAAGAAAGCGGATGAATTAGAGGATTACGATTACAAGATAGATTCTCTTTTCAGGGGGAATGAGGAAGATGATGATGAATGGTGAGCGGAACTCGGGAAACAGAGAAACGGTTGAAAGTTCGAGAGGGCTTCACGAGTCATTTATTGAACACTACCGTTCTGTTTTTATATATCAGAATTTCTCTGTTGATGTGGGACCAGATCGCTTTTGAAAGAACCTGTTTCTCTAGGTCTTCTCCCTTTCTCAGCAAGTCTTCCACGGAATCGTTGTAGTTTACCCGTATTACGTCCTGCTCTATTATGGGTCCCGAATCCAACTCCTCGGTTACGTAATGACTCGTCGCCCCGACGATCTTGACACCTCTTTTGTAGGCGTTGTGGTAGGGACGTGCTCCGGGAAAGGCGGGGAGGAAGGAATGGTGAATGTTAATTATCTTGTTTTTGTAGTGTGAGACAAAATTCTCGCTAAGTATCTGCATGTACCTGGCAAGCACTATGAAATCCACGTTATAGTCAGCGAGAAGATTAAGCTGACTGGCTTCCACTTCCTCTTTGTTATCTTCTACATTGTTGAACACATAAAAATCCATGCCGTAGCGGTCAGCAACGGGCTTGAGGTTAAGATGATTGCTCATAATGAGGGGAACTTCCACATTCCACTCCTTGACCCTTAACCTGTATATGATATCGGAGAGACAATGCGGGAGTTTTGAGACGAAAACCGCCATGCGCAGCACTTTCCCGGTGAAGAATACGTCGAATTTTAGATCGAATTCTGAAGCTACTTCCTCTTGGAACCGTTCGGAGAATTCCTCTTTGGGAATGGAAAATTTCTCCATTTCCCACTTTACACGGACAAAGGTGACCATGTCGTCCGTGTCCATGCAGTGCTGCATTTCATATATGTTACCGCCATTCTTGGATATGAAGTCGATTATTGCGCGGAGAAGACCCGGGCGGTCAGGAGAATGTGTAAGCAGTACTGCTTGTTCAGAACTTTGTGGCATGATCAGGACCAACCTTTCTGTGGTTAAGCAGTCATTCTACCTTAAACAAACCCCTAAAGTCCAATAAGCTAGAGCAGACCGCGCAACAACCCCCCGTCAACCTGGATAGTTGTTCCGGTCATATAGCTTGCTTTTTCAGAAGCGAGAAAGCAGGCTAGGGCGGCCAGTTCTTCAGGAGTTCCTATTCTTCGCAGGGGAATGTCTCTTTCCATCTCTTCTATGGCTTTTTCGTATTCAATGCCCGACTGAGCGGCCCGTTTTTCCGCAAGTGCCTTTATTCTGTCCGTGTAGATCCTTCCGGGACAGATGTTGTTCACCAAGATGTTGTATTCTGCCAGTTCGTTTGAGAGAGTCTTCGAGAAACCTATAAGCCCGGCACGGGAAGTGTTTGAGAGTATCAGTCCATCTATCGGTTGCTTAACGGCTATTGAGGTTATGTTGACTATTCTTCCCCAGTTCTGCTTCTTCATCAGGGGAACTACTTTTTTTGCCATATGAATACCGCTTAGGAGGTTAAGCTCCAGGGCGTTCTGCCAGTCAGGTGATTCGAAGTTGTCAAAAAAGCCGAAAGGGGGACCTCCGGCGTTGTTTATCAAAATATCAATTCCACCGAACGTCTGCACCGTGGTTTCTATTACTTGGTCAACTTGTTCTTTGTTTGTTACGTCGGCCGCGGAAGCAAGGACATCCACTGTGAAATTAGTTCTTATTTCTGAAGCGGTGCGTTCTATTTCGTCTTTTGAGCGGGAAAATATGGAGAGATTTACGCCTTCATCCGCAAGAGCGGTGGCTATTGCCTTTCCGATTCCCTTGCTGGATGCCGCTACCAGGGCGACTTTTCCCTTTATGCCGAGGTCCATAAGTTATTTTTTCTTCTGCTTTGACTTTGCCTTTTTCGTATCGGACTTTATCGAGTCATATGTCTGGCTGGAGCCCGAAACAGCGGCCTGTTCCGTTGGAAGGGCGGGTCCCCCGGAAGAGGCGGCGGGGGTGCCTTCTGGTATATCGTGATCTTTTAGCTGCTTGGGTTCGGTTACTTTTTTCTTTCCGTAGTCGGTTTCATACCAACCCGAACCTTTCAGATGAAAAGCGGAGACAGAGATGAGTCTTTTGAGTCTTCCTCCGCATTCCTCGCACTTTCTTACAGGTTTGTCATTAAAGTCCTGCAGGATCTCAAAGACGCTTTCACACTTTTTACATTCATATTCGTAAATAGGCATGGCTTATAAAATCTCCCATGTTTCCAGAAAATCATCCGGACATATGAGAAAAAATCAAGCGTACCGGCAAAATAGGGCGCTTATCGGCTGATCCCCGCTAATTCTCTCGGATTTGTCCATGGATTTATATAAGTTTACATAATATACATTATCGGACGTTGGATATTTCTGCTGAGAAAGTCGGAATAGAGGATCATTTAGGGTGTATTTACAAGTAATCAAAGGGATTTAGAAACAAAAGCTTATAGATTCTCTAGACAATGATAACTATTGCTCTTCCTGGGCCATGAACTCCCAGCGTAAGGTTAAGTTCTATGTCGGCCGTCCTGCTCGGCCCGGTTATAAAAGAAATACACGAGCACAGTTTATCATAATTTTCATGAGACTCTCCTAGCTTTGCAAACAGAGCGTGAATGTTAGGAACTATAGTTTCCTTTTCAAGTATCGCGATATGTACGGGAGGTAGAAGCGAAGTAAGTCTCGGCTGCTCCGGACCGGACAGCAAGACTAAAGTTCCCGTGTCAGCAATAGCGAAATCAGCCCCCGTTATTCCTATATCCGCGCTTGCGAGATCGGTTTCAGAGGTAAATTCAAGTGATTTCAGGGAGTTCATGTTCCAGAAAGAAACCGACTGGGCACCAAGCTCCCGGATAAGCTCGTTTATTTTCCCAGTTAGGCTCTCTTTTTCTCCGAGAAGATGAACTTCACCAGATACCATTTCAAAATTTGCGATAAAATCGTCCTGCAACTTACTTTGATCAATGGACAATTGAGGATCTAGAAACACTCTTTCAGTACTTCTACTCATTTTCTTGTCCTCTCTTATAGCAGAACTTAAGTTTTGTAGTATAAGTGCCTTTGATTCTTTAGAATTCATTTTGTTATTCCGCTTTTGCCGTGGTATTTCTCCTTCCACCTCTTTCTGAAGGGTTTTCTCGAGAAGGCGGGAAAGTTCTTTTCTTTCGTCCACTTTGAAAAAGGATATGGAAGCCCTCTTAATTCATTATCTTTTTGGTAGAAATACTGCAGGAAGACCATCGTTTTTCCTACAAAGCCGTAGTAAAATGGCCTACTGAAGACGAAACTCCAGAGCTGAAAGGCAATTTTCTCCATAAATCCCGGCAGATCCGCCTTTTCCTTGGTTTTCTCCACTACTTTCTGCCTCAGAGAGAGAAGAACATGGGGAAAATCGATCTTTACAGGGCACACATCCCTGCAGGCTCCGCAAAGAGAAGACGCAAACGGCAGATCCGCGGTTTTTTCCGGATCGTTTAGCTGCGGAGTTATTATCGCCCCTATCGGTCCCGAATAAACCCATCCGTAACTGTGCCCCCCAACCTGCCTGTAAACCGGGCATATGTTTATGCAGGCTCCGCATCTTATGCAGTAAAGCGATTCCCTGGTTTCCTCTGATTTCGCGATATCGCTTCTTCCGTTATCAACAAAAACCAGGTGGAACTGCCGGGGGCCGTCGCTCTCCCCTTCCCTCCTGGGGCCCGTTATGAGAGAAACATAGGTGGAGGATTTCTGACCCGTAGCGCTTCTCGCCAGCAGGCTGAGAAAGATTGAGAGCTGCTCGAACCTGGGGACGATCTTCTCTATTCCCATGATGGCCACGTGTATATCCGGGAACGTGGTCGCGAGTCTGGCGTTACCCTCGTTTTCGACTATTGCTATGGTCCCTGTCTCAGCCACGGCGAAGTTCACCCCGGAAATACCCATGTCGGCCGAGAGAAACTTCTCTCTCAGCTCTTTTCTCGCTATGTTTGTGAGTTTCTGCGGTTCTTCATACTCCGGCACGCCGAATTTCTCGGAGAAAAGCTTTGATATGTCTTCCTTGGTCTTGTGGATCGCGGGGGTGATTATGTGGAAAGGATGATCGTCACAGAGCTGTACTATGTACTCTCCGAGGTCCGTTTCCACCGTGTTTATCCCGTTTGATATAAGGTGTTTGTTAAGTTCTATTTCCTCTGTGGCCATCGATTTGCTTTTCACCACGTTTCTGACGTTGTTTTTCCTGGCTATATCGACCACTATCGCGGAGGCTTCTTCGGCGTCTTTTGCCCAGTGCACCTTGCCCCCTACCCTGGTAACGCTTTTTTCAAGTTCCAGAAGATAGCTGTCCAGGTTCTCGATTACTTCTTCTTTTATCCCCCTGGCTTCAGACCTGAGCTCTTCCCACTCGGAAACCTCGCTTACCGCTTTTTTCCTAGAGCTTCTTGATCTGTCGGTGAAATTCACAAGAGCTTTTTTCAGTTTGGGGTCCCCGAGGGCTTCCACGGAGTTTTTCTTGAAATCTATGCGTTCGGTAATCATTTAGAATCCTCAAAAGCAATGAGCTCGGCCAGATGAAGCACCTTTACGGGCAGTTTCTTTCTGGATACAAGCCCCTTTATGTTCATAAGGCACCCCATATCTGTTGAAACCACGGCATCTGCGCCTGAATTTAAGATTGAATCCGTTTTTTCCTGGAGCATGGACTTCGATACTTCCGGATACTTGATGGAAAAAGTTCCTCCAAAACCGCAGCAGGCATCCGCCATCTCCATTTCAATCAGGTCAACTCCGTTTAGGGATTTGATAAGTTCCCGGGGCTGAGAGCTTATCCCGAGTTCTCGAAGCGCGTGGCAGGAATCGTGAAACGTGACCCTGCCCCTGTATGCGGAGTTAAGACTGAGAGCCTCTTTTCTCTGGAAAACAAATTCGGAGAACTCATAGATGTTGGATGAGATCTTCTCCACGCGGGACAGAGCTTCAGGGTCATTACGGAAAAGCTCCGTGTAGTAGTTTTTTACCATGGACACGCATGAACCCGAGGGACACACAATCGCTTCATCCGAGTCACCAAAGACATCGAGGAAGTGACAGGCGACTTTCTCGGCTTCTTCTCTGTGACCGGAGTTAAATGCGGGCTGTCCGCAGCATGTCTGGTTTTGCGGAAATTCAATTTCAAGCCCCATGCCGGAGAGAACTCTCAGCATCGCTTCTCCTACTTCGGGAAAAAAGTTGTCTACGAGGCAACTTATGAAAAGACGGACCCTCTTTTCTTTTTTGGGCGAGTTCATGTCTATATAAGATAACTCCAACCTGTCGGATTTCTACAAACCGTCGACTATCAAAAAGTCTGGTAAGGGATTTTTGACATCACAACGGAGTTAATGGAGAATCACAGGCATGAGCACGATTTTCACACAGATAATAAACCGAGAAATTCCGGCCGATATAGTATATGAAGACGAATTCTGTCTAGCCTTCAGGGATATAAATCCCCAAGCTCCTGTTCATGTCCTTCTCATACCGAAAAAGGAAATAGTTTCGATGGCGACCGTTGAGACCGAAGATCAGACGGTTCTGGGACATCTTATGGTTAAGGCTTCGGAAATAGCCTCAATGCTCGGCCTTAGTGAGAGCGGATACAGGCTTGTAGTAAACACGAACGAGGATGCGGGACAAAGCGTTTTTCACCTGCACATGCATATTCTCGGCGGAAGGAAACTCACCTGGCCTCCGGGGTAATTTCATACGCTCCGAGCCGTTAACGGACTAAAGCCCGAGCGCTGACGCGTCCCTCTCGCTTAGAAATCTTCCGTTTGACCTTTTCTTTACGGTTCTTCCCCTCTTCCAGGACCGCTCGCATCTAGGCTCCTGAGAAAGGTCCGTAAGCTCCACATGTATTTCTTCTCCCGCTGAGAACTCGAATCTGCTTACCCCGCAGAGATCCTCAAGCTCCGGTTCGAACTTCTTTATATCGTCAAAGAGGTCTTTGTTAACCGTCACCGAAAGAGCAGCGTCAAGGGGATTGTTTATGCCACCCTCCCCCCGCGCATCCTCAAGGGCTTTGAGACACAGTTTCCTTATATCCATAACATCGTTCCAGGTTTTGTCGGCCTCAACCTTCTCAACACGTGGGAATGTCTCAAGGTGTACGTTCACATCGTCATCTTTCTTCAGGGATTTATAGGCTTCAAATGAAGTATGGACCAGCACGGGAGCGAGAAACTTTATGATTCCGTCGGCTACCTGGTACATGACCGTCTGGGCGCGTCTTCTCTTCCTGCTGTCCGTTTTTTCGCAGTAAAGCCTGTCTTTTATGCACGCGAGGTAAACGGCGCTCATCTCGTCGCAGCAAAAAGAGAAAATAAGATCGCTTGCCTGCTTGTAGCTAAAGCCTGAATAGGCATTCAGAGTTTCGTTCGCGAACCTCGTAAACTCGCAGTATGCCCAGTAGTCAATCGAGTGCCTGTCCTGCTCTTCGAATTCAATACTGTCCTGCGCCGGATCGAAATCGCTTAAGTTCCCAAGCAGGAACCGTATCGTATTCCTTATTTTTCTGTATTCGTCCGCGGCGATGTCGAAAAACTCCCAGTCGACTTTTATGTCGTTCGAGTAACTGAGCGAACTTACCCACCATCTGCATATGTCTGCCCCGTATTTACTCAGGATATCTTCAACCTCGATCGCGTTGCCGCCGGATTTGCTCATTTTCCTGCCCCGGGCGTCCACCATGAATCCATGGGTAAAAAGCGCACGGAAAGGAGGTTCTCCGGTAGCTCCCAGAGCTACAAGGAGCGAGGACTGGAACCATCCCCTGTGCTGGTCAGAACCTTCAAGGTACATATCCGCCGGGTACCCGAGATCCCTTGCGTTGAGGACCGAGTTCCAGGATGAGCCCGACTCAAACCACACGTCAAAGACATCACCGCCTTTTAACAGATTTCCTATGTCCTCTTTTGACTTAACCCAGTCCGGGGCTTCGGGGTCGTCTTGTGGATCATAGTTATCAAGAAGCTGATGCGGCTCGGAGAAAAACCAGACGTCAGAACCTTTCTCCCTTATTTTTTCGGTAACGGCGGCAACCATTCTCACCGTCATGACCGCCCTTCCCTTTCCGTCCGTAAAGTACGGAAGCGGAAGCCCCCATGATCTTTGTCTCGATATGCACCAGTCTGGTCTTGACTCAAGCATTCCGCCGAGACGGCTTCTGCCCCAATCGGGATAGAAATCAATGTTTTTCCCGACTGCGTCAATGGCGATTTCTCTCAGGGTCTTTCCGGTCTCGCCAAATGGTTTGTCCATATGGATGAACCACTGATCCGTCGCTCTGAATATGGTAGGAGTCTTGCTTCGCCAGTCATGCGGATAACTGTGAACATAGGGTTCCGAATGAAAAAGGTTCCCAGCCTCCGCAAGTCTCTGCGTTATTAATTCATTGCTTTCCCAGACTCCCTTCCCTCTCAGCCATTCCGGCACCGTGTCATCAAAAGTACCGTCCTCTCTAACCGGACAGTAAATATCAAGCCCTTCCTGAAGACCGGTTCTGTAGTCCTCATCGCCGTGACCAGGGGCCGTATGGACACACCCGGTGCCGGTTGAGAAAGTCACGTAATCGGCCGTTACTACGACTGATTTTCTCTCGATAAACGGGTGGTTGCATGATACGCCCCGTTCCGACAACTCCTCTCCCAGGCAGGAACCGACTTTTTCGTAATCTTTTCTTCCCGATTTTTCGAAAACTTCTTCGCAGAGCGCCTCGCCGATAATCAGATTCTCACCTTCCGGGGACCTGTAAAGACCGTATTTCCCCTTCGGCGCCACGGCAACGGCTAGGTTTGCCGGAAGGGTCCAGGGCGTTGTGGTCCATATCATAAGGCATGCCCTCTCGACCTGTTCCGCGTTAAGGGACGGGGGCAGCGCCGCCGGGTCGTCAATTTCAAAGAGCACGTAGACGCTTTTATCCTCTCTTTCGTGGTATTCGAGTTCCGCCTCGGCAAGAGCGGTACGGTTTTCGATTGACCAGTGGACAGGTTTTAGATCCCTGTAAACAAGTCCTTTTTCAAGCAGCTTTGAGAATGCCTCTAAAACCCCGGCTTCATAGTCAGGGGTCATCGTCAGGTAGGGGTTTTTGTAGTCGGCCAGAGTACCGAGACGGATCATCTGCTTTGACTGCATCTTTACGTATTTCGCCGCGTATTTGCCGCAGCTGCGTCTGATCGAGAGCGCCGGCATGGCGGTCGCGTCTTCCCCCAGTTCCTTTAAGACCTTGTGCTCTATCGGAAGACCGTGGCAATCCCAGCCGGGGACGAAATTCACGTTAAACCCTTCCAGTATCTTTGACCGTACAACCAGGTCCTTTAGAACCTTGTTAAGCAGATGCCCCAAGTGAATAGGGCCATTTGCGTAAGGGGGTCCGTCATGGAAAAGAAACTTTTCGCGGTCGCGGCTTTTTTCGCGGATTTCTCCGAACAGGTTTTCCTTTTCCCAGGATTTCTGGATGAGAGGTTCTTTTTGCTGCAGGCTGGCCTTCATCGGGAAATTCGTTCTCGGAAGGTTAAGGGTATCTTTGTAATTTATTTTCTGCTGCATTTTATTTGGTAGAAGTATTTGCGGTGAGGTCTGGGAATCAGGGGTTTCCGGGCAGTTCGCCTATAACGGATTATCAGACATTATCGAAAAAAGATTCAAATTCTTCAAGCAGGGCATTTGAAAATTCCACCCATTCTTCCCATTCGTCCATGTAGTTTCTTGATTCATCGACTTTTTTCTTGACGATTATTCCGTTGTTGAATTTTTCCACAAGAAAATACCCGACTTTCTGGAGTTTTTTCTCAAGTATTGAAGAGTATTTGTGAAGGATTAGTATTTTTTCTTCTTCGGCCTCCCTGTATTCCGCGATGAAATAGCCGTTATTTTGGGGTGAAGGCATATCCATTGTTACATGCTTGAACATGGTCGGATTTATGTTCTCAGCCTTCATTGATATGTAGAGTTCCATTCTTACCTCCGCCAAAAAAGAATTCTACAATATTTTTCGAATAATTTCTTGGAGTAAGATTCATGGCTTTTTGATGACGGACTCAAATTCATGAACTAGGTCCGAACAAACCTGAAATTCACTTGCCCTATTTTTGTGTCTTTGGCTTAATCTATGTTCTGGTGCAGATCTTCCTCGCATTCCTTGTCGCGAGACTTGGCGACTCAGAGTTTGCCTTTGGGATTTAATCTCCGGTACCGCAACACGTCATAGCACAACGCCAGTAGAATCAGGGCGAATTCCAGTGACCGTGCCCATATTGGCTGCTGGTACGGCCCCATGGTGTATTCATTCAAGTTAAGCCCGGTTACGTAACTGATCAGGACCGCAAGTGAGGCTGTCCATGCCCAGATGCTGGGAAAGATAGCTGCAAACGGCAGGAGCCAGAGCAGGTACCACGGATTAATGACCGGTGACACCACGAGCAGTGCTCCGTAAAGCCAGTCGCCCCGTGGTATGGAGTCCGTGTCTTTACGGTAACGCGCGCTGTAAGATATCCAGAAGACAGCAAATAATAGACCTAATACCAGTTTGGTTTCGAAAGCTCCTAGGACGTTTGCGAGAAGGCCGAACAGTGCCGAATTGAATTCCCATTCCTGTGCGAAGACCCGGAGCGACTGCATATCCGTACCGCCACTCAGTACAAACGGTGCGTACAACGCCAGAACCGTAGCTCCACACAAGATCCAGTACCTGATTCGGGTACGAAGCAACACCAGCGGTACCAGCACCAGTGCAAACACCTTGGCTCCGGCGGCCATTCCCAAGCAGATGGCGGCGCTTTGCCATCGACGGTTCCTGCCAAGCACGATTGCCGCTAACAGCAGGCAGATGCCGATTCCGTCCGGGTGTGCGGTAAAGGCTATTTCTTTTACTACAAGTGGACACCACGCGTACAGCATAACGTTGCCGACGGATGTAAGACGAAAAAGCAGAGCTATGGTTACAAGATCAAATGCTATGAGAATCGCCTGCAACGCGGTTACGCTGCCCGGGTAAAGGATGTAGCCGAGCAGGAAGACGAACTGAGTGACGGGGGCGTAAATGGTCGGCAGATCCGGATTGTTTATCTGATCGAGAATTCCCCGAAACAGTTCCGGAACCGTGGAGTCAACAAAGAAAGCCTCGGGGGCGACGCCGTAAGGCGTGCCGGTCGTCGCGAAGCGGTAGCCGTCCCAGAGATATCTGTAGAAGTCATCCTCGAGGAAAGGTCCGCCGAACAGGCCGCAGATCCTGAATACGACTGCCCAGAGAAGCACGCGACCGAGCGGGAATTGCTCGCCGCGACGGGAAATATAGAAATAGAGAAAGAATACGGGCAGTCCTGCGCACGCTGCCAGAAGAAAAAACAGGGACAGAGCGGGTTCTCCTGGCTGCCGGGCGAAAAAAGCCAGGGCGAAATAGCTCGCGGCGCACCAGAATCCGACTATGTCGGTCAAGCGGCGAACCCAGGCTGAAGATTCGCCGCTTCCGTTCAGAGCGGACACGGGGGTCCTGAGAAAGCAGAAAAATCGCTTTTAACTTTTAAGGACAATGCTATCATTGTATCTTAATCTAACACGCAACCCCCTTTTTTCACTGTCTGCGTAGTCGGCAATTTAACCCTGCAAAGGGGAGTAAGACCGCATATGACAACCCATGCCTCTATCAGGTACGCAACGGCCGCTCTTGTGTTTCTGGTGCCCGCCGTCCTGGCCGTTTTGCTTCTGAGCACGTCCCCAGCATCGGGCAAAACCGGGCCGACTTCGTTCTGGGACACGGCAAATGAGGTAAACGCGGAGGAAATTGATCACAGCTCTTGGCAGCAGATACTGAACAGGTATCTGCAAGTTCACGTCTCCGGTGTCAACAGGTTTGACTATGCGGCGCTAAAAGCAAGTTCCCGGGACAGGGCAAAGCTTAAAAGCTATCTTGATTACCTGCAGCGGCTTGACCCGAGAGACTATTCAAAAGCCGAGCAGAAAGCCTACTGGATAAATCTTTATAACTCTCTTACAGTAAAACTGGTTGTGGACGCCTACCCGGTTAACTCCATACTCGAGGTATGTGAAAATCGCGCTTCTGGATCAAAGTGCTCAGGCCCCTGGAAGGAAACGCACGCAAAAGTGACCGGCCGAGAACTTACTCTTGACAATATCGAGAATGATATTCTCCGCCCCGTCTGGAAGGACAACCTTGTTCATTATGGCCTCAGTTGCGCGAGCTATAGCTGCCCCAGCCTTCTTAAAACAGCGTTTACGGCGAAAAACACAGAAAGGTTGCTTAGTTCCGCGGCGAGAGAATACGTGAATCATCCTCGCGGGGTGAGCTTCATGGAAAATGATTTAATTGTCATCTCCAGCATTTATGAATGGTACTCGGAGGATTTTGGTAAAAGCGAGCGGGACATTGTAAGGCATCTTTACATTTATGCGGATGAAAAACTGGCAAAACGACTTCAGAATTTCAAAGGAACTGTGGATTACGAGTATGACTGGAGTCTTAACTGCCCCCCTGACTGACTTCAGGGCTTGTTCTTTCAAACGTACTCAAGTGTCTCTAGGATCAATAAGAAACTGTCTGGGACATTACGCATAATTAGAACGGGTTGCCTTCCGGTGCGACAGACTGTCAATCTGCACAACTCCCCAATCATTCCGGATGGAACCTGATTGGAATTCCATCCGGAGTGTCAAGGCGGATTCAAAAGAAACTGCCCTGTTTAGGTTTTTCTCCACTCGTTTAGTGCGCGTTAGAACGAATAACCCAGAGAAACGGCAAAGATGTTGTACTCCCCGGCGTTGCGACCGTCAATAACCCTCGCGTATGAACCGCTTATGCTTGCCCCACCGCCCACAAGGAAGGTGAGCGTAGATCCAAGGGTATGTGTATCTTCTTCCGTTTCAGGAAAAAGCGAAGGGGTAAACCCCTCCGAACCGATATCAATTCCATCCGTCGAGTTTTCCATCGTGTAGTTAACGCTTAACCCGAACATGTCCGCGAAAATCAGGCTTCCGGTAACGTTAGCAAAAATGGCATCAGGGATATCTTCGTTCCGCATGCGGTAACCTAGTTCACCGGATACGGCAAAGTTGTCAGAGAGAAACTTGCCGATAATTCCGGATACTTCAAATCCATCTCCCCCGTCGCCGATTGAGTTTATGTAACCCGTGTCATAGCTTCCGGATTTAATTCCACCCACGCGAAAAGCTATGCTCGGCCCTTGGGTTACGGCTTCATCAACAACGCGAACGGTTACGCCGACGTTTATATCCGTCACGCCTCTTTCATTATCAGACTCCTTTGGTCCCGCTCCAGGTTTTGAAGCTTCTGACCCTCCCACGGCTAAATCGAGGGCCACGGAATCCATAAGTCCGTACTTGATCTGGACCGTAGCGGTTTTCTGGGTCAGATCATCTTCCGCAAGGGGCCCTGGCACCTTCTCGCTACCTCTGTAGAACTCCTCGGCGTTCTGGTAAATTAGGGAAAGAGAAACGGAACCTCCTCCGGGTGCCGGAAGCCACGCCGAATTACCCGCGTTTGCAAACGGCAGGTAACTGAAAACCGCCATAACGGCGGAAATCGCAATCAAACTTAATCTTTTCATGCCTAAACCTCTCCTTTTGTTTTTGTGTTATACGCAATCAGAGCTTGTAACGGCGGGTGAGATACTCGCTTACAAGTTCTTTCTCTTCACTGCTCAGATCCTGCATTTCGCCGAGACTATCTTTAAGACTCATGGCACTTTCTCTGTTCAGATCAGCCTTTTTCATTGAACAGGTATCGCAGACGAGCTTGCTGAAAGTTATGGCTTTTCCCTTCGAGTAATCGCTTCTAGGGCTCACTCCGTCACCCGCGGAAGCGGAGCCGGAAGCAAAGGCGGGAACATGAACAAACAGCATAGCAGCCGCAATCAGAACTAAAACGGCAAGGTATTTCATCAAGTTGCTCCTCCTTGTAAAAAGTGGAGGGTAATTATAAGGAAACATTTTAAAAATGTCTATTTCTGTTATTTTTTTCCCGAGGCAGTATTGTGTTCCAGTAACGTAAGCAGAAAAAAAGCGGAATTTCCGCGAGAGGAGAGGAAAGGAAAGTGAAATTTTTTATAGATTCAGCAAACATGGAAGAGATAAGGGCCGCCGCGGCTTTCGGAATAGTGGACGGCGTAACAACAAACCCTTCACTTGTATCCAAGGAGGGAAGCCAGGAAAGCTTCGAGGACCTGGTCAAGGAGATATGCGACGTGGTAAAGGGTCCGGTGAGTGCGGAAGTGCTAAGCACCGAGTATTCCGAGATGATTTCGGAAGGCAGGAGACTGGCGGGTATAGATGAAAATATAGTCGTCAAGCTTCCGATGACCGAAGACGGAGTAAAGGCGACCAAGACCCTCTCCGACGAGGGTATAAATGTTAACGTCACCCTTGTTTTTTCCCCTTCTCAGGCACTTTTGGCCGCAAAAGCGGGAGCTGCCTACGTAAGCCCTTTTGTTGGGAGGCTCGACGACGTTTCGTCTAGCGGAATGGATCTTGTGCTTGATATCTGCGAAATCTACGCGCATTACGCCTACGAGACGGAGATACTGGTTGCAAGTGTAAGGCATCCGATGCACATAGTGGAAGCGGCAAAGATGGGAGCCGATGTTGCCACTTTTCCCTACAGGGTATTTACCCAGCTGTTCAAGCATCCTCTCACCGACATAGGGCTTGAGAGGTTTCTTAAGGACTGGGGGAAGAAGTAGGCACAGTCCATGAGGCGCAGACTAAGAACTCTCTATTACCTCCGGAGCCTTTTATAGGAGATTCAATTAAGCCTTTAACTTTGAATCCTAACTCACTAAGATAAAGCATTATTTTATTGTTAACTTCTTTGAGTTTGTCCTCGTTTCTCACTATCCCCTTCGCTCCAACGTCTTTTCTGCCTACCTCGAACTGGGGTTTTATTAGGGCGATCAGCGTCGCGTTATCGGCAAGCACCGAAACGGCGGGCTCTATTATCATCGTGAGAGAAATAAAAGAAACGTCGACCGTGACTATGTCGACTTTTTCTTCGACGTCTTCTGCCCGCAGGTACCTGCAGTTTATCTTCTCCCTTACTATGACCCGTTTGTCATTTCTGAGTTTCCAGTCAATCTGCCCGTGGCCCACATCAAACGCATAGACTCTGGATGCTCCGAAGTGCAGAAGACAGTCCGTAAACCCGCCGGTTGAAGCTCCTATATCAAGAGCGATTTTTTCCCTTATGTCTATATCGAACTCCGTTATTGCCTTCTCAAGCTTAAGCCCTCCCCTGCTTACGAATCTTCTAGGGTCATGCTCCACAGTGACTTCGGAATCTCTTCTTACCGCCGTTCCGGGTTTTTCTACTTTTTTCCCGTTCACGGTAACCCGACCCGACATTATCAGCGCTCGGGCTTGGTTTCCGCTTAGGGCCAGGTTCTTTTCGACAAGGAGGCTGTCAAGTCTCGTTTTATTCTTCTCTTTCACTTAACCAGATAGCTATTTCTCTCAAAGGATTTGGAGTTTTATGAAAACCCTCAAGCTCTCCTATGGCTTGGTTTGTAAGCTCGGAGACCTTGGCTTTTGATGCCTGGACTCCCATAATCGATACGTAGGTGTGTTTTTTCTCTCCGTTTTTACCCTTTGACTCCTGTGTTGCGTCGTGGTTTCCCGTAACATCCAGGATGTCGTCTTTTATCTGAAAGGCGACACCTATTTTCTCCGAGTAGGATTTAAGTCTTGAAAGTTCCCCCTCTCCCGCTCCCGCCAGCATTGCTCCGCTAAGAACGGACGCTTCGATCATTTTTGCCGTTTTCATTAGGTAAGTATTCGAGATCTCGTTAACTAAGAGATGTTCACCCTCATCCATTTCAAGGTCAAATGCCTGCCCGAGAACCATTCCCCTTGATCCCGCGGCCTCGGAAATAATGGAAATAACCCGCAGTATAAGCTCTGACGACATACCCTCCTCAAGGAGTTTTTCCGTTATCAGACTGAAGGCATCGGTTAAAAGGGCGTCTCCCGCCAGCGTGGCCACGGCTTCTCCGAAGACCCTGTGGTTTGACGACTTCCCTCTTCTGATATCGTCATCATCCATTGAAGGGAGGTCATCATGAATGATGGAATAGGTGTGGATCATCTCAATCGCGCACGCCGCAGGCAAAACGTTTTTATGGCTTCCGCATATAAGCTCTGCGGCGGCGAGACACAGGATGGGTCTTAGTCTTTTTCCCCCAGGATGGATGCTGTAGACAATTGACTGATGGAGCTTCGTTTCGGCCTTATGGGGAGGTAAGTATTCGCGTAGACTACGGTCAACGATCTCTTTTCTTCTGTCGAGGTAATCTTTTGTGTCAAAACTCATCTACTGTTCTTCATCGCCAAAATCTTCAAGATCAAAAGTACCGTCGTTTTTTTCCACTATAAGACTTATTTTCTTTTTTACGCTCTCAAGATTCAAATAACATTCCTTTATGAGGCTTGCCCCTCTCTCGAAATTCTCAATTGACTCGTCAAGAGGCAGTTTTCCAGCTTCAAGCGTATCGACGATCTTCTTTATTTCATCAAGCAGGTCTTCGAAGGATTTCATCTCGGAACTCATCTTCTCTTCACCTCTACACTTCGATTAGCTCTTTTTTAACTTCCCTGAGAATATCGGGGCTCGAGAAAAGCGGATCCATATCCAGAATAGATATGATATCGCCCGCTTCGAGGTTAAAGCCTTCATGACAAACAAAAACTTCGTCAGTTCTTTCCCTCTCCACGATAAGTGGAATCAGGCGTTCGGTAAGCGATTTATCAAAATCCATTTTATCGATTATTTCTTTCTCGAGCCGGGACCTGAAAACGACATATTTCTGCTCAGTAATTCTGGAATATAAGTCCATTACGTCAATTTTTTTTCCGAAAGCAAGGGGAACCCTGAACCTCTCCATTTCCTCAATATCAGAAGGACTTGCCATTCTGTTTATAAGTGCGCACACGCTGTTGACCTTGAAATCTATTCTCACCAGGCGACATGCAAGAACATTCACATGATCGCTCGTTGTAAGGGATATGAGGGTATCCGGGGAAGAAATCTCCGTTTTCTCAAGTCCGTCCACGGTCAGACTGTTTCCTTCAACCGCGTTTAGTCCCTCTGACTTGGAAATCTCGACAAGCCTTCTGTTTGTGTCTATCAAGCAGACTTCCTTGCCGGCTCTTTCAAGAAGTTTTGCCAGAAGTCTTGAAAAGTTGTTTGCCCCTACCAGCACCACCTTGTTTCTTTTATCGTTGACCTCGAGCACTCTCGATACAAAGCCTCCCGCGCCCCCCTGGAGCAGAACTGAGATTGCTATTGTAAGAAACACGAGTCCCTGGACGACATTGCCACCCTCAACATCATGCTGGTGCAGTTCCAGAGCGATAATAGAAGCTATTGACGCGGCGATTATTCCTCTTGGGGAAACGAACGAGAGGAAGAGCTTCTCTCTGATCGAAAGACCGGAACGCACGCAGAGAAGAAATATCTCCACCGGACGTACAACAAAAAGCAGACCGAATACGACCAAAAGGCCATAGATGCCCAGATCCTTTATGTAGTCAAGTTCCAGGCTTGCAGCGAGAAAGATGAAGAGCAGGGAAATGACGAGAATCGTAAGCTTACCCTTGAATTTCTTCATTTCCTCTTCCTCTGGAATATTCAGGTTTCCGATTATAGCTCCGGAGACGATGGCCGCTACAAGTCCGGCCTCCGGAGCCAACATCTCGGCAAACCCGTAGACGGCAAGTGCGGAGGCAAGCATGAAAAGATCTACGAAATCCTCCATGTAGATATAGAACCTCTTGACGGCGAAAGTCGCCGCGTAGCCTCCGAGGAAACCTAAAACCCCTCCTACTACAAACTTGTAGGCGACAAGAAGCACTATCTGACCTATCTCCATCATGTGGCCTCCGAATCCGAGGGCCAAGCCGGCCGCAGCGTGGCTGCTTTCGATGAGCACCACCTCAACTACAAAAATAGCTATCAATGCCCCAATAGGGTCAATCAGGACTCCTTCGTATTCGAGTATGTGCTTGAGGTTGGGCTTGACCTTGAATCTTCTCAGCAGGGGCTGAACGACGGTCGGACCGGTTACTATGACCAGAGAACCGTAAACAAAGGCCATTTCCCAGGAAAGATTGGCCACAAAGCGGGCGAAGACCGCTCCGCCTATCATCGTAATTATTCCGCCCACGGTTATCAGCAGGAGTATTAAGTTTCCGTGGCTAAGCGCTTCTTCTTTGTTCAGGTTAAGCCCCGCTTCGAAAAGAACGATGGCTACGCAGAGCTTTATTATTACTTCAAGTCCTTCTCCAAACTCCGAGGGATGGACCAGAGATAAGAATTCAGGTCCTACAAGAACCCCGAAAATGAGGAAAAACACGATACTTGGAAACCCCGTCCTGATGGAGAGCATCTGACCGATTACTCCCAGCACCAAGGCGAGGGACACCATAACAAGCAATAGAGATACCCGCCCTTTTTTACGGAAGTGAGGTTTCTAAAAAGAACCCTTAAGGGCAAATTATAACCCGTGCATGCTTAAAAATGAAACAGAAATTACCCATGCAGCGTAGTGAATTGATGGATTAGAGCAGTCCTGCGAGGTGATTACAGTTCTCAAAAAAGGCTATAGTCGTAGATTGGTAGCGGGGGCGGGATTTGAACCCGCGACCTTCGGGTTATGAGCCCGACGAGCTACCAGACTGCTCCACCCCGCGACAGAAACTGTGAAGTAGAAAATCTAATTAAGACACCGATTATGTCAAGCAAAATACCTTACCGGGTTCCGGCACACACTAAGGAAATTTTGTCGCTAAAGCCCTGCCTGTTTCATAAGGTCCTTGGCCATAAGAGATCCCTCTGCGGATGCTTTTTCCGCATCGCACTTCCAGGCGCTCCTGAAAATCGCCTTTTTCTCCATATCTACAAAAACAGAATCTGCCGATATTCTTCCAAGATGCACTTGCGCGCAGCATCCAAGCGGAATTTGACAGTCTCCGCCAAAAGTTTCCAGGAAAGAGCGTTCGAACGTTGCTGCGGTTTCTGTGTCCGGATGCGTGATTGCGGATATGAGGTTTCTCGTTTCCTTATCATCTTTTCTGCATTCTATGGCGATTATCCCCTGGCATGGGGCCGGAACCATATGATCCTGCGAGAGATGCTGGGTAATACGTTCCGAAAGCCCGAGCCGGTTGAGCCCCGCTGCGGCCAGGACGATTCCGTCAAGATCTTCTGAGAAAATTTTCCTTAGTCTTGTATCAACATTTCCCCTTATGGGAACAACTTCCAGTTCGGGGAACCAGAAAAGCAGTTGAGCTTTTCTTCTTATGCTTCCGGTCCCCACCCTTCCCTCTCCTTGGAGCTGTTCAAGGGTGCGGCCGTCTGCTGAGACAAAAACATCTCTCGGGTCTTCTCTTTTGAGTACGGAACCTATGACGAGCCCGTCTGGAAGAACCGAAGGCATGTCCTTCATGCTGTGAACGGCAATATCTATCTCGTCCGAGAGAAGGCTCTGCTCTATTTCTTTTACGAAAACTCCCTTGCCACCCATCCGGGAGATGTCTTCTTTGGGGTTTATATCACCCAAAGTTTTTATTTCCTTTATTTCCGTTTTAAGTGAAGGGAATGCAGTGCGAAGTTCCGTTTCGACTAGGCGGGCCTGGAACAGGGCGAGTCTGCTACCTCTGGTCCCAATTCTCAGCTTCGTCATAAATATCTTTTACGTCCTGCGAGGCATCCGCTGGGTCAAGCTCAAAAAGCCTTCTCGTTACCTCAGAGTAGAGAGCCGCTTCGTAGCCGGACGTTCTTTTCTTTAGGTTAGTAACAGGGTCGTGAAATATTTTTCCGATTATGGAATTCGCCAGATTCTCTATAATCTCTTTTTGCGTTCCAGTGCCACCCTCGAGTCTTCGGAGCGCCTTCTCGACCTCGGTCTTTTTTATCTTCTCGAATTTTTGCTTGATATCAATTATGACAGGGAAGACTTTAAGGCTTTCCATCCAGTCGTTAAAACCTTTTTCTACGGTCAGGACTATTTCTTCGGCTTTTTTGAGATTTTCCTTTCTGGAATTTAGGTTTTCGCCCTGAACCACTCTCAGGTCGTCTATGTCGTAGAGATAAACTCCGGGAATTCTGTTTATTTTCGGGTCTATATCGCGTGGGACAGCTATATCGATCATGAAAATCGGATCGTTCTTCCTGAGCTTAAGAGATTGTTTTACATGTTCGCTTCTTATTATGTAGTCAGAAGACCCGGTTGCGGTCACAAGAATGTCGATGTCTTTCAGATGGTAGAGCATTTCCTCGAACCTGATGGGTTTACCCTTCAGGGATTGGGAAAGTTTTTCCGCGTTACTGAAATCCCTGCTCGTTACGTAGAGTTCCTTTATGTTGTTCGAGACCAGGTGCTTGGCGAAAAGCTCCCCCATTTCCCCGGTTCCAACCAGCATTACGGTCCGATTTGCGAGGTTCTCGAAGATCCTTTTGGCAAGCTCCACTCCGAGATAGCTTATCGATACCGCCTGAGAGGAGATTCCCGTTTCTGCTCTCACCTTCTTTCCGGCGAAAAAAGCCCTGTTAAAAAGCCTGTTGAGTATGAGCCCGACAGTGTTCTCGGAACGCGCCAGGCTATAGGAATTTTTGAGCTGGTTCAGAATCTGGGTTTCTCCGATTACCATGGAATCGATGCTTGAGGCTACTCTGAAAAGATGCCTTACAGCGTCGGGTCCCACGCGGGTGTGCATATAGGAATGAAGATTTCCGCCGGGAAGCTTATGAAAATCCAGAAGAAAGGATTTGATTTCCTCTTCGCATTTTCCACGATGCTCAGTTGCCGCGTATATCTCAACCCGGTTACATGTGGACACGATACAGCATTCAAGTACGTTTTCCCTCAAGCGAAGTATTCCAAGCGCTTTTCGAAGGTCCGTATCGGAAAAAGAAAACCGCTCCCGCACTTCCACCGGGGCCGTCTTGTAGCTGATTCCAACTGAAACTATTTCTATCATCTGCTTCTTTGAAAACCGGTCTTGCGCAATTATAAACTACCCGTGGATGGAACTATATCAATTTCATCTATGTTCGCTCCCGGGGGCTGATTTATGACCGACAGGACCGTCTTCGCCGTAACTTCAGGAGACATCATCTTTGTCCTGTCCCATTTTCCGCCGAGAGAATCCCAGACATCCGTTTTGGTCGGACCCGGCAGGACAGCGGATACTTTTATTCCCCTGTCTCTTAACTCTTCTCTAAGCGAGTTGGTAAAACCCAGAACGGCGAACTTCGAAGCGCAGTAGGCCGCCCACCCGGGAAAGCCCTTTTTTGAAGCATTTGAGCCGATGTTTACTATATGGCCTCCTCCGGGCATAAGCGGAAGCGAATGCTTTACCATGAGAAAAGCCCCTCTCGCGTTTACGGCCATCATTTCATCCCACTGCTCGGTGTCGGTTTTTTCTACCGGACCCGTGTAAACGACGCCCGCGTTATTGATCAGCACGTCAATCCTTCCCTTTTTTTCCGCAACGCTCGAGATGAATCTTTCGATTTCCTCCTCAATCGATATGTCAACGGAAGAGATCATAAAGTTTCCGGCAAACGACGACATTTCAGCCTCAAGGGAAGCTGCGCTCTCCTGGCTTTTTGAACAAAGTGCCGTAAAAAACCCCGCCCCAAGCAATTCAACTGCGGTCGCTCTTCCTATGCCTCTTGCCGCACCGGTCACTATCGCGATTTTCTCAGCCATCCTGTTTTTCCTCGAAATACTCAAAATAACTTTTCGGGTTTTCCCAAATCTTTATACGATCAAGCTTGCCGGAGGTGATCTCCGTGAATTTCTGCCACAGGTATTTCCCTATATTTTCAACAGTCGATACGTTTTCCTGAAAGAAATGAATATCCCTGTCTATCCATTTATAGTTAAGTCCTTCGATTATGGGGACGGCCCGTTTCTCGAAATCGATACGGTTTATCACCATACCCGTTTCATCGTCTATCTCCCCTCTTATTGCCACTTCCACCGTGTAGTCGTGTCCGTGCCCCGCGGGATTTGCGCATTTGTCGAATATGGCGAAGTTCTCTTCGTCAGATAATCCTTCCATAAAAAGCCTGTGGCTTGCGGAAAACCTGAATACTCTAGTAAGAAGTACCTGCTCTTTTCTCTCTAGCATTTGCTGTAGTCGACGAAAAGATCGTCTGTTTCATACACCCTTATCTTGTAAAGGCGACAATCATCCCTTTCAATGATTTTTTCTTCGATTACTTCCCACAGGACCTTGGCTATGTTCTCCGTCGTCGGTATAAGATCCTCGAAACGGGGGTTGTCCTCGTTTAGGTTCTTGTGGTCGAAATCAGCCAGAACCGATGAAACGATCTGCTTCAGGTCAAAGAGATTGATTATCATGCCCGTCTCCGGGTTTATTTCTCCTTCCACGGTAACTTCAAGCATGAAGTTGTGCCCGTGTCCGCCGGGCAGACTCGATTTACCGTAGAATTCGAGGTTTTTCTCCTCACTCCAGTCTTTGTTCCAGTACCTGTGAGAAGCGGAGAACTCGACTTTCTTCGTTATGAGCTTTTTAAAAGACATCGATTTTGATCAAGCTGACACCAGTTTCACCTGAGGATCGACCATGATTCTAAGGCCTGTTTTTCTGAATCTCCGGAACTGTAGAGTCCGCGCGGAAAGCTTCTTGCTGCGCTTCGTCTACCATTCTTGTTATCGTGGGCTCCATTTTTGAGAGAAAGGGTTGCGGGTAGATTCCCATAAGAAATATCATAATGGCAAGAGGGATCATAAGGGCTATCTCTCTGGGATTAAGATCCTTAAGCCCCGTGTTTATTTTCTTTACCACAGGTCCGAACATCACCCTCTGGTATGCCCAGAGCATGTAGACGGCTCCGAGTACGAGCCCTGTGGCTCCAAGTGCCGCATACAGGTAACTCTCAGCGAACACTCCAAGGAGAATCAGAAATTCCCCTATGAAACCGTTTAAAAGAGGAAGGCCTATCGAAGAGAGCATGGCAATCATGAAAAACAGAGCGTAAATCGGCATTATCTTAGCGAGTCCACCAAATTCCGAAATCATTTTGGTGTGACGTCTTTCGTATATCATCCCCACGAGAATAAACAGGGCCCCGGTTGAGAGACCGTGACCTATCATCTGGTAGACCCCGCCCTGTACGCCGTGGAGATTGAAGATGAAAACGCCCAGCATTATAAGCCCCATGTGACTTACGCTCGAGTAGGCGACCAGTTTCTTGAGATCCGTCTGCATGAATGCCACCATCGCTCCATAGATTATCCCGATGATGGAAAGAGCTATGAGAACCCCTGTGTATGCCTCTATCGCCTCCGGGAAAAACGGAATAAGAAATCTTATCACCGCGTAGGTTCCCATCTTAAGCAGTACGCCGGCAAGTATTACGCTCCCGGGCGTGGGAGCTTCAACGTGCGCGTCGGGAAGCCAGGTATGGAACGGAAACATCGGAACTTTGATTGCGAAAGCCAGGAAAAACGCCAGAAACACAAGTCCTTGGGGACTCAGTATCCCGTCAAAAGCAAGACTGGTTTTTTGGAGGTCAAAAAGGTTCATTGACGCGAAGCCGAACTGGTCTATGTGGGCGTAGTACATATAGATGATCGCGACCAGCATAAGCCCGCTTCCAAGTGCCGTGTAGATAAAGAACTTTATTGCCGCGTAGATTCTTCTTGCGGATCCCCAGATTCCTATGATGAAATACATGGGAATCAGTACCGCTTCCCAGAATATAAAGAAAAGAATCATGTCCAGCGCGGCGAAGGTCCCAATGAGCGCCGATTCAAGAAAAAGAGTAAGGCAAAGAAACGCTCTCCATCCGCCTCTTATCGCGTTCCAGGAGCAAAGAACCGTAATCGGAAAAAGAAAAGTGGTGAGAAGCACAAGCAAAAGGCTAAGACCGTCGACCCCCAGATGATAAGAAACCCCAAGGTCCGTAAGCCAGGGAATCTTCTCTTCAAACTGCATTGTGGAAAGCGAGCCGTTGAAGCGGAAAAAAAGCGGAAGGGATATCAGGAATTCCACCAAGGTTATTACGAATGCAACCGCTTTTAACTGATAATCGGAAACCTTCTCGAAATACGGCAGAACCGCGAGCACCACGGCTCCCAGAAGAGGAAAAAATATGAGCAGGGACAGAATGTTATTATCGAGACTCACGTTCAGGCGGACCGAAGCAAAGAGAATAAAATCGCCGTAATTATACTTTTATAAAATTCTGTTCTCAACCGCGCAGGTGAAAAAGTTCAAATTTCCGCAGCAGGTCCTGAGAAAACGATTGATTACTGAGGGAAATACAGGTGACGGAAAAGCAAAAGAGCGGAAAATATCGGCTATTCTCCGCTCTTTATAGTCTGCGAAAAACTTAAGAATAAGCTTTAGCTGTTATCTCCATTACCTCTATATTACTCTGCTTTCCTACCGGTCCGGGAACCAGTATGGCAAGATCGATCCCAGCTGCGAAATGCTCCTCAAGCTTCCCCTTGCAGTGATCGGGCGTGCCGGCAAGCGCCACCGAATCTATGAGCTCATCGGTGAAAGCTTCGGCCGGATTCGCTCCGTCCTGCACCTGGTCGATTATATCCCCGAAACCTATGTTCCTTATGAGCCTCTGGTAGAAAGGAAACCTGGCGTATGGACCGAGCCCTCTTTTGGCTGCGGCGACGGCCGCGGCTCCATCATCCGAGACAAAGGACGGAATGCCGTTTGTAATCGATATGGTTGAGGGATCCCTTCCCGCTTTCGCGGCGCCCGCGGCAACATGCTCCTTTAAGGTAGCTATGTAGGCGGGAGGGGACAGATACGGCATTATGCCGTCGGCAACCTCTCCGGCAAGCTCCGCCGCGGCCTTGGTAAGTCCCGCTATATAGACCGGGAGATCGGCTGGTCTTTTAAGGGAAAGCCTTGGAGACGTTCCGTCGGCAAAGGCCCTCACTTCCCCTACGTAGCTTCTCATAGCCTCGATCGGGTTTCCCATGTCTATATCGTATCTGCCGTTAACGGGCTGGTGGCTGACTCCGAGTCCGAGAATCATCCTTCCCCCCGTTATTTCCTGTATCGTCAGCGCCGTTGCGGTAGCAACTACGGGCTGGCGCATGTATATATTGGCTATCCACGTTCCGACGTTTATCCTCTCGGTGCACTCCGCAAACACCTGAGCGTTGGTTATGGCGCTGTAAGGCGGCACCTCCGGAGAGAAGATACCGTCAAAGCCTGCCTCTTCCGTAATTCCTGCAAGCGCTCTAAGATCGCTCACGCTGCAGCCCCAAACCGGTGAACTTGTAGCAATTTTTCCCATTTCAGCCTCCTTGAGTTTTTTTTTCAGTACTGGTTTACCACGTCTCTGTAATAATCCGGACGAAGGAAAGCTTCGTCTCTTGTCTTCAACACTTCTCTTATCTCTTCAAGAACTTTGTTTTTTTCCTCGGGGAATTTTGCCCTTACGGGAAGATAGTTCGATATGTGATTCGAATAGAAATAACCGTCGGAGAGCTCCGTATTCTCCACTATGGTCTCAAGTTCCTCTATCATCTGAAACTTGTCCGGAAGTTCAAAGAGGCCTTCCTGCCACTGCTTGTAAATCGGCGCCCCGGGACGAAGCTGAAGGGAAAGAGCTCCGACATATTCCGGGTCACACTCGGTAAGAAGCTTCCCGGTAGCCAAGGCGTGTTCCCTGCTCCTGTTCTTCCCGCCGATGCCGAGAAGCACCATAACAGAGTTCATTATCCCTGAAGCCTTCAGTTTTCTTGAGGCTTCAACGGTTTCGGCAAAATCCGCCCCCTTCTCTATTCTCTCAAGAACCACATCGTCTCCGCTCTCAAAACCTATGTAGACCATGCTGAGGCCGTTTTCCCGGAGACGCGTGAGGTCTTCAATCGATTTTCTGAGTATGTCCCCTATGTTCGCGTACATGGTGATCCTCTCAAGACCCGGGGCTTTTTCATGGAGATAATCCATTATTTCCATCAGCTTGGCGGTGGAGAGTACAAGCGCGTTGCCGTCTGCAATGAAAACCCTCCGTTCAAGTAATCCATTGCGCTCGGCGGCATCAATAATCTCTTTTATCTCGCCCATAGGCCTTACCCTGAACTTCTGGGTTTCCTTTCTGTACATGGCGCAATAGGTGCACTTGTTATGGGAACAGCCGATGGTGGCCTGCAGAATGAAACTCTTGTGTTCGCTTGGAGGGCGGAAAAAAGGCGTTACATATTCAATCATTACCGTAAGAATCTAACAAAGTTTCAGAATCTCTTCAATAAAACTTTGCAATGACAGGGTGCATAGGTTATTCTTGCGCCGTAATGTTTGATCTCGAACCGCACGAAAAAGAAGGGTTTCACTACATCCTTGGCGTACCGCTGCTTATAGGACTAATAATCTTCATCGCCTTTCTGACGCACATCGTCCTTAATCCCTAGCCCGTACCCCAACGGATTATCCGCAGGACAAGTTCACGGATCTCGATCTCTACTCCAGTACTGTCCCGGAAAAGATATTCCCCGTTTTTCTCCTCTTCCCAGATGACCCCCAGGAGTTTCAGGTTCTTTTTTGGTTTTTGAGGGTCAGGGTTGATTTTCCTTCCGACGAAAGTAACCGTGTTGTCGTCCCTGCAGAGAACCATAACCAGCCTGGAAGTTCCGAAAAGGAGCAAAAAACCCTGGGTTTCCGCCTCGGTATCAAAGACCGCATGCATAAACCCCGGCGGCACAGAAACCACGCTGATTGCATCCTGGCCGTATTCCTTGTTTAAGGATTCGGCATAGGCCTCGAAGCTGCGGCAGAGAAAACCCGAGACTTTCTTCGGTTCCCCGCATATTTCATCCGAGTCGGCCGAGGTTCTTTCTTTCTCGTAAAATTCAGCAATCCATGGCTGTTTTTCCGTTTCCACGATGTATTACCCCCTGCTCTGCAGCTTTCAATCCGGAGTCCGGAAGCAAGAAAGCTTTGCCGTTTTTAGATCTGAAAAACCCGTAAATCGGCAAGTTTTTTCTCGTTTTCCACTGAAAACGCTTCAAATTTTCCGCGCAATATAATAATATATGGATCAAGGGGAAACAAAAGATAGATAAACTCTACGGAAACACCTCAGGTCTCACCAGAAGCGACCAGAAGAACATACTCAGAATATACAAGAGAAAAATTCCCCGGGACCGTCTAGTAACCCTTGAATTTACCCGCACTCTTTTAGCCCTCTCGGGCGAGCTTCAAAAAACCATAACGGCGCTTATCGACCGCAAGGGAAAGGTGAGGTTTGTTTTCGTCGGGGAACCCTGCGATTTTCCTTTTGAAAAGCTGCTCGGCAGGAGGCGGAGAGCGAAATACAGACTCAGGGGATTTCGTGCCGTAAGAACAAACCTCAAGGGGTCCGGTCTTACCGGTTCCGATCTTGCGACTCTGGTAAACGAAAGACTCGATCTGGTGGCCTCTGTGTCTGTCGGTCAAAACGGTTCGGCGGGGCGCTTTGAGTACGCGAACCTTGTTCCACCCAATGGAGAGAGTCAGGTCAAATGGGAAATTTCGAAGTTTTCGGACCTGGGTCGCCTGAATGTCAACCTGGAGCAGGAAATAAATGACATAGAACAGTCTCTAAGACGAGCTTTTCTAAAGAACGGGGGCAAGGAAAACAGAGAGGGAGTGATACTTGTGGGATTCAGTACCAAGTTCCGTTACCTGGCCGAGAAATCTCTTGACGAACTTAACTCCCTGGCTCTTTCCGCGGAAAAGGTGGTGCTCGACAAGATGGTTCAGATAAGAAAAAACATCGATCCCCGCTATCTTGTCGGCAGAGGGAAACTCAGGGAGATCGTCCTTCACGCCAAACACCTCGGAGCGGACACCATAATTTTTGACACCGAGCTCACGCCCGCCCAGGCAAACGCCATCGGAGGAGAATCCGGCCTTGATATAATGGACCGCAGTCAGCTGATAATACAGATATTCGCGAAACACGCCAAGACAAACGAAGGAAAGATCCAGGCGAGACTTGCCGAGTATCAGTACAACCTGCCGAGACTTAAGGGCAAGGGAACGACTTTTTCCCAGTTGGGAGGCGGAATAGGCACAAGAGGTCCCGGAGAAAAGAAGCTCGAGCAGGAAAGAAGAAACATAAGAAAACAGATTGAGCAGCTAGAAAAACAGATTGACGGTCTCTGCAGGAGAAGGGAGCACACAAGAAAGAACAGGAAAACCTCGAAGATTCCGACTCTCTCTTTTATCGGGTACACGAACGTCGGCAAATCCACGCTCTTTAACCGCCTGACCAAGTCATCCATTGTCACCCAGGATAAGCTTTTCTCAACCCTTAACCCGACGACAAGAAGAGTCATGCTTCCGGGAGGAAAACATGTACTCATGACAGACACTGTGGGCTTCATAAGCAAGCTTCCAAAGGAACTCATAAACGCGTTCAGGGCAACGCTTGAAGAGATAGGCGAAGCTGACCTGCTGCTTCACGTCGCGGACGCAAGCGATCCCGAAGTCAGGGAAAAAATAGATTCCGTCATGAAGATAGTGGAGTCCATGGAATTTGAATACATCCCAAGCATTCTCGTATTTAACAAGCTTGATCAGGCTGATGCGGAAACAGAGGCAGCGCTTAGGGAAGCATTTCCTAAAGTGCCGCTTGTCTCAGCAAAAAACGGGAAAGGTTTCAGCAAGTTGCTTTCCTATATAGAAAAAGTTGTTGCTGAAGAGATCGGGGATGATGCGAAAGCTGGAGATTTTAACCCGGAAGGAAGATTGGAAGATACCGTTCCGTCTCCGTTACTGCATAGCCCCTTTTAGATTTTTCCAAGGGTTTCGTCTTGATCTGTACGTAAAAAAAAGGGGATGACCGTTTGCACGAACATCCCCTTTTGCTTTTTACTTCCGTGACCCTACCAAGGCTTAGACTTGTCGTCCACTCCATCTAGATTCTGAAGCCACTTTGTATGGTCATAAAACGCAGCGCCAAAAGTAAGAGCCAGAGTAGCGATTATAATACCAATATCACTATTTTTGGTCTGCTCGGCCCTTCTCTTTATTCTGTCATGAATCGGATCTGGAATATTGAGCGTTATCTCTGCCATTACCAAAACCTCCTTGTTTATTTTTGATTAGAACTAGTCGGCATCTCCTATGCCTTTTTCTTCCCTGTACTTCTGGATTTCCTCCCGCTTTACCGTCGGTTTGAGAGTAAAGCCTGAGGGGTCAGCGGATGCACCCGCGACCGTAGCCTGAACTTCCTCGGCACTGAGGGGGGCAGGCTTCTGGTCTCCCGCAAGGTCTCCAAGCTGGGACTCTTCAAGCTGCCAGTCCGTAAGCCACTCGTCTCCGAGACCGAAACGCCTGGTGAGCTTGTTGATCTCCTCAAGTCTTCCGGGAAGGGGTCCTGCCGGCTGAAGCAAGTTCAGGTCCTGTAGAAGCTTTACTACCTCGGGATCTCTCGGGAAAGCATTTCCGACCTGTTTCTCAAAGAACATGGTTTCAAACGGGGGACGGCTTCTTGCTCCGCCGCCGTCCATGCTCTCCGCGGGATAGCCGACGGTCATAAGCCAGCTGAACACGTAAGTGTCTGGAAGATTGAACTTTGCTTTCGTGTTCCTTCTTGCTCCGCCGCTGGCACCGTTAAGACAGGTCCCAAGACCCAAGGACGTCGCAACAAGACAGGCGTTCTGTATTGCGTTTCCAAGATCGATTGCGGCAAGCCTGTGCAGCACCGCATCGGGAAGCATTGCAGGAAGCGGGAACAGCCTGGATACCCTGTCATATTCCCAGCCATGCGCCTTATCGAGTGCTCCGGTTCTTAGAAGGTCGTGGATAGACTGACCCATTGTGTCATAGTTGCCCATGTCATAGCACCAGAAGATAAGCACGGGAGCCATCTGCGTTGTGATCTGACTCCAGTCGGATATAAACTCCCATATTTCGGGATCTTCATCCCTGTATACAACTATTGCTCTTTGTCCATTGAAGTTGCCTGCCGTAGGAGAAAGCCTGGCAGCTTCCAGCATGGCCTGAACCTTCCATTTCTCGACGGACTTATGCGGCTCGTACCACCTGATGGACCTTCTTAGTCCTATGGAACTGAAGGTGTCCATGATATTACCAACTTCGCTGGCACTTGGTACATCACTCATATTAATAACCTCCTATCTGGGTATTTTTTTATTCAGAGTTGAACTCCATAACCTCTCCAGACATCATACCATTAAATTACAGAAATTTCATCATTGAAAATCAAAATCCCTCAAATTTTACAACACAAACGATTTGGTATACATTTTATTGCCGAATTTAAAGCGCAAGCAGGAGGAATTATCAATGAGAGACGTATACATCATAGGAGTGGGAAACACCGCCTGCGGAAGATTTCCCGACAAACCAGCTCACATTCTCGCAAGGGAAGCCGCATGGTCCGCGATACAGGACTCGGGAATTCACGCGCGAAAAATAGAAATCGCCTTTTGCGGCCATGTCTACCAGGGCATGGGAGTTGGGCAGAGAGCGCTTAAGGATATAGGACTCGTCGGACAGCCGACCATAAACGTGGAGGGAGCCTGCGGAAGCGGAACGCTTTCCCTCTGGGAAGCCTGGAGAACAATAGCCTACGGTCAGTACGACATAGCGCTCGCTCTCGGCGTTGAGAACCTGAGCAGAATTCTCTCCGGAGGTCCCCTGCCCCTCGAGGAAGATGACCTTGAGGTGTCAATCGGCATGGGAATGCCCGGACTCTACGCCATAAGAGCTTCAAAATACATGGAAGAATACGGAGTCACCTTGGAGCAGCTGGCAGAAGTCGTCGTAAAAAGCCGCCACCATGCTTCGCTCAATCCTCTTGCCCAGTACAGGAAGCCTACAACCGTGGAGGAAGTACTGAACGCGCCGGTTATCGCCGACCCGCTTACGCGCAACATGTGCTGTCCCGTTGGAGACGCCGCCGCGGCCGCGGTTCTGTGTTCCGAGGAACAGGTCGGAGAGCTCGCTAAAAAGATGCCGGTAAAGATACTGGGCTGCGTTGCGCAGTCGGGTAAATACAGCAGCCCCACAGGTCTTACCTGCGACCCTTCCGAGAATGTCTGGAGAACTTCCCAGATGGCTTACGAAATGGCGGGACTGGGGCCCGAGGATATGGACGTGGCCGAAATTCACGATGCTTTCTCAATAGCGGAAATGATGGTTGTTGAATCTCTAGGCTTCTGCGAGAAGGGAGATGGAGCGACTCTCATAGACGAAAAAAGCACATGGGTCGGAGGCGATAAAGTCGCCGTCAATCCTAGCGGGGGTCTGCTTTCGCGTGGACATCCGGTCGGAGCTACCGGGCTTCTTCAAACTGCTGAGATCGTAAGGCAGCTAAGAGGAGAAGTCGAGCCCGAGCGCCAGGTAAAAGACGCGAAAGTCGGAATCATCGAGACCATGGGAGGCGCCCAGCCAGCCATGGACGGAATTACCTGCGTCGTTAGCATCCTCGGGAAATAACGCAGACACGCTTTAATCAGTTTTTTAATCTTCCGGTTTTTTCCGTGCAGTCAGGTTGCGCGCGGTGTTTTAACCGCGCTTGGAACCTGTTGCGCGATCTTTTCTTATCTCCTTCCCCACCGGTTTTCAATTTCGGGCAATTTCTTGATTCCGCGCAAAGAAGAATTATTTTGTGTCTGAGATGATTTCGCCCGAAAAATTCACTTTGAAAGCGCAAGAAGCTATCGTGGAAGCCCAGAGTGCGGCGAGCGACAGCGGAAATCAGGTAATTGACCTGCCCCATCTGTTCGCGGCCCTTGTAAGTCAGCCCGGGATGCCAACCAACATTCTGGAGCGACTGGGCTCCGACCCCCGGGCGCTTGCGCGGACGGCAACTGAAGAGATATCAAAGCTTCCCAAGGTAAAAGGGGCATCCGACCAGATATACATGAGCAGAGAACTTGGCTCTGCCGTACGGTCGGCCGAGAAGGAAGCGCAGCATCTTGAAGACACATACGTAAGCACAGAACATCTTCTGATTGGAGTGGTTTCTCGCGCCTCCGGGGCGTTGAAAAACGGATTTTCAGAATCGGGCGTGACCAAAGAAGGGATTTTAAAGGCACTTAAAGAACTGAGAGGTAGCCAGACAGTGAACACGCAGAACCCTGAAGACACCATGGAACCGCTTCGCCAGTACGGAAAGGATTTCACCGAACTTGCCCGGAGCGGAAAGATAGATCCTGTTATAGGAAGGGATGACGAGATAAGGAACGTGATCCGGGTACTCCTTCGAAGAACGAAGAACAACCCGGTACTCATAGGGGAGCCCGGAGTGGGGAAAACGGCCATAGTCGAGGGGCTCGCCCAGCGCATAGTCGACTCTGACGTTCCCGAAGGACTTAAAGACAAAAAGCTGATTTCCCTTGACCTGGGGTCCCTGCTCGCAGGAGCAAAGTACAGGGGACAGTTCGAGGAGAGGCTCAAGGCCGTACTGAAGGAAGTCACGGAATCCCAGGGAGAGATAATTCTTTTCATAGACGAGATGCACACCGTAGTTGGAGCCGGAGCGGCCGATGGAGCCATGGACGCGTCAAACATGCTGAAGCCGGCCCTGGCACGGGGAGAACTTCACTGCATAGGTGCGACCACTCTTGATGAATACAGAAATCACATAGAAAAAGACGCCGCCCTTGAACGCAGGTTTCAGCAGGTCTACGTTGAAGAACCTTCCGTGGAGGAAACCGTGTCGATCCTAAGAGGTCTTAAGGAAAAATACGAAGTTCATCACGGCGTGAAGATAAAGGACGAGGCTCTTGTTGCCGCTTCCCAGCTTTCAAACAGGTATATCTCCGGGCGGTTTCTGCCCGATAAGGCCGTTGACCTCATGGATGAGGCCTCGGCGCGGCTCAAGATGGAGATTGACTCCGTGCCGACGGAGATAGACGAAATAAAAAGAAAGATAATGCGCCTTGAGATAGAAAGGGAGGGATTCAGAAAAGAGCAGGACCCTGAACTTCTGGGAAAGCTCGAAGAGATTGAAAAAGACCTCTCGGAACTAAAAGAGGAAGCGGAGATGCTTGAAGCGCACTGGCAGAAAGAAAAAGACTGCATATCGAGGATAAGAAAGACCAAAGAGGAAATAGAAAACGGAAGAATGGATGCGGAGAGGGCACAGAGAGAAGGAGACCTCTCCCGCGCATCCGAATTTCTTTACGGCAGAATCCCGGAGCTTGAAAGGAATATGGAGAGCCTGGGTGCGGAGCTTTCCGAAGTACAGAGTCAAAGGAAGATGCTTCGCGAGGAAGTAGGTGCCGAGGATATAGCCGTGGTTGTATCGAAGTGGACGGGAATACCGGTATCAAGCCTGATTGAGGAAGAGGTGGAGAAACTCGTTCACATGGAAGAAAGGCTCTCGAAGCGGGTGGTGGGACAGCCTGAGCCGATAAGACTGGTCTCAAATGCGCTTCGCAGGTCAAGGGCCGGGCTCTCTGACCCGAAAAGGCCGATAAGCTCGTTTATGTTCCTCGGACCTACCGGAGTCGGGAAGACTGAACTCGCCAGATCGCTTGCCGAGTTCATGTTTGATGACGAAGACGCGATCGTACGGATTGACATGAGCGAGTACATGGAGAAGCACTCGGTATCGAGACTGATCGGAGCTCCTCCCGGGTATGTCGGGTACGAGGAAGGGGGACAGCTCTCAGAAACCGTGAGGAGACGACCCTATTCCGTGGTGCTTTTTGACGAGATAGAAAAAGCGCATTCCGATGTGTTTAACCTGCTTCTTCAGATTCTTGACGACGGAAGGCTCACCGATGGACAGGGGAGAACCGTTGATTTCCGGAACACGGTAATAATAATGACCTCAAACCTCGGAAGCCAGCACATACAGGAATCGTCAGGAAACGGCGAGGAAACGGAAAATAAGATAAACGAGATGCTCAGAAACTATTTTCGTCCCGAGTTTCTAAACAGAATTGACGAAGTTGTCATATTCAGCAGTCTGGAAAGAACGGACCTCGCGAAAATAGCCGAGATCCAGATCGGACATCTGCAAGAGAGGCTCGCGGAGAAAAATCTCGCCATAGAGCTCTCAGAGAAAGCCGTTACAAGGCTGGTCGATGTTGGTTACGATCCTGTTTTCGGGGCAAGACCGCTTAAACGCGCCATACAGAAATACGTACAGGACCCGCTTGCAAACGAGATACTGAAAGGAAATTTCAAGGGCTCGACCAGGGTAAAAGTGGATCTGGACAAAGAAGGAAACTTTACTTTCGGAGAAAAATAACTACGTATCAAAGTTCAAACTTGGTAGTAAGAAACAGTGTTCGTCCCAGTATGGAGTCAAGGTACAACACCTGGTCTTCATTCTGATCAGGGCGGGATTGACCCTCGTTGCCGATGTTCAGTATGCCTCCCGTAAGCTCAAACCAGCTAAAACCGAACGCACTCTCCCAGTTAAACACGACATCATGTCCAACCCAGTGCCGGTAGCGTTTGCTCCTGTCGTCGTTCCAGTAGTCCGAGACCGCCTGCAGGCTCCATCGCACGCTAACATTGTCCCGACCTGCGCCGAGCAAAAGGTGCAGACGGTCGCGCGGGATGTCTTCGGGTTGCACTTGTCCGGCTATTCGTCTTTCGTAGTTCGTTACCCTGAGCCAGTTGGCGTTGAGCATGAAATTCGCCCAGTCGATTTCCCAGTCGGTTTTAATTCCGATGTCAACTCCGTCAATGTCCGATCCTCCGCTATTGGTAAAGAGGCTCTCAATTCCGGTTAATCGACCGTCACGGCGTATCACCCTAATTGAAGGGTAGTCCCCAAGCTCTCCTTTTCTTTCCAGGGTTACTATAAACTGCGGGTCCAGCATGCTTGGTATGTCAGAAGTCCGCAGGCGAAACCAGTCGGCGCTTGCGTAAAATGGGCCCCCGCCCACCGAAACTCCGGTTGCAAAGCTCTCGGTCTTGTCCGGTTCCAAATTCGGGTTGGCATTCTGACTGAGTTCCACCTGTTCCATGGGGCAATCCGCGGTTACCGTGTCAGCATCGCATACAGAAGGGTAAGTGGTGGGTTCTCCTTCGTACAGCCCGGACACTCCCGGAATTCGTGATCCCCGGCTCCAGGAGGCGCGAAGAGCCAGATTCGGCGTTATCCGATAAAGGCCTGCTATGCGATGCAGAAATATTTCCGGCAAGTGTTCCCAGTTCTCATATCGGCCTGACAGGGAAAAATCCAGCATATCACCAAGCGGTATCCATATGTCGCCGAAGAAAGCCAGAATCCGACGATTAACCGTTACGGAATCCGGAATTTCTCCGAGCGTATCGACAGGATCAACCAAATGGTCGTAACGATCAGAATATTCGTAGGTATTGCTTTGTTTATTATATGAGAGCTGATAGCCTGCCAGCCAACTGATCTTGTTGCCCGAGATCTCAAATAACGGGCCATCCAGTATAAGTATTGACTCAATGTGATGAAACTGTTTATTCACATACCTTTGCAAACTGCTGTCACCGATTGCTGTCTTATGCCTTGCGGCTTCTGAAAGAGGATCCTGGATATCGTAAATTCCGTTTTCAATTGCGGCTTTAATTGTCGGTATGTGAACATAAGTGCCGCCTGTATCGGTATACTCGTAGCGATTGTAGTGAATATCTGCGTGGTAATCTATACTGCCTTTGATTTCTCCTTCCAAACCCGCCGAGATATCGTAATCCGTTACATTCGTGTTCCATTGGAGGTTTCCATGCCCCAAGAAGCTATGCTCAACGCTGACTTCCCTCGGGAAATTTCCTTCGTCAAGACCTTCAATGTTGTTGATCATGTTCTGCTTGAGTATCCCGGTCGGTGCGAATGAGAAACCGCCTGATTCCGGCGCCTGAAGCAGTTTCGTTCTTGATCTCGCGACCCGGGCTTTAATTTCAATAACGGTCGCATCCCCGACGGGGTAATGGAAATCCATAAATACGTTATCGTTTTCCCTGCGCCGCAGGTGCCATGAGATGTCGGCATGGGCGAAACCGCAGACACTCCCAGGCGTATTGTCCCCGGAGGAGGTTGTTAATATTCCCGTGTATGCGCTTTCATCACAGTCGCCAAGCGGTGCCGTTATCTCCTTGCCGTCAGCTGTTGTAAGAAACAGGGTGTTGCCGCCTCTGGACACCCCCTGGGCATTCGCCAAGGAGCCTCCCGGGGTATATACCGCACGGCTGTAGTCACGGTCCGCATCACGAACCTCATTGCGCCTGAATATTTCTGCGCCGAAGCTTATATGGCCTTCTCCCAGAGCGCTGCCCCAAATAGTGCTCAGGTATTCCGAATCTCCGCCCTCAGCGCGCGGACGTGCGACGCCCGAGCGGACTTCAAGACCTTCATAATCGTTTCTGAAGACTATATTTATTAAGGCACTGGTAGCTTTTCCGACATAAGGGGCGCTTGCGCTGTCCTTGAAAATCTCAACGCGTTCAATCGCCGAAACCGGGATTAGGTCAAGGTCGATGTCAAAACTTGTGGCGTGCTTTCCGTTTACCAGGACTGTATAACGACCCGGTCCGAGGATAAATGGTCTATGTGAACCGAAATCATTAAAGTTCGATCTCTGCGACAAAAGATCGCTTAATTTGGTTATACCGGAGAGTTCAATGTCACGCCGGGTGATCACCGCCATGGGGTGCAGTCTCTTTGACATGACTTCTGAATGCGGCCGGCCACCTACAAGAACGTCATTCTCTTCCCCTTCCTCCCCGGCCATCGTATGCTCAGCTGTCAGGGTAAGAACTGTCAGGAACAAGATCAGAACCGCAACCAGACTGCCCGTTTTACGAAGCTTGCACATCATATCTTTAACTTTCTCATTTTTGATCACGTGCCCACGAAGTACACTTCTCTCCTGCGTTTAGTTGAAGAGTTGGCACCGAAAGGTACTAGAAAAGATTTTAACAAGCGCCCTTACGACTTTCCAGCGGCAGAGAAATCCTGCTTCAGATCCTGATTATCTATCTTCAGCCAAGAGAGCGGCAATTTCTCCCGGAACTTTTTCTACGGTAACGTTTGTTCTCTCGCCGGAGTTTCTGTTCTTTATCTCCACATTGCCCTCTTTCAGGCTTCTTTGCCCGACGATAACCTGAATCGGGATTCCGAGCAGATCCGAGTCCTTGAATTTCACGCCGGGGGTCTCCGCCCTGTCATCAATAAGAACATCCACTCCGTCGCGGAGAAGCGCTGAGTATATTTTCTCCGCCGCATCCTTTACGTCCTGCTGCTTTGTGTTTATCGGAAGCACGCAAACTTCAAACGGGGCTATGGGAACGGGAAATTTTATTCCGTACTCATCGTTGTTCTGTTCTATCGCCGCCGCTACCGTCCTTCCTATCCCTATCCCGTAACAACCCATAACAAGCGGTTTTTCCGCTCCGTTCTCATCAACGTAGGTAGCTCCCATGGCTTCGCTGTACTTGGTTCCCAGCTTGAAAACGTGTCCGACTTCAATGCCCCTTGACGCCTTCAGAACGCCGTTTTCAGAAACCGGGCACGGATCCCCTTCCCTCGCCACCCTTATGTCCGCATAGGAGTCGGCCTCAAAATCCCGCCCGGGGTTAACGCCGGTTATATGGTAGTCGCCTTTGTTGGCTCCCGTTACGGCGTTTTTAATGTTGCGAACGGATTTGTCCGCAACCACCCTCACGTTCTCTCTCTTAAGTCCTACGGGTCCGCTGAATCCGAGCGGTCCCCCCGAAACCTCAAGAATTGTCTGCGGGTCGGCCAGTTCCGCTACATCGCATCCGAGAAAATTCCGAAGCTTGGTTAGACTGAGCTCCGCATCCCCCCTTACAAGCGCGACTACCGGTTCCGCTTCGGTACTTACTATAAGGGTCTTTATCAGTTTTTCCGGCCCGACCTTAAAAAGCCGCGCCACATCCTCAACCGTTTTAAGTCCCGGCGTATGGACCTCGGAGACTTCCTCAAGCCCGGAGGTTGGTCTTAACCCTTCTCTCTCGTCTTCTGAAATGCCGATTTTTGCGAGTTCGAGGTTGGCGGCGTAATCGGCCTCCGTGGAACTCATTATTATGTCTTCCCCGGTGTCGGCGGTCACCATGAATTCATGCGAGAAACTTCCGCCGATGTTTCCCGAGTCGGCGGCGACCACGCTGAATGCGAGCCCGCATCTTTCAAATATACGTACATAAGCGTCGTACATCGCCTGGTAGGAGCGATCCGCCCCCTCATCCGAAACGTCGAAGCTGTAGGCATCTTTCATTATGAACTCACGCGCCCTCATAACTCCGAAACGGGGACGGATCTCGTCTCTGAATTTCGTCTGTATCTGGTAAAAATTAACGGGGAGCTGTTTGTAGGAGCGAACCTCCCTCCTGACTATGTCCGTTATTATTTCCTCGTGCGTGGGTCCCAGACAGAAATCCCGTTCGGCTCGGTCCTTGAAGCGAAGCAGTTCCTTTCCGTAGTAATCCCACCTGGCGCTCTCGATCCAGGGTTCGGCCGGCAGCACCGCGGGCATGAGAAGCTCTATGGCTCCTGCCCTGTTCATTTCTTCCCGCACTATGTTCTCGACTTTTCTTATGGACCTGAGTCCCAAAGGAAGGTAGTTGTAGATCCCGGCCGCGAGCTTTCTTATCATGCCGGCTCTTACCATAAGCTTGTGGCTTATGATCTCGGCATCCGAAGGGTCTTCTTTGACCGTGGGTATGAAATAGGAAGAAAACCTCATCCGTTTTTCTCCTTTAAAGTGATTTGAACTCAGGTGGAAAGCAATTTCGCGGGGTTTTCAGTTCAATTGACGTAGTTTCTTTCTATTTCCTTGACAAGTTCCCCGACCAAATCGGCTTCTCTGAAGGATTTTATCAGCTTTCCGTCCCGATAAAGCATTCCCTTGCCCCTTCCCCCCGCTATTCCTATATCGGCTTCCGCAGCCTCGCCCGGCCCGTTAACAACGCAACCCAGTATGGCGACTTTAACAGGTCTTGGAAGGTTAAAACCGGAAACACCCTGTTCAACTTCAGAAACCAGCTTCTCAAGATCTATTTCAAGCCGCCCGCAGCCCGGACATGAGATAAGTTCAATTCCGTT
The DNA here is from genome assembly GCA_022822065.1 of Candidatus Dadabacteria bacterium. GTDB lineage: Bacteria > Desulfobacterota_D > UBA1144 > Nemesobacterales > Nemesobacteraceae > Nemesobacter. The sequence goes on from JAJECI010000011.1 coordinate 226,811, forward strand.
GTTCCTAATTCCAAGAGACCTCAGTATGTTCATTCCGACAACTATCTCTTCCACCGGATCACCCGTTAAGGACACCCTTATCGTGTCGCCTATTCCTTCAGCCAGAAGCGCTCCGATCCCTATGGCGGATTTCACCGTTCCCATCCCCGGGGTCCCTGCCTCGGTGACTCCGAGATGGAGAGGGTATTCGGTCTTGTCCGCGAGCATTCTGTATGCGGTGATCATCTTCCTCACGTCTGTGGACTTAACCGAAATCTTTATGTCGAGAAAATCAAGGTCTTCGAGTATGCGCACATGCCTCATCGCGCTTTCAACCAGGGCCTCGGCGGTCGGGTGTTTGTGCTCTTTGAGTATGTCTTTTTCAAGGGATCCCGAATTCACGCCTATTCTTATGGGAATTCTCCTTTCCCTGCAGGCGTCGACCACGGCCTTTATTCTGTACCTGGCGCCGATATTCCCGGGATTTATTCTCATCCCGTCGACTCCCTGTCTTATTGATTCAAGGGCCAGCCTGTAATCAAAGTGTATGTCCGAGACAAGGGGGATTCTTATCTCTTTTCTTATCGCCCCCAGAGCCTTTGCGGCATCCATGTCGGGAACGGCGACCCTGACGATGTCACAACCCGCTTCCTCAAGCCTTTTTATCTGGGAAACCGTTGACGCAACGTCTCTCGTGTCGGTAATGGTCATTGACTGAACCGAAACGGGAGCTCCCCCGCCTATTTTTACGTCACCGATTGATATCTGCCGGGATTGCCTCATAACTTGCGGAAAATGCTATTGAATAGTTATTATAGTGTCAAGAAAGCGTAAGGCTGAATGCCTGTTTCAAAGATTTTTTAACTCGGCTAATACCCCGAGGTCTTTATTTCTTTTGAAGAGTTCGGCAAAGTATAGGAAACAACCTGAAATGGCATAAGGAAAAGCCGGCTCAATAAGTTTCTTGTAGTTATCAATAAAGAGAAAATCAGGAGGCAAAATTATGGGGATGAAAAAGATAATCCAGATAGACAGGGGCGATTCCTCCAAGGATAAAAGCTCCGTCTCTTTTACCAAGTTCGAAAAGAAGAAAAAACCCGAAGACAGCTCCGAAATAACGGAAGAGACGGTCTACGGTGCCCTTAAGGATGTTTACGACCCTGAACTTCCCGTGAGCATAGTGGATCTCGGACTTATTTACGACACCAAGATTTCAGGGAAAAACGTTCAGATCAAGATGACCCTTACCACCCCGGGGTGCGCCATGGGAGCACAGATAGCGGGCCAGGCTGAAATGGCCCTTAAGAACGCGGGAGCCGATAACGTTCTTATAGAGGTGATATGGGATCCTCCCTGGAACCCCGACATGATATCCGAGGAAGGAAAAAAGAAACTGGGTATCACTTAGGGGGAACTTTCTGCGTGGAACTAACCAGAGAACGAATAATAAAAGTTCTTAAGGGTGTTAACTATCCGGGGTTTAACCGGGACATAATATCCTTCGGTCTCGTAAAAGACATTGTTGTGGAAGATTCGAAGGTAACCCTCACCATAGTACTTCCCAAACCCGACCAGAAACTTCAGTCCGCAATCGAGGAAGAGGTCCGAAAAGCCGTCTTCGGCATACCCGGAGTCGAGGACCTCTCGATGAAGATCGGCTCACGGCCGCAGAAGCAGATAACCGCCGACGCGGGCAGTGAAGAAAGCAAGCTTCCCGACATAAAGTACTACATAGCCGTCGCAAGCGGCAAGGGCGGAGTCGGCAAGTCGACAATAGCGACCAATCTCTCCCTGGCAATCTCAAAAAAAAGACAGAAAGTCGGGCTTATGGATGCTGATATTTGGGGGCCGAGCGCTCCTTTAATGATGGGAATAAACGAAAAACCCCGCGCGACCGCCGACGACAAGATCGTTCCCATAGAAAAATTCGGCCTCAAGGTGATGTCCATCGGCTTTTTGGTGAACGAGGAGGACGCTGTGATATGGAGAGGTCCGATGGTACACGGAGCGATAAAGCAGTTTATTGAAGACGTTGAGTGGAGCGGAACGGATTACCTGGTAATTGACCTTCCTCCAGGTACCGGGGATGCCCAGCTCTCTCTGGCGCAGACGGCCCCGATAAGCGGGGGTCTTATAGTAACCACTCCTCAGGATGTGGCTCTAGTGGACGTAAGAAGGGGAATACTGATGTTTAACAAGCTGAATATTCCCATTCTTGGCATAGTGGAGAACATGAGCTATCTCGATATGCCCGATGTGGACGGCAAGATAGACATATTCGGCAGGGGCGGAGGAAGACGCATGGCGGAGAGGTTTGAAGTTCCGTTTCTCGGGGAAATCCCGATCGATCCGCGGATAAGAATCGGCGGCGACAACGGAACCCCCATCGTGGAATCCGATCCGCAAAGCGCCGCTGGAAAGGCTTTTTTTGAGATTGCGGACAGAGTACTTGAATCCATAGAGAACTGATCGACAAATTTAAGCATCCTCGCCAGTTTTCAAGAAGTTACCAAGGGATGAAGGCAATTAACTGCCCGCCAGCACCGAGCTCATCAGCGCTTCCCGGGAAGTGTGTTTTGGACGGAACCCGGTTTCTCGTGTCAGCTTCTCGTTGCTGGCTACCCACGGCCATTTTGCGTACTCGATCCCGCACGCGGGAGAATCGCTTTGCAGTCGCAGCATCCATGTTACCCAAGTGATGGCCCTGAGAAGCGGAGCCGGGAGGGTAATTGCGCGCCTACCCGCAATGCTCGCAATCTCGCTATAAGCAACGCTCCCCTCTCCCGTGATGTTGAACACCCCGGAGACAGGCTTCATCAGGCACAGTTCAAAGGCGTCGAGCAGGTCGTCGAGATGGATGAACTGCATCTGCGGGTCCGCACCGAGAACGCGGACGCTCGCCAGTCTGAAAAAAACCTCAGTGACGAAATTGTTGCACTGGGGCGCCATTACCGTGCACCCCCGCAGTATGGTGACGCGGGAGTTGGGATTGTTCATTGCGAATGTTCTAAGCTTGAGCTCCGCTGCGGCCTTGTTCTCGGCGTACCGAAAGCCTCGGACGGGCCTGACGGGTGATTCCTCCGTATATGGCTGCTCAGTCCCGGAACGGGCGCCGTACACGGTGGTGCTGCTGAGGTAGACGAGGTGTTTTATGCCGACAGCCAAGCAGTCATGTATCACCTGGGCCGTGCCGCTGACATTCACCCTGTGCGCTGCCTTGCGGTCATGTCCGGGCCGCAAGAGAAAGGCCAAGTGGACAACCGCATCGACCTGGTACTTTCGCAGAATGTCCGCAGCGGACTCCCGGATGTCCTTCTGGAATGCCGTGACTTTCGGATAGGATATGTCTAGCGGGAGACAGTCAAGCGCTATAACTCTGTTCACATGGTCTGATTGTGCCAGTCTCTCCACCAGTCTTGAGCCGATGAACCCGGCCGCGCCCGTCACGGCGACAGTTTTCTTAATGTAATCTGGCACAACAGTCAAAAAGGTACCTCCTGCGGGCATTCAAGTATATAAATTCCTAATCAATTTCCTTCAATCTCAAGTAGTATTATAATGAGATGAAAAAATCGGAGTTTTTATCTTCATGAACGCGGAAAAAGATCTTTACGCGGTGCTAGGCGTGCCGCGAAACGCGACGCAGGACCAGATAAAGAAAGCGTACAGAGACCTCGCGAGAAAACACCACCCCGACATGAATCAGGGGGACAAAAAATCCGAGGAGAAGTTCAAGGAAATTCAGCACGCTTACGAAACCCTCTCGGACCCCGAGAAGAAAAAAACCTACGACATGTTCGGGACAAGCAGTTTTGGCGGACAGAGAACAGGTGGAGGAAGCTACAGGCAGTATTCACGGGGGTTTCCGGACATAGACGAAATCTTCAAAGATATCTTTTCGCAGGGAGGCGGGGCTTACGGTATGGGTGGAGCTGGGGGAAGTTTCGGAGATGTCTTTGATTTTAGTAACGTGCGACAGCAGCCGAGAAGACCGAAAAACATCCAGCATACTGTAACCCTTGATTTTGAAACGGCGGTAAAAGGCGGAGAGAAAGAACTTCTGCTTAAGTCCCCCGAGGGCGGAACCAGGAAAATAACGGTCAAGATTCCGGCCGGAGTGAAAACCGGGTCCAAGGTAAGATTGCCGGGCAAAGGCGAACAAATAAATTCCATGGCCGGAGACCTTATTCTCGAAATAAAGGTCTTGTCCCATCAGGTTTTCAAAAGAGAAAACGACGATATATATATCGATCTTCCGCTAACGGTCTATGAGGCGGTCCTGGGAACGCTGATCGACGTGCCGACTATAGAGAGCCCTGTAAAACTTACTATACCGCCCGGCGTGGGAAGCGGAACGAAAATGAGGCTCAAAGAAAAAGGAGTAAAAAATCCCAAGACCGGCAAACGAGGAGACCAGTTCGTAGTCGTTCAGATAGCAATGCCGAAGGAATCCGGCGAGGACATGAAGAGACTCATGGACGAGATTAAGGAGAAATATCCCTACGACCCTAGAAAAAAACTCCTCCAGTATCTATAATTTGGTTCAACGGCGTCAAGAACTTACCTGTAAGGAGAGTGATTTATCGTGAGCGGTGAAAAAGAAGAATTAAAAATGGACTTTTCGGGCTTTATTCTCTCATTAAACGCCTCGGCCCTCATTCATTTGGGTGAAATTCCCGATCCCCACTCAAAAAAAAGAGAGGTTAACATTCCCGCCGCCAAGCACACCATAAGCATACTGGAAATACTGGCGGAAAAAACCGAAGGGAATCTAACTGAAGAGGAAAAGCAGCTTCTTGACGATATGATTTACAATATCCGCATGAAATACGTAAAGTCCCTGAGCTGATTCTCTCTTCTACATGGTCGAGAGCTTCAGAAACTCTGCGTATCTTTGCTCTATTTCCTCTTTCTGTAGCGAGCCCAGACGTCTTACGCTGAAATCCTCAACCGTAAAGGAAGCCAGCACACTTCCGTAGGCAACCCCTTTTTTAAAACCGGCAAAGTCAAGGTCCTTATCCATAGACGAAACGTAGCCCATAAATCCTCCGGCGAAAGTGTCCCCCGCTCCCGTCGGGTCAAGCACCTGCTCAAGCATGTAACTTGGGGCGAAAAACAGATCTTCCTGGGAAAAAAGCAAAGCCCCGTACTCCCCTCTTTTCACAATCAGAAACTCCGGTCCCATGTCCATTATCTTTCTCGCCGCTCTGGCCATCAATGGTTCCCCGGACAGCTGTCTTGCTTCAGAGTCGTTTATTATGAGAATGTTGACTCTGCCGAGGAGCGTTTTCAGTTCCTCCAGTTTGTTGTCTATCCAGAAATTCATGGTGTCGCAGGCCACAACTCGGGGCGAGCTTACCTGCTCAAGAACCTTCATCTGGATTTCAGGGTCCGTGTTGGCTAAGAAAAGATAGTCAGCATCTCTGGATTTCTCGGGAACCACAGGGTCAAACGATCCCAGAACGCCAAGGGTGACGGAGACAGTTTCCGGATCCTTCATATCATAGTCGTATCTGCCTTCCCATCTGAAGGTTTCTCCGGCGCTGATCGCTATTCCCTCCGTATCAATGCCCCTTGAGCGAAGCAGTTCGGAATAGTCCGGGGGAAAATCTTCCCCAACGGAGGAGACCATATGAACATCCGTAAAATTACGGGCCGCCAGAGAGAAATAACAGGCGGACCCTCCGAGAACATTCTCTTCTCTTCCAAAAGGTGTTTCTATTGTGTCAATTCCCACTGACCCTACAACGACGATACTCATTGGGACCTCTACATGTATTTTTTGACGAAAAGTTCAAATCTGTTCCTGGTCTCTTCGGTTACGCAGTCCGAGGACGTTATTATGGAGTGGCTCAGGGCGCCCTCGCAAGGACATTCCCTTTCTTCAGGGATAGTATCAACTGTAGCAGCCACTATTTCTTTTGCCGCTTCAACGTTTTTATTCATGACTTCGATTATGTCCGAAACCGTGACGTCGTCATGATCTTCGTTCCAGCAGTCATAATCGGTGCAAAGAGCTATTACGGAATAGCAGATCTCAGCTTCCCTGGCAAGTTTCGCTTCAGGCATCGCGGTCATTCCTATTATCTCCGCTTCCCATTTTCTGTAGAGATGGCTCTCCGCCCTGGTAGAGAACTGAGGCCCTTCGATACAGACGTAGGTTCCTCCCGAGTGAACCGTCCCGCCGCAACGAAGCGACGCTTCCCGCAGACAACCTGACAGCACGGAGCACACTGGTTCGGCCATTGAAACGTGGGCTACTATACCACCTTCAAAGAACGTAGAAGGCCTCCGTTTAGTGTTGTCAATGAACTGATCGGGTATCACTATGTGCCCAGGCTCTATTTCCTCTTTCAAGCTTCCCACGGCGCTTACGGATATAATCAGCTCGACTCCCATAGCCTTCATCGCGTATATGTTCGCCCGGAAATTTATCTCAGACGGGGATACCGTGTGTCCTGTCCCGTGTCTTGGAAGAAAAACCATTCGCACATTGCCGAGGGTTCCCGTGAGCAGACTTGAGGAGGGCTTGCCCCATGGGGTCTCCATAGAAACGGTTTTAACGTCCAAAAGGCCTTCCATTTCATAAAGACCGCTTCCGCCTATTACTCCTACGGTTTTCAAACTTTCGTCTCCATCTGCCGAGATATCGGCTTTGCGACAATAATCGTCCTTTTATCACCTGAAAAAGGCAGCTCAAGTTCTTTTGTCAAAAGAAGTTCCATATTTCCCGGATACCGGTTCGCGTAATCTTCCCATTCCTTCTTTCCCCGGGGCCCCTTCATTATAACCATCTCCCCTCCTATATCCAGATAGGGAGCGCCGAGGGCCACGACGGTACCGACACTCCCAAGAGCCCGGAACGTCACCCGGTCAAACCCCCCTCTCATTGCTCTGTCTACTTCCTCCGCTCTCCCATGGTGGATATCGATGCCGTCAAGTCCGAGAGATCTTTTCGCGTCCTTTAAAAAAGCGACTTTCTTCCCCACCGACTCAAGGAGCGTAACGCTAAGGGACGGGTCGTAGATAGAAAGCGGAATTCCGGGAAAACCGGCCCCAGTGCCTATGTCGATCACCCTTGAACCGGGAGACATGAATTCAGCCACCGTGAGGGAATCAATCAGATGCTTGATTATGATTTCCCGGTCAGTGAGAACCGAACTTAGATTTATGCGCCTGCCCCATTTGCACAGCAGATCAACATAAGAGAGGAAAAGATCTGTCCTGACGTTCTCGATGCCTATTTGTTCCGCGCCTTCTCTGAGAAGTCGTTCATTAGTCATTTTGATTCGTGAGCGTCAGCATCACCTGTTCCCTTGAAAGCGAAGGTAAGAAATCCTGTGTGTGCCACGGTCCTGTTATCCGGGCGGGTTTTCCCCTTTTTCACCTGATAGTTCCTCATTATAAGCTCCACCGTTTCGATTCTCACAAAACCCGTTTCCTCAAGCGATTCCGCGGTTCTTTCCACCTGGTTGTATGTTGGGGAGATGCTTGCGATTCTCCCTCCGGAAGCAAGGGCCTCGTAAGCCGCCGGAATTCCATACCATGGAGAAGGAAGATCAAGTATAGCGACGTCAACTTCCCTTTCCCTAAAACCTTCTCTGGCGTCGCCGCAGTTAAATTCCACGTATTCAGAAAGTCCCGCCCGTCGTACGTTATCTTTGGCGTTATTCATGAACTGCTCTCTTTTCTCGTACGTGTAGACTTTTCCGGAGGGGGCCACCGAATTCGCAAGCGCAATGGTAAGAGCTCCAGAACCGGTAGCGGCTTCGACAACCCTGGTTCCCGCCCTCACGTCCGTTTTAAAGAGAATCAGGGCCGCGTCCTTGGGATAAACGATCTGGGTAGCCCTTCTCACCTTCATGATCTTTTGTTCCACGGTAGGGTTAAGAAGCACAAAATCGTTTCCAAGGCTTGAAACTATCGTTTCTCCCCATTTTTTCCCCAGAGCGGAGGAGAGGTCGAGTATTCCCATGTGAGAACTGAACGACTTGCCCTCTTCTACCACCACCATAAAGCTTTTGTTGTCAGGTGAAACGAGGAGAACGGTATCACCGGGTTTTATTTTCATGAAAGACGGTTCACCCTCCCTGCGCTTATAAAATATTTATAGGTAAAGATAATGCACCCCGCAAACATGAATATTCCCGTTGCCGAATACATGTTCGAAAAACCGTAATCGCGCGCTATGATTCCAAGAGCGAAAGCGAAAAAATTTATCCCGATGCTAAATGACATGTTAAACGCGCCCATCGCCGTTCCCCTCTCATCATCTAGCGCCCTGTCGATAATCATCGCGCTTATGGTGGGGTAGAGAATTCCGTAACCCAGGCTGAAGACGAAAGAAACCAGAACAGCGCTCAAAGTGGAGTTTATGGAAAAAATCATGAGCAGCGAAAATATCATGATAAGCATTGAAGGCAGGGCTATCTTTCTTCTCTCAACAATATCCGGAAGCTTCCCGCCCAGGACCCTGATCAATATGACGGTTACGGAATATGTAAGAAAAAAGCTCCACGCATGAATTCCGTTTCCCTCGAGAAAAACGGAGAAGAAATTAAGCATGCTTCCAAGCCCCACTGCAATTATAAGATTGGTCAGCAGAAGCACGCGGAACCTCGGAGAGAAGACAACGTCGAAAAAGCCGCTGAAAATGGATTTTTCGGATACCCTGAAGCTTCCCTCCCGCGAGAGAAAACAGAGAATAAAGGCAAGCAGGCTGAAAAAAGAGGTATAAAGAAAGAAGACCGAATAACTGAATCTTTCTATCATAAATTCTCCAATGGTAGGTCCAATCGAGTAGGAAGCTATGGTGAAGGCACCGAAAATGCCGAGTCCGTAAGCCCTTATTTCACTGGGAACATAGTCTGAAACCGCCGTGGCGGCCGAGGTGAAGAAAAAAGCGAAAGCTATTCCCTGCATGAGTCTCAGGAGGAATATTTTCACGTCAATATCCGATATAAAAATATAGAGAAGGGAAACCAAAAACATCAGAGAAGAACCCGCAAGCATGAATCTTCTTCGCCCGTAGTGGTCTATCAGAAAAGCTACGAAGGGGATGGCTCCTATTGAAGTTATACCGAAGGTTCCCATTACATACCCTATGCGAGCCTCGTCACCCCCGATATCCCTTACGAAAAGAGGAAGCAGGAAAAAAGAGGAAAAATTGCAGAAGAAGAAAAAGTTTCCCAGGGTGACCAGGGAAAAATCTCTGTACTTTTGTGCAAAAGGCATACTAAATGGTGACCTGAAAAAGAAAGTGAAAAAGGGAGTTTACATGATTTTATGCTTTCTATCAGGACAACTATGGCTTTTTGACATGAAAGAGGCCCGTGATATAATACGGCATCTTCTGAGCCGTTAGCTCAGCTGGTAGAGCAACTGCCTTTTAAGCAGTGGGTCACAGGTTCGAATCCTGTACGGCTCAATTCTTGCCGTCCCCGTCGTCTAGTCAGGCCTAGGACATCGGCCTTTCACGCCGGTAACAGGGGTTCAAATCCCCTCGGGGACGCCATAGAGCAATTCCCGGCTTCAATCTTGGAAATCACAATAAAAATTAGGAAGTTAGGGCTGGTTATTCAAGCACTTTCTAAATTGCATATTCCACTTATTCTAATGCTGGTTGCTCACCCATGATTGCAGTTATATAGTATTTATAAGCAAAAATAACGCACCCGGCGACCAAGAACAGCGCGGTTGACAGATACATGCTGAAAAAGCCGTAATCGCGCACTATCAGCCCAAGAACGATAGCCGAAGAGTTTATCCCCGTTCCGTAGGACATATTAAATATGCCCACGGCGGTCCCTCTCTCGCCGGCGCGCGCCCTGTCAATAACCATGGTATTTATCGTGGGGTAAGCAAATCCGTAGCCTATGCTGAAAACTAAAGAAAACAGTACCAGTTGTGAATAGGAACTCACGAAAAAAGCTAGCGGCATTGAGAGAACCAGGAGAAAAAGTGCAGGCAAGGCTATTTTTCTTCTTTCTATAACATCTGACACCTTCCCCGAAGAAAGCCTGATTAATACCGCCACAACGGCAAAAATAACAAAGAAAGTCCCGATGTGAAAACCATGTCTCTCCAGATGAACATGGAAGAAATGAACCAGAGCCCCTAAACTAACGGCAATCATCAGATTCATCAGGAAAAGCACTCTGAACCTTTCAGAAAAAAGAATGGTGAAGAATCCTTGGAAAATAGGGCCTGTGGATTCGCCTCGATTTGTCTCTTTCGAGAAAAAGCAAAGCAGAAATGCAATTACCTGATAGCTTGAAGCGTAGATAAAAAAGGCGTGGTAGCCGAGCTCTTCAATTAGAATTTCTCCGAAAAAAGGTCCAATGGCGAAGCACGCTATGGTGGTAATACCGAAAGTGGTTAGGCAGGAATGCCTTATCTCTCTAGGAACAGTGTAGGAAACCGCCGTAGCCGCGGAAGTAAAGAAAAGACCGAAAGCGACACCCTGCAGGAGCCTCAAGATATATATTCCCAGGCCAATATCTACTATAAACAGGTGCAGAATAGAGGATAAAAACATCAGGAGTGAACCAAGAAGCATGAAGATCCTCTGCCCGTAGCGGTCTATAAGAAAACCAGAAATCAGAGCGGTGCCGACTGAGGCGACTCCAAAAATCCCCATGACGTAGCCTATATCGGCTGCATCGCCTCCAAAATCATTTATAAGAAGAGGTAGGAGGAAAAACGAGGTAAAGCCACACTGAAAGAGAAAATTTCCCAGAGTGATCAAAGAAAAATCTTTGTATTTTCTTATGAACTCCAGCATCTTGAACGCCGTCTCGAAAAAAGAAATCCGAAAAATAAATACTACACGATTTTATACTCTTGTTGACCGTTCCAGCGATACGGGCCGTTTGTGTAGATGAGATGCTATTTTGATAAATGGCAACAACCGACCCACATGTCCGTCTGCCAAGTGGCTAATGCCATGGATCAAGTCTTAACAAAACGATGACTTGAAACCGGCTTAAGCTCTAGAGGTATTTTTCGTATTCTTCTTCGAAAAGGTCCGACAGGGCACGAGCCTTGCGGTCATATTCATCCGGATCATCCCATGAAAGTCGAGGCTGCAGAAGGGTCGAATCAACTCCAGGACAATCAACCGGCACGGACAGGTCAAGTATAGGGATTTTGACAAACTCCCTGTCGTCAAGCAAACCGCTTACCGCTGCCGTAACAAGAGCTCTTGTGGACGGAAGAGGCATTCTTTTACCGACACCGAAAGGTCCGCCGGAAATCCCGGTGTTTAGAAGCCATACGTTTGCCTTATGCTTTTCCATTCTTTCTTTCAGCATCGCTCCGTAGAACTTCGGGGGTCTTGGAAGAAAAGGAGACCCGAAACATGAGCTGAAAGTTGCCTGAGGTTTGCTCACTCCTCTCTCGGTACCGGCAACTTTCGCCGTGTAACCCAGAAGGAAATAACGCATGGCTTGGTCAGGATCAAGCTTCGATATAGGGGGCAGAACTCCGAAAGCATCATAGGTCAGCATGAAAATACTTTTGGGAATACCGCCTATTCCTTCCGGAACAATATTTTCGAGCATATCAATCTGGTATGCCCCGCGGGTGTTCTCCGTATACCTGTCGCTGTCAAAATCTATTTTTCCTGTTTCTAAATCAAGTTCGACGTTCTCAAGAACCGAGCCGAAATTAAGCGCTGCCTGATAAATTTCGGGCTCTGTAGTCGGGCTGAGCTTTATGGTCTTCGCATAACAGCCACCCTCGAAATTAAAAACTCCTTCATCAAACCAGCCATGTTCGTCATCTCCGATAAGCGCCCTTTCGGGATCAGCGGAAAGCGTGGTTTTCCCGGTTCCCGACAGTCCGAAGAAAAGTGCCACTTCCCCGTCTTTTCCGACGTTTGCCGAACAATGCATCGGAAAAACGTTTTTTTCCGGCAGGAGAAAATTCATGGCGGCAAAAACGGATTTTTTCATCTCTCCCGCGTAGCGCGTACCGCCGATAAGAGCAATTCTTCGGCTTAGGTTAAGAAATATGAAGGTTTCGCTGTTAAGGCCGTATTTTTCCGGGTTGTCTGCCTTAAAACCCGGAGCGGAAATAACCGTAAAACCCACTTCCTTGTGTGGAAGTTCAGAAGCGTCAGGTCTTATGAAGAGATTATTTACGAAAAGATTGTGCCAGGCGAATTCATTAATCACCCGTACGTTTGTTCTGTGGTCCGGATGGGCACAGACCTGAAGGTCTCTCACGAAAACGTCCTTCCCTTTGAAGTAACCCATCACCTTTTCATAAAAGTGATCAAATACTTCTGGTGATACCGGCTTGTTTACTGCCCCCCAGTCTATATTTTTTTCCGTGGAAGGCTCCTTTACCACAAATCTGTCCTTAGGGGACCTTCCAGTATGAGGAGAGGTGAAGCCCACAAAAGTTCCGCTTTCACCAACGTGTCCTTCGTTTCTCTTTATAGCTTCTTCGTAAAGCCTGGGAACGGAAAGGTTGTAATATACTCCCGAAGGTTTCTCAAGCTGGTGTTTTTCCGAAAGCTCCTTTTCGATTGAAAAATTCTCGGACATGGTCGTAGCCTCCAAATTCCCTGTTGCCTACAGATCTATGGGTAAAGATCTAGGGAAAAGTCAACTGTCTTATTAAAGGAGTTGTAAGATATATAAAGTTTCCCTTTTTGCAAGAACAAAAAACAAACTTGGTACCATATCTCCATTCCGTTCCCGGAATCCCGAGACCCTGATGGAGAATTCATCCGATTTTATATCTTTGCGTTAACTTCCGATATCCACTTCGTTATGGCATCTATCGAGGCTTTGGGATTCTCCACGCAGTCGTGTTTCGCTCCCGGTATATAGCGCAGCGTGACATCTTCGTTGCCCGACTGATTCATTATCTTCTTAAGTTCCTTGGGTTCCCACACATCGACGATGTCGTCGTTTTCTCCGTGGATAAAGAGAACGGGAACCTTCACATCTTCTATAATTTCACAGGTTTTCGCATAGTAGGCCTGGGGTCCTCTCATATACCACCAAGTCCTGTAAGTAAACATCTCCCCGTCAACCGGGTTAAAAGAATCCCCCCAAGCCCTGTAGACGATAAATATCCGGTCGTTTTTCTTTTTCTCCGGATTCGGACCCAGAACTTCTCTGGCTTTCAGGTAAATATCCTCATAGGATGGAATACTCCTGTTTTTCTCAAGTCTTCTCTGCTGCGAATATGGCAGGGAATAGGAACACCCTTCCAGTATAAGCCCTTTTATCCCGAAAGAATTGGTCTGGGACGCATAGTAGACGGCCATGTTAGCCCCTAGACTGTAGCCCAGCATGAAGATGTTGCGAAACCCCTCTTTTTGAAGAACATTCACCGATTCCTTCATTTCATGAATCGTATCGGGAAAAATCCCCTCGCCCATTATCTGACCCATAAACGCCATACGGGTATTTACAGAGAGCGTGCTTATATTTTTTTCCTTAAGAAGAGGCGGAAGTCTAACGGGGGTTCCCCTTGTGAGGAAGTGTCCCAATACCCCGTAGAGGTTTATGATTATGGGAGATTCGTAAAGATCTTCTTCCGACGCAAAATCCGGGGTTACGAGAAGAGAATTTACTTCGAATCCATCTTCAGTCTTGTAAGTAAGGAGATTCTTCTGTTCGTTTATCATCGCAGAATCAGATGAATCTTCTGTCAAGCCATCTTATTATAATATCGCCCATTTCCTCTTCTTTTCCGTCGAGAGTATGACCGGTATTGAGATAATACGCGGAAACGTCGTCATTTCCGTTATCTATGGCTATTTGCGCAAGATTGTGGGTCTCATCGGGCTTTACAAACTCATCGTCCCATCCCTGCATGAGAAGAATCGGCAGTTTTATGTTCTTTATCTGCTCATAGCTCTTTACGGCCTGTGCCTCCGGACCGGCGAGAAACCACCACGTCTTGTATGTATATATCTCGGTGTGCTCCGGCCGGTAGGAGTTCCCCCTGGCCCTGGAAATAAGGATCGTTCTATCCTGCTTTGAATCATGGGGATTATCGCCGAGTATCGTCTTCGCCTCCTCGTACACTTCATCGTAGGAAGGCTGGCTTTCCCACTTGTTCCATCTTCTTTTTATCGAGTCCGGGATAGAATAAGGAGTAGCGAGGGCGATCACACCCTTTAGCAGTTCCGACTCATCGGAATCCGGTTGGCGGCTTTTTACGGAAAGGTATCTGAGGATCACTCCTCCACCCAGGCTGTAACCGGAAACAATGATTTTCTCGTAACCGATTTCTCCCAAATACTTCACTACGCCGTCTATCTGCGGGATAGTGTCGTCCACTATTCCAAAGCCGAAGAAAAGCCCGAAATTGGCCATCCTGGTATTTATCGCGATAGACGAGTAGCCCGCCTTGGCAAGGATCGGCGGTAAGAATCTCTGGCTTCCGTCAAGAAAGTTCCCCAAAAACCCGTGAACATGGATAATTATGGTCTTTCTTTTTTCGGAGTCGTTATTAAGCGCTCTGTAGTAGAGGGCGTTAACCTTTCCTTTCCCGACTGGTACGGAAATCAGTTCCTGCTCTACGTATTTCATTGTTAGATACGGTTTTTTTAAGAAGTACTGATATTATAAAAGTCCCTCGGGCAAGTCAATAGCGGCAACAATAAACTCTGACGGTTGATAAGGGCATTAGAATTCAGAGATGCCTCGAATTGTTTGTCTAAAAGCGGCAAACTCAACTATCCGCAGTTTCTACTGTGACCGAATCAGGATTCTGCATTAGAAAATCAGCCTTTTTCTTCGCCTCCATCCAGTCCGGCGCCTCTCCAATCTTTATGAGCGTGTTTTTTGCGGTGGCCTTGAGAAAAAGATGCCCCGTCTTCTTATCCCAGAAAATCTGCCAGTTATCCCCCCGGAAGTCCCTTAGCCATCCGAAGGGAAAAAATCCAGAATAGTCAGTGCCGGACTTCATCTGCTTTTTCTCCTTCTGCGTTCCGTAGTTACTTTGAGAGCCGGGTGAAAATACCCGGCGGTTTTGCACTCAAAGCGTTTTCCAAGAATCTCTTTAACACTAACAGTTCTCACGATGCGTAAAGCTCCTCGAAATACAGGCATACGTGCGATATTCCGCACTTCGAACACACGGGCTTTCTCGCCTTGCAGACATTTCTTCCGTGATCACCCAGGGAATTTGAAAAAAACGTCCAGTCTTTTTCCGGAACGCACTCTCTAAGATCAAATTCAATCTTAACGGGGTCGGAATTCGAGGTAAGACCAAGTCGGCGGCTTAACCTCATTATATGTGTGTCAACTATTATTCCGGGTTTTCTGAAATAGTTGCCGATTATAACATTTGCCGTTTTCCTCCCGATTCCCGGGAGCTTGACCAGCTCTTCCATTTCGGAAGGTACTTTCCCCTTGTGTTTTCGTATTATCTCCCTTGAACAGTTTATTATCGCTTTTGCCTTATTTCTGTAAAAACCTGTTGATCTTACATCGTTTTGGAGTTCTTCTTCTGATGCACGAGAAAATGCCTTTAGGTCCGGGTACTTCTCGAAAAGCCCCGGGGTTATCATATTTACCCGTTTATCAGTGCACTGGGCGGAGAGAATAGATCCGACCAGAAGCTCTGATGCACTGTTAAAAACAAGATGGCATTTTGCGTCGGGATAAGCTTTCTTCAGAAATTGAAGAACCTTCCGCGCTTTCTTTTTTATATCCTGGGTATTCATCTTGAACAGCAAAATATATACGTGAAACTTCTTAAGCTACAAGCTGATACAGCCTGAAGCGCGAGGGAAACTCTTTTGAGCTCTTTCCACGCCGCCATCTTATCCGCATAGAAATATTTTCTCGAAGACATAAAAAAAGGGGGAAATGAAACTTTCAAATCCCCCTTTTTTCTCTTTAAAGTCAGTTGTTAGTGAGGTTTAGTCATTTCTGGCCGGTTCAAGGCCTTCTTTGCCCTCGAAGAAATCTTTGTTTATGTCAATGAACTTCTGCCATTTCTCGGGCAATTCATCTTCGTGAAATATGGCTTCCACTGGGCAGGGGTCTACGCACGCTCCGCAGTCTATGCATTCATCGGGATGTATGATCAACTGATCATCTCCCTCATATATGCAATCAACCGGGCACGCTTCAACACAAGCCTTGTCCTTCACTCCGATGCATGGTTCGGCAATTATGTATGCCATCTTTTAGAACCTCCGAATTGGCACGCTACCACTTATCATCTCTATACTAACCAAAGCACTTTCAAATAAAAGGCATCAGGACAACCGACCCCTCTATATTCATTCCCCTTCCTGAGAAGGCTCCAAGGGTTCTCCCAAAGATTCTTCGACAGGCGGAGAGGTTTCTTCAAACATTTCAATCGGCGATTTCTCCACCACCGACCCTGATATCGATTTTACGGATGTGTAACCGAGAAAAAGCGAGGTAATTACGAAGATGAGCCCAAAAAGCCTGGTCATCTTAACGAGAAAAGGCATTGCACCGCTTGAACCAAAAAGCGACTCCGAACTCCCGCCTCCAAACATTGAACCTATGTCCGCGGACTTGCTCGGCTGAAGCAGTATGATCAGCACAAGAAGGATGCTGACGATGATATGAATAATTTTCACCGACGGTATTAAGAACTCCAATTTCTAACCCTCCACGGATTTTATTATTCTAAAAAAAGAGTCGGCTGAAAGACTTTCTCCTCCAACCAGAACCCCGTCAACTTCATCAACAGACATTATCTCTCCTATATTACCCGTTTTGACGCTCCCGCCATATAAAATTTTCACACTACTACCTAACCGGGGAAACATCTCGGTTAAAAGCTCTCGTATGTATCCGTGAATCTCGGCTATTTCCGAAGAAGTGGCATTTTTCCCCGTCCCTATGGCCCAGACCGGCTCGTACGCTATGACGACATCTAAAATCCGCTCTTCATCCAGATCGCGCAGCGCATTTTCTACCTGGATCTTTATCGGCGAGAAGAGCAGCTCTTTTCTCTTCGAAATGTCTTCACTTCCGCGGATTGCTTCTTCTCTCTGGACTTCGGTTTCCCCCACGCAGAGAATTATTTTCAACCCGCAGGAGATTGATAGCAGAAGTTTTTCACGGACCTGCTCATCATTCTCCCCAAGTATGTGCCTTCTCTCCGAATGGCCAACAATAGCCCAATTGCATCCGGCGTCCAAAAGCATCGGCGCGGAAATCTCGCCAGTGAACGCCCCACTTATTCTGCCGGAAACGTTTTGGGCCCCAAGATCTACGGTCGAACCCGAGATGCGTCTTCCTACCACGTCAAGAACCGTATAGGGAGGCGCGAGCACTACCTGACATGCGGAGTAGTCTTCTCCAAGCAGGCTGACTATTGCGCCGGACAACTCCAGTGCCTCCTCCCGAAGCAAGTTCATTTTCCAGTTTCCAACGACAAGTTTTTTATCCATTTAACGCCCCGTGACGAAAATTCGTCTTATCCGGAAAAAGCGAGAAAGCTACTCCCCGATCACAACTAATGCAAACTTTTTTCTCTCCAAAAAACACTTAACCCAGAAATTCACCCAGCCTTTTTACTCCCTCCCGTATGGAGTCAACCGACGTCGTATAGGAAAACCTGAGATAATCTCTTCCCCTGTCGCTGAAATCTATTCCGGGAGTTACCCCCACGTGGCAGTTCTCAAGAATATCAAATGCGAGGCTCCAGGAGTCTCGGCTCCATCGGGAGGAATTCACAAAAACGTAGAACGCCCCCTTGGGTTCAACCGAAATATCAAATCCAACCGAGGAAAGGCCTTTTATCATCTCTTTTCTTCTTCTGTCAAACTCAGCCACCATCGCCTCGCTTCCGCCGCCTTTTTTCACTTCCTCAATAGCGGCAACTCCCGCTTTCTGAACAAAAGAGCCGGCGGAAATAAAGAGGTTCTGCTGAAGTTTTTGCACGTACCTTACGAGGTCTTCTGGAACTATCATGTAACCGAGACGCCAACCTGTCATGGAATAGAATTTGGCGAAGCCGTTTATCGCTATGGCATTGTCAGTGAATTCCAGAATGGAGTTAACGCGCGCGCCATAGACAAGACCGTGGTAGATTTCATCCGAAATCACGAAAAGACCCATCTCGGACAGTTCCCGGAGAACTTCTCTGTCCATAACGGCCCCGGTGGGATTCGCGGGAGAATTTACCAGAACAGCCTTTGTTTTTCTGCCGATATTCTTTCTGATTTCCGCGGGGTCAACCTGATAACCGTCACTTTCGTAAACGGGTATTTTCTTCGCGACCCCTCTCGCAACGCTTATTATCTGCGGATAACATGCGTAATGCGGGTCCGTTATCAATATCTCATCGCCGGGGTTAAGAACGGTCAGCATCGCCAGCAGGAGCGCCGGGGAACTGCCTAGAGTTATTATTACCCTTTCATACCCCACTTCTATTCCGTAAGTACGGCTGTAGTCCTCCGCGACGCTTTGGCGGAGCTCATCAATTCCAAGACTGCTTGTGTACTTCGTGTAGCCTTTCTCTATCCACTTCGCGGCAGCAGAGCATATTTCATCGGGAGTATTGAAATCAGGCTCTCCAACCTCGAAATGTATGATGTCTTGACCTTCATCCTCAAGGCGCTTTGCCCTCTCGAGGATGTCCATTACGTAGAAAGGTTCTATGTTCTTAACCAGATCTGAAATCATGTCGTGAAATCGCCCTCGGAATCAAGCAAAACAAAGAATTAATCCTGCGCGGAGACGAACCGCTCGTTGATTTGTTTTACAAGAAGATCTCTTTTAAGTTGTCTTAGCCTGTCAAAAAACAATATACCATCAAGATGATCAATTTCATGCTGAAGCACCCTTGACAACATTCCGTCCGCATCAATAGTGAACCGCTTTCCTTTTCTGTCGAGGGCAGATACACGAACTTGGTCTTTTCTTCTTATATTCGCAAAAAATCCAGGCACGCTAAGACAACCTTCCTCTCCCATCTGGAACCCTCGAGAGGAAACAATCTCGGGATTTACAAGCTCGTAGAACTCCCTTTCTTCACTCTCGGGTAAAGGCACATCAACTACCAGGACCCGGACATTCCTGCCGACCTGTGGAGCCGCAAGTCCGACGCCATCTGCATCGCGGAGCGTCTCCGTCATATCATCCAGAAGACGTTCAAGGTCCTCATCTGGTTTCTCCACGGGCCGGGATTTTCTCTTTAACTCGGGGGCGGGATAAAAAAGGATATCAAGCAAGGGCATCTGCGACGCTTATAAAAGAAGGGTTGTTAGCAGACCTAAGCCGCGGTCTGTCATTTGTCACTGTTTTTTTCCGTAAGTTTCGGAGCAAGCCAGCTGCTTACCCTAAACAGTGGAAGGGTTTTTTCGCCAATGTATATTTTTTCGCCTGTTCTGGGATTCCTTCCTTCATAAGGCTCGTAATTTTTCGTAAAGAAACTTCCGAAATGTCTTATCTCTATTCTTTCCCCATCACGAAGCATCTCGGTCATGGCGTTAATTATGGCGTCGAGAACCTTTCTGGATTCTACGGAATTAAGTTCAAATCTCCGTGAAAGCTCCTTTTCAATATCCGATTTTTTCATGACGTTTTAAAAATCAGTAAGGTTAGGACCTGATTTTTCACTCTAGATATTTTAAAGCCGTTTGTCAAGTAAGCCCTCGATTTTGCGAAGAAAATTCTCAGTACCCGAGATTCGGCCGGAGCCATTTTTCCGCCTCTTCAAGATCGATTGTTTTTCTCCTCGCGTAATCCAGGACCTGGTCTTTTAGTATTTTCCCAAGAAAGAAATATCTTGATTCGGGGTGGGCCATGTAGAACCCTGAAACCGAACTCGGCGGAGTCATGGCGAAGCTCTCAGTAAGCGACACACCCGTGTGTTTTTCCGCCTCGAGAAGATCCCAGAGAATCTCTTTTTCAGTGTGGTCCGGACATGAAGGGTAGCCGGGAGCAGGTCTTATGCCCCTGTATTTTTCGTTTATCAGGTCTTCGGAACTGAGCTTTTCTTCTTTTCCGTACCCCCAGAGGTCCCTTACTTTTTTATGAATCATCTCTGCAAGAGCTTCGGCTATCCTATCCCCCAGAACACTTGCCATAATCGAATTGTAGTCATCCCCTTTTTGCTTAAAATCTTCGGAGAATTTCTCAACTCCTTCACCGGCAGTCACCACAAAGCCCCCAATGTAATCTTCTTTGCCCGAGACTTTCGGCGCTACAAAATCTGAAAGACAGTAATAGTGACCCTCTTTAGAACGCATCTCCTGCTGTCTTAGAAAATGAAACGTTGCCAGAACCTGTCTTTCTTCTCCATGGACTTCACAAGCGCTATGGCAGTCGCACTTCTTACCGGTTGCCGGAGCCTGCATCTTTTCTCCATAAACTTCAACATCGTCTCCGACGCTGTTTGCGCGAAAGAGTCCGACAACAGCGCGGGGGGTGAAAACTTTTTCCAGGATTATCCGCTTAAGGAGTGCCTGACCGTCCCGGTAAAGTTTTTTTGCCTGATCTCCTCTTTCGGGGTGCTCAAGTATTTTCGGAAAAACTCCTTTAAGCTCCCACGCCCAGAAAAAAGGAGACCAGTCGATGTAACCGGCGACTTCCTCAAGAGAGATGCTGTCGAAGACAAAGACTCCAAGACGCCCGGGACACTCTATCGCAATATTATCCCAGTCGGTCGTAAACGCTTTTTCCCTGGCCTTTTCTATGGAAGCGTATTCCGTCTGGCCGCGGGCTTTTTCAAAACGTTCCTTCTGTTCCAGGTTGCTTTTTTCCAGTTTCTCCATGTAAAGCCGGGCTTTTTCCGGGTCCAGCATCTCGTTGCAGGCACCTACCACGAGCGAAGCATCGGCTACGTGATCAACTATGCCGCTGTATCCGGGAGCTATTTTTATCGCAGTATGAGCCCTGCTCGTGGTCGCCCCGCCAATAAGAAGGGGTATGGAAAACCCCTCCCGTTCCATCTCTTTAGCGTTATACACCATTTCGTCAAGAGAAGGTGTAATCAGTCCGCTCAATCCTATGAAATCCGCGCGATGCTCTTTTGCAACGTTGAGTATTCTCTCGCAGGGAACCATTACCCCGAGGTCTATCACTTCGTAGTTGTTGCAGCCAAGAACCACAGACACTATGTTTTTTCCTATATCGTGGACATCTCCCTTCACGGTGGCTATAACGAATTTCCCCTTGACTCCCCCGCTTCCTTCTTTTTCCTCTTCCATAAAAGGCTGAAGATGCGCAACGGCTCTTTTCATGACTCTGGCGCTTTTCACCACCTGGGGAAGAAACATCTTGCCGTCGCCGAACAGATCCCCGACCACTTTCATGCCATCCATAAGAGGACCCTCGATGACCTCAAGCGGGGCTCCGTACTTAATCCTCGCCTCTTCCGTGTCATCCTCGATGAAGTCAGCTATGCCGTTTACAAGGGAGTGCTCAAGACGTTTCTCAACCTCAAGCTCTCTCCATTGCCTGGTTTCCTTTTCCGCGCTCCCGGACTTTACCCCTTCAAAATGTTTCGCATATTCAACAAGACGCTCCGTGGCGTCGGGGCGACGGTTAAGAAGCACGTCTTCCACTTTTTCAAGAAGTTCGGGTTCGATGTCGTCGTAAACGGTTAGCATCCCGGCGTTTACTATTCCCATGTCAAACCCGGCTTTTATGGCGTGGTAGAGAAACGCGCTGTGCATAGCTTCGCGCACTACGTTGTTTCCCCTGAAGGAAAAAGATATGTTGCTTACTCCGCCGCTTGTGAGCGCCCCGGGGCAGGATTTTTTTATCTCCCTTACGGCCTCGATGAAATTCACGGCGTAGGAATTGTGTTCCTCGATCCCGGTTCCGACAGTAAGTATGTTCGGGTCAAAGATTATGTCGCAGGGATCCATGCCCACTTCTTCAGTTAATATGCGGTAGGCCCTTTTGCAGATTTCCACCTTGTCCTCTTTGGAGGTCGCCTGGCCTTTTTCGTCAAAAGCCATTACCACGACTGAAGCGCCGTAGCGCATTGCCTCTTTTGCCTGTTCGCGGAACACTTCCTCGCCTTCCTTAAGACTTATGGAATTTACAATGCACTTGCCCTGAATGCATTTAAGTCCCTGCTCAATAACGGACCACTTGGAACTGTCTATCATCACCGGAACCTTGGTCACCTCGGGTTCCGACGCGATAAGATTGAGGAAACGCTTCATGCAGGCTTCAGAGTCAAGAAGCCCCTCATCGAAATTAACGTCTATTATGTTTGCTCCGTTCTCCACCTGCTGAAGAGCTATCGAAACAGCTCCTTCATAATCTTCTTCCTTTACAAGTCTCGCGAACTTTGGAGAACCCGTAACGTTGGCCCTCTCCCCGACCATTATGAAAGGTCTCTCGCCATCAGAGGTTATGGTAAGGGGTTCAAGACCGCTTAACCTGGTTGCGTCTTTGCGAACTGGGATTTCTCTTGGCGGAACATCGCTTAGTTTTTCAACCACCATTTCTATGTGCTCGGGAGTGGTGCCGCAGCATCCGCCTACCATGTTGACAAAACCGCTTTCCGCGAAATCCAGAAGAAGAGTAGAGGTGATCTCCGGCGTTTCGTCGTATCCCGTCTCGCTCAACGGGTTGGGAAGTCCGGCGTTGGGGTAGCAGCTTATGCGGCAGTCGGCTATTCGCGAGAGTTCCTCTATGTAAGGACGCATCTCTTCTGCCCCCAGCGCGCAGTTTATACCGACGCTGAAGGGCTTTGCGTGGCGAACGGAGTTCCAGAAAGCCTCCACGGTCTGTCCCGAAAGAGTGCGCCCGGATCGATCCGTTATGGTAACGGAGATCATAACCGGAATCCTTTCCCCTCCACGCGCATCGAAAAAGCCCTCAATGGCGTATATGGCCGCCTTTAGGTTAAGCGTGTCAAAAGTGGTTTCGGGCAGAAGTATATCTACCCCTCCTTCAACAAGAGCCTCCGTCTGCTCGCGGTATGCCTCTACGAGCTGGTCAAAGGAAACCGCCCTGTAAGACGGATCGTTTACGTCAGGGGACATTGATGCCGTCTTATTGGTCGGACCCAGCGCTCCGGCGACAAAGCAAACCCTTCCGGGATTTTTCTCCATAAAATCAGAAGCCGCCTTCTTTGCTAGTTTCGCCGACTCGACATTAAGGGTTCTCACCCAGCTCTCAAGGCCGTAATCGGCCTGAGCTATGGAGGTGGAACTAAAGGTATTGGTCTCAACTATGTCGCAGCCGGCCTCGAAGAACTTTCTGTGGATTTCATGTATGATGTCGGGCCTGGTGAGGGAAAGCAGGTCATTATTGCCCTTTAGGTCCACAGGGTGGTCGGAGAACAGATCTCCCCTGAAGTCCTCTTCTTCGAGGTCGTGCCTCTGGATCATCGTGCCCATGGCGCCGTCGAGGAAAACTATTCTCTTTTTCGAAAGAGCCTCGAGCCGCGCGGAGACTTTTGTGCCGTTATCGTCCGTAGTCATTCTCCCTTGCCTTATCGAAAGACATTATATTCTTCTTTCCCGCCGGCAAACGCCGCTTTATGGGAGCAAAGAAAAACACGGAGTCTACCATATGTTTCTGAGTTCTCTTAACTTTATGAAAACCGCCATCGGATCATTTCCCAAAGACGGATCCTTTTCCCTGAGCGAATCCAGAACGTGCGGATCACCCGTTCTCATAAAGGGATTATAGGTCCTTTCCTCCCCCAGGGTTGAACGGGGAAACCTGTCCTCGGGGATTTCCTCGAGCTTTTTCTTCGCGTCTTCGTTCTCCGGAGCAAGTTCAAGGGCGAACCTGAGATTGGTTTCCGCGTAGTCGTGGCCGCAGAACATCCTGAGTCTGTCGGGTAGAGAGGGAAGCTTAAAGGCGAAGGTCTTATAGAGGTCTTCGACTTTCCCCCTGAACTTTACGTTTCCGCACCCGGAGACAAACACGGTATCGCCCAAGAAAATATTGTCCCCGATTATAAAAGAGACGTGTTCCGGGCAGTGGCCCGGAGTATGGATTACCTCAAGCCGCTGCTTTCCGAAATCTATTTCGTCTCCCTCCTCTATGCCTTCGCTTCTGGGAGCGACATAGTCAAGCGCCGTCTGATGAATAAGTATCTTTGAGGAGAGAAAAACCTTTATTATGGGATTGTTTCCGTGAATGTGGTCTGGGTGCGCATGGGTATTCAGTACGTATTTAACCCTGTAATCTCTCTTTCTTACGATCTCAAGAAGAGTGATCGGATCAAGCGGGTCTATCACTACGCATTCCCCCGTTTCCTCGCACGCCACCAGATAATTGTAGTTGCTGTCGCTCTCGCCGACCTTGAAGCCATGTATCGAGAATCCGTCCTCGCTAATTACGTTCATCAGGGCCTCCTTATTTGCGTGAAAGTGTACCTGAAGCCATATTGCGGATAAAAAGCACAGATGCGCACCACAGATGGGCCGGGCAAAAGCCTCCGGAACACCCGTTGTGCGAGTTGCGGAATTTCTTTGACATCAAAAGCCTTTAGGGTAGTTTTTACTCCCAATTGAGTTTTTGGAGGCACCATGGGATTCGTAGAATCTCTTAAATGCAAGGAATGCAGCGATATTTATCCCAAGGAGCCGAAGCATGTCTGTGAGACGTGTTTCGGTCCTCTGGAAGCCGTATACAACTACGACGAAATAAAAAAGCATATCTCAAGAGAGAAAATAGCTTCTCGTCCGCAGAACATATGGAGATACAAGGAGCTTCTTCCCATAGACTCAGAACCCACTCTCGGGACCCAGGTGGGATACACTCCGCTTGTGCGGGCAAAAAACCTTGCAAAGGCGCTCGGGGTTTCAGAAGTCTACGTGAAAAACGACGCGGTCTGCTACCCCACCCTTTCTTTTAAGGACAGGGTAGTATCAGTAGCTCTCTCAAAGGCAAGAGAGTTCGGATTCGAGACGACCGGCTGCGCGTCCACGGGAAATCTGGCAAACTCCGTATCTGCGATTTCCGCTTCCGGAAACCTGAAAAGCTATATACTGATTCCCCACGATCTTGAACAGTCGAAGATACTCAACACCATAGTCTACGGAGCGAATCTCATAGGCGTAAAAGGCACTTACGACGATGTAAACAGGCTCTGCAGCCAGATCGCCGACAAATACAACTGGGCCTTTGTGAACATAAACATGAGGCCTTACTATTCCGAAGGTTCCAAGTCATACGCGTTTGAAGTGATGGAGCAACTCGGATGGAAAGCTCCAAAGCACATAGTGGTCCCCATGGCTAGCGGTTCCCTTCTCACCAAAGTCTGGAAAGCCATAAAGGAGTTTGAGCTGCTCGGAATCGTGGAGCCTCAGGGTTCGAAGATATACGGCGCCCAGGCAACTGGATGTTCGCCTATATCGACCGCGTTTAAAAACGACTGGGAGATGTTCAAGCCGGTAAAACCGGACACTATAGCGAAATCCCTTGCCATTGGTACTCCGGCCGACGGCTACTACGCGATGAACATAATAAGGGAAAGCGGTGGAGCGGCGGAAGACGTAAGCGATGCGGAAATAGTAGACGCGATAGAGCTTCTAGCAAGGACCGAGGGCATTTACACCGAGACCGCGGGCGGAGTAACGCTGGGAGTAACGAAAAAGCTCATAGATCAGGAAAAAATCCCCCGCGACGAACCCATCGTGGTATCGATAACCGGAAACGGTCTTAAGACCCAGGATGCCGTCGAGGGAAGTCTAGGAAAGCCTGAGCTGATAGACCCTACTCTTGAAGATTTTGAAGAGCTTTACAGCAGTAAAAAACTCTAACGTTACGTGTTATAGTCATAGTATCCGGTTAGAAATAAAATTTCGGATAAACCTAGGAAAAAACGGGAGAAAATCATGGTATCGGTAAGAATTCCAACCCCTCTTAGAAAACTCTCGGGAGACAGGGACGAGCTTGACATAGAAGCATCCACGGTATCCGCGCTCATAGACGAACTTGAGAGCGAGTGTCCGGGGATGAAGGACAGGCTCTGCGATGAGAGCGGAAACGTGAGAAGATTCATAAATCTCTACGTTAACAATGAAGATATAAGGTTTCTTGACGGAGTAGGCACGAAGCTTAACGACGGAGACGTCGTGTCAATCATTCCGGCAATAGCCGGAGGATAAGTCGTGTATACACGGCAAAAGCTTTAAGGGTGTTAGATAGTACTTAAGGTTTAATGAATTAACTCTTTTATTTTATTGAAGTATCTCTCGATCAAGGGTTCTTTTTCTTTCTTGTAGCTTCCGGCAAATTCCTTTAAAGCTTCCCTTTGTTTCTTAGTGAGTTTCTGCGGTATTACAACCTTTACCATGACATACTGATCGCCGAGGCCCCCGGATTCCACATCCACGAGCCCTTTTCCTCTAAGCCTAAAGGTCTGCCCCGGCTGGGTTCCGGCCGGGATTTTCATTTTGGTGGTACCCTTCAGAATCGGGACGTCAACCTCGTCCCCAAGGGCTGCCTGAGTAAAACTTATCGGAAACTCGCACACGATATTGTTTCCTTCCCGCGTGAAAATGGGGTGTTCCCGCACCATTACCTGTATGTAGAGATCTCCCGGAGGGGCTCCTCGTGCCCCGGGTTCTCCCTCCCCCCTCATCATAAGCCTCATTCCGCTTGAGATTCCGGCGGGTATGTTAACCTGTACCATCTTTTCGATGTACGAAAGCCCGGAACCCCTGCAACTCTTGCAGGGATTTGTTATGATCTTTCCGCTTCCCCCGCACGAAGTACACCCCTGACTTATTGAAAACGGGCCCTGGGAAAAAGCAACCGACCCCCTGCCTCCGCAACGGTCACAAATCGATTCTCCCCCGACTGCAGCCCCGGAACCGGAGCAGTCGTCACAGAGCTTTCTTTTTCTGACCTTTATTTCTTTCTGAGTTCCAAAGGCAGCTTCGTCAAAATCCACTTCAAGGTCATACCGCAGACTCTCCCCCTGCCGGGCCCTGCCTCTCCTGCCCATACCTCCGGTGAAGACGTCATCAAAGAGATCACCGAAAAGGTCGCCGAATCCGGAGAAACCACCCATTCCATCACCCGACATATGGCCGAAACTGTCGTAACGGGCCCTTTTGTCCGTGTCGTTGAGCACCTGGTAGGCCTCGTTTATCTCCTTGAACTTCTCCTCGGCGTTCTCGTCGCCGGGGTTGCGGTCCGGGTGGTACTTGAAGGCAAGGTCCTTGTAGGAACTTTTTATGTCCTCGGGTGAAGCGTTTCTCTCAACACCAAGTATTTCGTAGTAGTCTTTAGCCATTTGGGAATTGGGGGACGGGCTTTTTGTCAGTCTTTTTCTTCAGAATCTTCCTCGGGGGGTTTTTCAGGGCCTTGAGACACGGATACCATCGAGGGTCTCAGCAATCTTCCGTTAAGAAGATAGCCCTTCTGGACTTCTGAGATTATAGTCCCGCTTTCGTAAGTTTCTGAGTGTTCCTTGTAAACAGCTTCGTGGTAACTGGGGTCAAAGCTGGTTCCCTCGCTTGAGTCTATTGCGGCAACGCCGAAATTCCCAAGACCTGCAAGAAACTGTGAGTGAACAAGCTTTATTCCGTCAAGAAAAGCTACGAAATCCGTTTTCTCACCGTGCGATTCTTCGGAAAGTTCAATCGCCCTTTCAATGTTATCAAGAACGAAAAGCAGTTCCTTTAGCCTCTGAGCGTTTCCGAAATCAAGTATCTCCTGCTTTTCCTTCGCAAGCCTTTTTTTATAGTTGTCAAAATCCGCTGAAAGTCTCAGGTATTTCTCCCTCAAGGCTTCAAGCTCCGCTGAGACATCCTCTTCGGTTTCTTCCTCCTGTACCTCAGCATCGGAAAGCTCGGGTTCTTCTGAATCTTCCGCACCGTTTTTCTTGTTCTCTTCAATATCTGCCGCTGTGTTCTCACTCATTCCGTAATTTCTCCGTTAACCCTTTTTGTGAGCATTTTCGCCGTGTAGTTCACAAGCGGGATGATTTTTGAATAGTCCATTCGCGTGGGACCGAACACTCCCAGGCTCCCGTAGCTGTTTCCCTTGTAGTAAGGCGCCGCGACGAGGCTGAAACCGCGGGGCATTCCCTTTTCTGAACCTATAAAGACCTTCGAGCGGCCATCTCTTACAACCGACCTCAGGAGGCTTGAGAGAAACTCCTGGTCTTCAAGTATCTCGATTATAGTCTTATAGAGACCGGAATCTCCGAAACTCAAAGACTCAATAACCGAGGCTTTTCCTTCCACGAATATCCCCACCTTTCTTTCCCTCTCGAAGAGTTCGCTGCTTATCCTGAGCACTTTCTCAAGGAT
This sequence comes from Candidatus Dadabacteria bacterium, assembly GCA_022822065.1. Taxonomy (GTDB): domain Bacteria; phylum Desulfobacterota_D; class UBA1144; order Nemesobacterales; family Nemesobacteraceae; genus Nemesobacter. The sequence continues at coordinate 254,994 of JAJECI010000011.1, forward strand.
TTCGTTGTATTCGGTGGTGCTTCTCTTTAATTTCTCGAGCACTACCTTGCGTACCTGCTCAATCGTAAGGCCCAGAATCAGCCGATTGAGGTAACCCCCTATCCTCTCGACCTGAGAATCCCGAATGGGCTTGGCAAGCCTTATATAGGTTTTTTCCGTAAGCCCGCCCTCAAACACCAGGAACATGAGACATTCCTTCTCCCCCATCTTAAGAAGCTTGGCGGACTCAACCCTGAGGGTATTTCTCTGGGGGAGCATCGCCAGGCCCGCAAGCTTCGTAAAGTCGGAAAGTATTGAACTCGTGGCGCTTACCACGTGATCGAGCGTGCCGTCGATCCCCTCGTATTTGTTCTCAAGGGATCTTAGGCCGGGATCCTGCGAGCTCTCCACCCGGAGAATGTTTTCTACGTAATAATTCACTCCTTTTTCCGTCGGGAATCTGCCCGAAGAAACATGACTCTGGGCGAGAAAACCCGCTTCCATAAGTGAATTGAGCTCCTGGCGGACCGTGGCCGGAGACCATTTTATACCGTATTTCGATATAAGAGTCGAAGAACCGATAGGATTTCCGGTCTCAATAAAGTGATCCACCACGAAACCCAGAAAAGCTTCATTTCTTGGAGAGATTGGCTGCGTCATATATTTTTGAAATATAATTTCCGCCTGTCACATTGTCAACGGAATCGAACGCAATTCCCCGCACTTCTAAAGTGCAGCTACGGATCGCGTTCTCAACTCACGAAATCAACATATACCAACCGCAAGGTTAGAACTTCGTATGTAGCGTTGGCTTATGTTTTTAAGCCATTTTAGGAGTAGTTAGCAATAGGGGTGGGGATTACACATAGAATTTTAAGGGTTGTTTTTCAGAATCTTTAGCAGACCCCATAGTCAAAATTTCTCCAACTTTGTCCGCAAACCGTACCGTAACTGGCAAACCGTCGCTGTACTTGCAGGCGTTGTAGTTAATTTTCGTCAAACCCATTATGTCTTTCAGAACGGTTTTTATATTGGGTAGTTTCCCCGTGCTCCGCAAAACCGTAACAAACAGAGGATTTGGAGTTTCCGGTCCGATGTAGGTGTTCAGACTCGGTATGAAACCGTTTGTCCAGAGGTATGCGTTCTGTTCATTAATGATAATTGCCGTGCCCCTCATAACCGGGTAATCGCCGCTTCTGAAGAGTTTTATGTTCCCGCCGGTCGGTCTGATCCTGACAGCGACCATATTGGTGCCTGTGGGGGCCGCCTTTGAGAAGGCATCCCATTCTTCCTTGTTGAAAGTGGTTCTCCCGTGAATAAAGAATTCTCTGGGTGGAGTACCGTGTTTGTCTTCAAATGTGCTCAAGACCTTTGAAATGAGTTTTTCGGCCTCAGGAGCTTTCAGGTGGAATTCGTAATCGTCTGTTTTCCAAGGACCGTTTGCCCCGCGAAACACGAGTGCATCTCCTTTGTTGAGAAACATCTGCGCAGCGCAGCAGGCATGCTTTTTTGGGTCATTTGGAAGTAGTTTAAAAACCAAGCCTACATAGCAAACGCTTGGCCTGACATGAGCCAGCTTCCATGGAGGTTCAGCTTGCGTCTTGTAGTAAAGACCTGTAGCGAGGTTCCATGCGACGCTTGCGGGTTCTTGGAGATGGCGCAAGGGATAGCCTGCGCTGTTTAGAAATTCCTTCGGCGCGATTGTTGTTTCTCGAATCAACTGTGATGTGTGTCCGAGTTTGAGAAGACGAGCCTTCACTTGACGGTGGAAATCGGGTGTGTCGTCAAAAATATCTTCATCGCTTAAGTCCATCATGTCTTCAAACAAGGGCAAGTGGGAACGTGTTTTCTTTTTCTTTGAGAAGTCACCCTTAACTAAATCTAGTCCAGATCTTCGCGAAAGCGGCCTGCAGCGTTCAAAGATCAGTTCCGGAAGAACCAGTATCCAGACATCAATGGTTTGTTCTTCATTTTCATCGTGATGTTCAATTTCTCGAATATAGATATCAACGGCCTTTCTGACGGCTTCATGCTGATTAGATGTCTTGGTCGCGTTGTCAAGAGCTTCAGGGTCGATTCTCCGCTCGACAAACTTGTCGGGACTGATCGAAATCCCGAAGGCTTCTTGCAAGCCAGGGAAATTGGAGAGGTGGAGACGATGCTCCTTGTCAGTTATACCCGGTGGAGGCACAGGAACAAATCCGTCCAGACGAACAGCCCATTTTTTTAGATAGGAAAGTCCTTTCTGAGTGCCGATTACACCTACGGAAATCTCTTTCGATTGAATCGGACCTGAGTGCGGTCCGTAAAGAAACAGCCCGTCTTTCGGATTATCAGAAATCTGTGCGTGTCCAAAGGAAAGACTAGGTTCATCAATATACTTTATTTCCAGTAATCTTCTCGGTGAGTTCACAAAATGTCCTCCTCTGATGCATCGTAGTTCCCAAGCGTTGAAATGTCCTGCTCTTCTGCGTCGTCAGACATCGCGTTCGGTAAGTCAGTCGTAACCGGGGATTGCGCGAGGACTGGGGTTGCTTCAATACTTAAGACGCTGGATCTGGAAAGAGGAAGTTCAATATGTTCAGACCCTTCGGAAAGCATCTCAAGAAAGGCCATGAGTCTGCCATGCCATGCCTTGTTTCGCCAGCCCTTGCAAATGCTTCTTCTCAGTCGATGTTGTCTTTTGGGATTATCAAAAGGGACTTCGCTTTCGGATTCGGCAAACAAAACACGTGATTTGAATCTGAAATGAGCAAAAGGCCAGAAATGGGGAGTGGCGGAGACGCCATACCGCCATACTTTTCCCCGTGCGATATTATGTAACACCGCTGACCGTCGCTTGCCTGGATTTCCCCAAGAAATTCTTTTGCCAATGGGGACTTGTTTACCGGTCACGTGGAATCCTGTTTGTTTGTTCGCGAAAGTGTACTCGTATAGCTCTTTCCCGCGGCAAAAATTCTCCCACGATTTGCGGAACATGGATGATACAAAGTTTTTGGCCTGGTGTGAGCGAATATTAAGCCTGTGGGAACCATTATTTATGAATTCTGAAAGATCGATCGTGGAACTAGCAATGAACTTCCCAACATTGCCGAAATCTTGACTAATTTCTTCAGGTGTAGCAAAAGAAAAAAATCCCTCCATATACATCTCCGCGGGGAATATTCCTTCCGTGCAAGTTTTTGCCATCAGAGTGTAATTGACAGCATCGGTTGGTTGGTAATAGCGAATGGCATCAGGGGTTCGTACAATCCGAAGCCAGTTTGATGTAAGAACTTCAGGAGATCTCTTAATACTGATTGATGACCGCCTTTTGTAATTCTCCCAATCCGGGTTTACGACTATCTGGTCAATAGAACGAGGTACTCCCTGCTTGTCCAAAGTGTCCAAGAGATCTTTGAGACCATGTGCCCAACCGCCGATGAAATCAATGTACTGCAGTTCTCCTATACCAAAAAGCTTTTTAAATTTTTCAAGCCGTAGCGGGATAATGAAACGAGGGTCCTCAAGTTGTCTGGCTAGATCTTCCGCAATACCGATTTCTTCCCGTACTCCATCTTTCCCCAAAGTGGAATCACGACAGCAGAGCAGCATTTTTATAGATTTGTCCTGAAGCGTTTCCGTGATTTCTTTTCTCCATCGATCGCCCCCTAACAAAACGAGAATATCAGCGAACACATCGTAGCCGGCGGCTTCAAGCCGGGGAGCAAGCCAGAGTACGAATTCATCGTCTTCTGGCGTGGCCTTAGAGATAAAGATTGTCTCACGTTTAATGATTTGCTTATCCCGAACCATTTACAGAGGTTTTTCAGTGCGATTCAGAAGAACAGGTAAAGCTTTTCGACAATATGCCTTTACTATGAATGTGTATACTGAAAATGAGATTTCAAGTAGTTTTGATAAGAAGTTTAATTCTCGTAAAGTCTAAGGTAAAGGATATACCACTAATGTTCGATCAGGTGTGAGGATACGGTGTAAAAACTTCCTTTATATGAAACTACTTGAAAAAATAATTTTTGCACTTGCATGTTAATAGTACTCACTTTGCTTAAGTGGAGATAAGTGCTTTGACGATACGCCGATTACAAATATAATTACCCCGAAATGGAAAAATTTGACCTCACCGTAATAGGATCCGGTCCCGGGGGATACATATCGGCAATAAGAGCCGCGCAGATGGGAATGAAAGTCGCCGTCATCGAGCGAGACAAGCCAGGCGGAGTATGCCTTAACTGGGGATGCATACCTTCAAAGGCAATCCTCAAGTGCGCCGAGATGTACTCGCATTTTCTTGACTCAGAGAGTTACGGAATTACCCACAAGGGGCTTTCTTTTGACTACTCAGAAGTAATAAAAAAGAGCAGAAAGGCTTCGACTTCTCTCAACAGAGGCGTAGAAGGGCTTTTCAAGAAAAACAAAATCACCCTTATAAGCGGCACAGGGAGGCTCACGTCAAAGCACGGAATCTCCGTTATCGGAAAAGAGTCACAGGATATAGAGAGCGAGAGGATACTTCTTGCCACCGGTTCTGTCCCCAGGACGCTTCCCGGCCTCAAGATCGACGGAAAAGTGGTAATGACAAGCGATGAGGCGATAATGCACCCCGAGGTTCCCCGCTCCGTCGTAATCATAGGCGGGGGATACATAGGGATGGAGTTTGCCTACGTATACAACTCTTTCGGAAGCAAGGTAACAATAGTGGAGATGGAAAAACAGATCCTGCCTGGAGCCGACGAGGAAGTAGCTAAAGAGGCAAAGAAGATTTTCAGAAGACAGGGAATGACTATCCTCAACGAGACCGTGTACAAATCCCTTAAGAAAACCTCAGGTTCCGCAACCGTAACGGTGGAGAGCACGGTTTCGGGTGAGCAGACCACCCTTAAGGCTGACATGGTGCTTGTGTCGGTCGGAAGAAGGGCCATCGCAAACGCGGCGCCGACTTCTTTTGCCTTCTACGAAACGGGCGACAGCATGGGCCTTGAAGACGTGGGCGTTGAGCTCGATGAAAGAGGATTCATAAAGACAGACGAGAACTACATGACCACCTGCTCCAATATCTATGCTATCGGGGACGTGATCGGAGGCCCCATGCTCGCGCACAAGGCTTCTGAGGAAGGAGTCGTCGCGGTTGAGCGGATGAAGGGAATGAACTCTAAAGTGCATTACGACTCCATTCCGGGCTGCGTTTACTGTCAGCCGGAAGTTGCCATGATCGGCCTTACGGAGAAACAGGCAAAAGACCAGGGTTATGATGTGGATATAGGGAAATTTCCTTTCAGGGCCGCCGGAAAGGCGGTCGCGGTCGGGGAAACGGACGGCTTTGTAAAAATGGTCTTTGACTCGAAGACAAAGGAACTTCTCGGAAGCCATATAATAGGCCATGGAGCGACCGAGATGATCGCGGAAATCGGAGTGGCAAAAACCCTGGAGACAACTCCCTATGAGATAGCCACTACCCAGCACGCCCACCCCACTCTCTCTGAAGCCGTAATGGAAGCGGCCCTTGACGCGCTTGGAAGGGTAAGGAATTTCTGAGGTAAGAAACATCTTATCATTGCCCCAATGAGTACCCTGGATATATACGAACTCGGGACGGTTCCCTACAAGAAGGCGCTTGAGTATCAGGAAAGTCTTCTCGCCAAAAGAATCGCGGAAAAAATACCGGACTCCCTTATTCTGCTTGAACATCCGCCGACTATCACCACCGGAAGGAAGGGAAACACCGGAAACCTGCTTGTAAGAAAGGAATATCTTGAAAAACACGGGATCTCCTTCGTACACGCATCCAGGGGAGGAGACATAACCTTTCACGGTCCGGGACAGATCGTCGGCTATCCCATACTGAATCTCAAGAATCACGAGATGGACATTCGAAAGCACCTGAGAAGCATTGAGGAAGTAATAATCCAGACGCTTGGTGACTTTGAGATCGAGGGCAGAAGAATAGACGGGGTCACGGGAGTCTGGGTAAAAAGAAGCAAAATAGCATCAATAGGAATAGCCATCAGAAAATGGGTGACTTACCATGGGTTTGCCCTTAACGTCAGCACGAATCTTGATTATTTTGAGCTGATACTCTCCTGCGGAATAACGGATGTGAGAATAACGTCCATAGGAAGCTGGCTTGGAAACGAAGAGAGCATTAGAATGGATGATGTCACGCAGTCCGTAATAAAAAACTTCATGGGTATCTTCGGTTTCGAAGACTTCATCCTGAAAGACGAAAAAGAAATAAACTAGGGATCCTCAGAATCGGGGCAGGTAGGTAGAAAATGTCAGAAGAAAGAATTCAGAAGTTTAAGGAGTTACTTGAGAAAAACCCTGCAAACCCCCTTGTTCACTACAGTCTTGCAAATGAATATTTCAAGCTTAACCGTTACGAGGAGACCATAGAGACAATTAACGCCTACCTCAAACTTAAAGACGACGAAGGAGCCGCTTACAGGATACTCGGCCATTGCTACACTGAACTTGGAATGGAGGACAGTGCAAAAGATGCCTATGAAAAAGGCATCCAGGCGGCATCAAGACACGGACATCCTGACATGGCTGAGGAATTTCGCGATTACCTAGAATCCCTGGATCTCTAGACGCCCTAGTCTGCAAGCAGATTCCACTCAATCAGTATTGAACCGATAACTATAAAAGCGATTCCCGTAACCCTCATCGGCCCCGGGCTTTCTCCCAGAAAAAGATAAGCATAGATGGCCGTAAACATGGGGAAAGTGGCCACTATAGCAACAATTTTTGACGTATCGGCCATCTGAAGAGCCGTGAAGTAGAGAAAAAGGCCGATCAACCCCCCGATCAACCCCGACAGAAGTATCCAGAAAAGCGTCCGGCCGTCGACGTCAATGACCTGAGCGAATTTGCCCGTCGCCAGCACTAAACACACGAGACACAACGAGGTAAAAATAAACCTTATCGTGATTACAGAAAGTGGAGAAGCATCCTTTAGACTGAGTTTTTCAAAGATCGGGTTAATCCCGAATATCATCGCCACAAGAAAAGCGATCAAAGTAGCTTTCATAATTATCCTCCTCAATACTTCTATCAGACAGTAAAGACCGCGTACTTCCGCATATATTAGCAGTTTCCTCAATATTTTTCAGAAGTTAAACTCAAACTTGAAGAGGGTTGACCATTTTTATACCTGGTTAAAACTTGTACGATTTTGCTGAAGCGGGAATCTTTGTTCCAAGCCAATGGGGACCTCACGGAAAACAATCTGCATAGTTGCTGACGACATGTTTTTCTCGTCAAAAATTGAAAACACCGCCAAAGACCTTGACATCGCTACAGTAAAGATAAAAAACCGCGAGGAATTTCAAGACAAAATCGAAGAAAAGACTATTGATCTCGTGATTCTTGATCTTGCCTCAAGAAAAATTGACGCCGAAGAGGTCTTCACCGAACTTAGAAACTCTACGGAGCATAAAAAAGTCTTCTGCATAGGATATCTGCCACATGTGGAACGTGAGCTTGCCAGCAAGTTCAGGGAAAAGGGAATGGACCTTGTTATTCCAAGGTCGAAGTTTTCACGGGAAATGGGTGCAATAATCAAAGAGCATCTGAAACAGTAGCAGAAGAATACCCGGGCGAAAATCTCCGGAAATTCATATTCCGTCTGTAACCACCGTCCAATCCCCAACCAACCTTGACAATGAAAAGGGGAATAAGAATAATGTTTCCAAACTTTTCTTTCCCCAACCGTGGTAGCAGCTTATGTCAGACGACCAATCCAAAATATGGTTTAACGGAGAAACAGTGCCTTGGGACGAGGCGAACGTACACGTACTCACCCACACTCTGCACTATGGCCTAGGCGTTTTTGAAGGTATAAGAGCCTATAAATGCTCCAACGGAAAATCAGCCGTCTTAAAGCTCACAGAACACATGGAAAGGCTTTATACCTCGGCGCATGTGGCCGGCATAGAAATTCCATATGACTTGCAGACCCTTTGCGGCGCGGTGACGGATCTTCTGGGCGAGAACGGACTTGAAGAAGCTTACATCAGGCCCATAGCTTTTATCGGACCGGGAAAGAAAGGAATACTTCCGGGAGACAACGCCGTAAACGTGGCGATAGCCGTGTGGCCGTGGGGGACGTATCTGGGCGATGAGGCGATTGCCAAGGGAATCAGGGTAAAGATATCATCCTATACGAGGATGCACGTCAACTCCTTTATGACCAAGGCCAAGATATGCGGAAACTACGTAAATTCGGTAATGGCCAGGCAGGAGGCAGCCGACCTCGGCTTTGATGAGGCAATACTGCTTGACTCGGAAGGTTACGTGGCCGAAGGAAGCGGTGAGAACATCTTCATCGTGAGAAACGGGGTTCTCAAGACTCCTCCTCTGACTTCCATACTGGAAGGGATAACCAGAAAGTGCGTTTTGGATCTCGCCGACGACGAAGGTATTGCTGTAAAAGAACAGCGTTTCACAAGAGATGAGCTTTACATCGCAGATGAGGCCTTCTTCACCGGGACCGCCGCTGAAGTGACACCTATCAAGGAAGTTGACGGCAAGAAAATAGGTTCAGGAAAGCCCGGAGAAATAACGAAAACTCTCCAGAAAAGGTATTTCGCCGTAATAAAAGGAGAGGATGAGAAGTTCAGAAACTGGCTTGATTACATCCCCTAAACCGCTCCCCCGCTTGCCTCGCTCATGGATATGAATCCGGGAACATTCTGAACACGCTCAATCCAAGCCCGGATCGCGGGGTATCCGTCTAAAGCAAAGCCGCCTTCCTCAGCCACATGAGTGTATGCGTAGAGCGCAATATCGGCTATTGAGAAGTTCTCGGCGACCAGAAAAGTATGGGAAGTCAGATGCCTTTCCATAAGTGCCAGCGCGGCCTCACCGGGCGCCTTCTTGGCTTCCAACATAGCCAGCACGTCGTCCGTCAGCTCACGATGCTGGCGCAGAAAACGTGAAGTAGCAATATTTGGCTCATGGCTGTACTGTTCCCAGAACAACCACTGAAGAATCTGAGCTCGCTTGAAGGGTTCGGCCGGCAAGTAGTTGGTTCCCTCGGCGCAATGGAACAGGATTGCGTTTGATTCCGAGAGCACGCGACCGTCTTCAAATACCAAGGTCGGGATCTTTCCATTCGGGTTGATTGCCAGAAATTCGGGGGTTCGGGTCTCGCCATTCAAGATGTCTAGATCGATTACTCGAAAAGGCCTGTCAGTGAGTAGAAGGATCAGCCGGACCTTATAGCCATTGCCGGAAATCGGGTCGTCGTAGAGGGTCAACATGGGTTTTCTCCAGTATATTCAAGATTGGGGGGTATAGGCTAACATAAAAAATTGTTGGGTACACAAACTCAGAAATAGGAGACAAAATCCAGATGCTGGTTCGATTACGTTACCTAGATCGTCTTTTTCTTTCGGAAAACGGTAACCGGCGAAGAATCTATCTTTTCATAAGATAGTTGACTATGGTTCTCACCCCGAACCCGCTCGCTCCGTACTGATACCAGTCAGAAGATTTCTCCACGTATGAGGGGCCAGCTATATCTATATGAACCCACGGAACCTCTGAAACGAAATTCTCGAGGAAAAGCGCCGCGGTTATCGCCCCGCCCCACCTGCTTCCAACATTTTTAACATCGGCCACCCGACTTCTTATTTCCTCCCTTAATTCCGCATCAAGGGGAAGTTCCCACATTTTCTCGCCGACATCGCGCGAGGAGTTAAGAACCGACTTCACAAGATTCGCGTTATTCCCCATAACCCCGGCGTTGTGAAGTCCGAGCCCGACTATACAGGCGCCGGTAAGCGTTGCTAGATCCACTATCTCGGAAACCCCGAGACGAACCGCGTAGCTAAGCGCATCGGAAAGCGCCACCCTGCCCTCCGCGTCGGTGTTTATGATTTCTATAGTCTTGCCGTTAAGAGCCGTCACCACATCGTCCGGCTTGTAGGCCGATGCGCCTGTCATATTTTCGGTGGCCGGGACAATACCGTGAACGTTAATGCTGGGAGTCAGTTCTCCCAGCGCTTTCATGGTGCCCAGTACGACCGCAGCACCGGACATGTCCATCTTCATCGTTCTCATATTGTCTGCGGGCTTAAGGCACAGTCCCCCCGAATCAAAAGTTATACCCTTGCCGACAATAGCGACTTTCTTGCGGGATTTTACCGGAGGTGAGTAGGAAAGATGGATGAATCTCGGGGGCTCGCTGCTTCCAAAAGAAACCGCGGAGAGTCCTCCCATTCCCATTTCCCTTATCTCTTCCTTGCCGAGAATCTTGCAACTTATGTGTTCTGACTCTTCGGAAATCGAAAGCGCGTGCTCCGCGAGGATTGAGGGAGTGAGCATATTGGGAGGATCGTTCACAAGGTCTCTTGAAAAAGCCACGCTCTTAGAAATGGCGTCGGCCTGTGCGGCTTCCGTGCTGAAATAATCGGCCGAGATTCTTCTCGACGCTACACACACCTTCTCTATGCGATTTTTCTTCCTTCCCGAAGACTTGAGCTTTCCGTATTCATATGTGCCGCAGGCCATGCCCTCGAGAAAAACCTTAAGAAAGCCTCTGTCCACGTTGGAAAAATCAACCGAAACTGTGCGGGAGCGCTGGCCGGTTCTCGCAACCGCGATGTTTGCGGCGCGAAAAGCCTCAAGCGGACCGAAATTCTCTTTTTTCCCGAGACCGAGGAGAACGACCGTTTTCGTATTGAAATCACCCGGGGTATCAAGAAGAACTGTTTTCCCAAAGGCGCCCTTGAAGTCGGATGACTTCACCTTGTCTGAAAGAAAACCTCCGAGTTTACGGTCAATCTTCCTGGCAGCGGCAGGGAGCCTCTGCCCTTCATGGCATAGAAGAACAATTGAATCCGACTCAACATTTGTAACATCATCTCTTATAAGAAAAAATTCCATTTCTTCTCCACTCAATCTAGATTTAAAGACACGGCCAAAGCATCGATATTTTAATAGAAAAGTAATTCTACACTACCAACACCCGGTAAAACAAAAAGAATCTTTTAATATCGTTTCTTTTCAAATATGATTTAACCGTCTAATCCAACTAAAAAGAGAAAACCACCCATGATTCAAGAAGAAAGAATGACCCGTCACCTGATGGACATCATACGGATAGATAGTCCATCAAGAAAGGAAAAGGATGTAGCCCTGAAGCTCGAGGAAGAAATGAAGGATCTGGGGGCCGAATGTTTCTACGACGATGCGGGAGACAAGGTCGAGGGAAACATTGGCAACCTGATAGTCAAGCTCCCTGGAACGAAGAAAGATGTCCCGCCCTTTTTTCTCTGCTCTCACATGGATACCGTAAGCCCGGGAGAGGGAATAAAACCGAGAGTGGAAGACGGCGTGATGAGAAGCGACGGTACGACGATACTGGGAAGCGACGATAAAAGCGGTGTCTCCATAATAGTCGAGGTGCTCAGGGCCCTTAAAGAGAACAATATTCCCCACGGGGATATAGAAGTCGCGTTTACCATCTGCGAGGAGATCGGCCTTCTCGGGGCGAAGTTCCTTGACGCTTCGAATTTTAAAAGCCCTTACGGGATAGTTCTTGACAGCAGCACCCCAGAGAGGCTTGTCCTCAGGTGCCCCTGCTCCGACATCATGGATGTGAAAATACACGGCGTCGAGGCGCATTCGGGACTCTGCCCCGAAAACGGGATAAGCGCCCTAGAAATATTGAGTGATGCGATCTCGAAAATGAAGCTCGGAAGGATAGACCACGAGACAACGGCAAACATAGGAAAGGTAAAGGGGGGATCTGCAATAAACATAGTTCCCGGTCTCGTCGAAGTGAAGGCCGAGGCGCGAAGCCATGACGAAGGAAAACTTGACGCGCAGACACAGCACATGCGCAAGTGCTTCATGGAAGCGGCAAAAAGCAGGGAACTTTTCCTTGACGGGGAACGGCTCGGCGCGCGTGCGGAGATCGAGATAGAACGCGTGTACCCCGTAATGAACGTCCCCCCGGAGGCGATTGTGACTAAACTCGTGCTTGAAGCCGCCGCGAACCTCGACCACGACATAGAACTCCACACAAGCGGCGGAGGATGCGACGCTAACTTCATAAACGAAAAGGGAATCGAGTGCGTAAACCTTGGAACGGGAATGTACGAGCTTCATACTGTAAACGAATATCTTCTGCTCGATGAATTCCGCAGGTCAGCGGAGATAGTTTTTGAAACAATAAAACTCCATTCGGAAAGAAACTGAGCGATGAAGGCTCTAATTCTGGTTGATCACGGAAGCACGGTAGAAGAAGCAAACGCCCTTCTCGAAGACGTAGCCGACAAGGCAAGAGCCTACCAAGACTCGCCGTTTGATATGGTTGAGCACTGCCACATGGAACTTTGCGAACCGTCAATAAAGGATGCTTTTCGCAAATGCGTCGCGGCCGGCGCGAGCGACATAACGGTCCACCCGTACTTTCTCGTACCGGGAAGACATTCAAAATCCGATATACCGAGGATGGTAGCCGAGGCGGCGCAGGATTTTCCGCAAGTAAGCTACAGGGTTACAGAGCCGCTGGGACTTCATGACAAGATAATAGAAGTCATATTTGAAAGATCGCTTGGGTAATCCTTGTATAAAATCTGATGAAAAAATATTCAGCGGTGCTTTTTGATCTTTTTGATACGCTTGTCATGTTCGAGCCGTCCCTTCTGCCGAAGGTAACGCTGAATGGAGAAACCTGGAACTCCACCGCGCAGCACGTTTTCACACAAATGCGAAGCAGTCTCGGCGAAATGGAATTCACTGACTTCTACGAACCTTTCGTTGAAAGCCACAGAGCGCTTCTGGAACTCAGGAAAAGGGATTTAAGAGAGTATCCGAACAGAAAAAGGTTTGAGATATTCATGGAGAAAACAGGTTTGAAAGGAGACGACGGCTTGATTGAGAAGTTCGTACGCTCACACATGGAAAGCCTCCGCAGAGCCATGGTATACCCGGAGCATCACACGGAAGTTCTTTCCTACCTTAAGGAGAAAGGATACAGGCTTTCGGTCGTATCAAACTTCGATCACGCTCCCACGGCACGGGAACTGCTTGGAAAATTCGGAATTGCGGATTTCTTTGAACACATAGTGATATCAGAGGAAGTAGGCTGGAGAAAACCTCACAGAGAAATATTCGAATTTGCTCTTGCCAGCCTCGGCGAGAGTCCATCAGACGTCATTTTCATAGGAGATAATCTTGAAGCTGACATAATGGGATCTTCTGACTGCGGGATTGACTCCGTGTGGGTAAAAAGAAAAGAAGAGTTCACCCAGGCAGAACCGGAATTCATCATAAAAGATCTAGAGGATCTAAAGGAAATAATCTAGAAGACACCGCTTTGATGAAAAAACTCACCCGCACGGAAAAAAGACTCCCCACCATAAGAAGCAAAAACCAAGTAACCACAATACAGAAGATGCTTGAGAGGAAATCCTCTCTTTACGCAGACAAGATTGCGTATTCCATAAGAAAAGATGATCTGTCCGTAAGTTCATTTACCTTCAGCGAAGTTTTCACTCTTTTCACCGAGTTCTCAGCTCATCTCATGTCTCTGGGTCTCAAGAGAAGGGAGCATGTGGCAATAGTGGGGGAGAACAGCCCCCAGTGGGCGATTTCCTACTTTGCGGTAATCTGGGCAGGTGCCATAGTCGTCCCACTTGACGCAAGGGCAAAAACGGAGCACATAAAACAGGTGCTCGTGCTCTCGGATTCAAGGTTTCTCATCGCCTCGGCGGGATTTACAGAAGCTTTGGGTGACACAGGGGCGGTCGAGCACATAATATCAATGGACGAGGCTCTTGAGGTTCAAGCACACAGCGAAAAGACCGTGCCCGCGGAAAAATCAGAGCCCGAAGATATAGCCGATATAGTTTTTACCTCGGGAACCACGGGCAACCCCAAAGGCGTAATGCTCTCCCACGCGAGCATAATGTCAAACCTGGAGACACTCTACAGCGCTTTTCCCATAACTGCGGAAGATACGGCTTTTTCCATACTGCCCATCCACCACGTATATGAAAGAATAGGTGGAATACTGCTGTCCTTTTACTGCGGGCAGAGAGTGTTTTTCTCAAGGGGCATAAAACCGAGGGAGATGCTCTCTGACCTTAAGGTCGCAAGACCAACCATATGGCTTAACACCCCCTTGATACTCGAGAGACTGCTTCAGAGAATCGAACAGGGCAAGGCAAAAAATTTCCTCACAAGAGCCCTGCCCTCCAGACTTTTCGGGAAAATGGCGAGAAAACGTCTGGGTCTTGACCGCCTCAAACTTATAGTAAGCGGCGGGGCCGCTCTTTCGGAAGCAGCTTCCGAGGGACTTGAAAAATACGAATTCCCCCTCTTGCAGGGATACGGAATGAGTGAAACGGCTGCTGTTATATCCGCAAATCCTTTTTCGAAACCGAAGAACGCAAGCGGTGGCATGGTGCTTCCCAACAGCGAGGTCGAAATAAGAGATGTAGACGCCGAAGGAATCGGGGAAATATGCGTGAGGGGCCCAAGCGTAATGAAAGGCTATTACAAAAACCCCGGTGCGACAAAAGAGGTCCTCTCCGATGACGGCTGGCTCAGAACCGGCGACCTCGGTTATTTTGATCACGAAGGCTACCTCTACATAACGGGAAGAAAAAAATCGGTTATCGTAACTAAGGGAGGAAAGAACATTTCCCCCGAGGAAATCGAGGAAAAGCTCACCCCGCTTGAAACAGTTGAAGAAGCGATTGTATTCAGCCCGGATGATGAAAGGATACAGGCCGTGATATTTCCACAGGCGGAGGAAATTTCCAAAAAGCTAGGACAGTCCCCGCAACACGGAGACGATCAGAGAATCTGGGACATCCTTAAAAGCGAGATAAGTAAACTTAACCGTCGGCTTGAGCCCCACAAAAGAATCAGTCACTTTGCAGTTGCCAGAGAAGAATTGCCGAAAACAACTACAAGAAAAGTGAAAAGATACCTTTTCAGAGACATGGACATATCCAAGACAACAAAGTTCATCCAGCCTCCGGAGGACAAATGAACAATAAGAAGTCTCTGCAGTTTGCCTTGGACCACGGCCTCACTGAGAGCGAATACGAAAAGATAATCGAAACTTTGGGCAGGGAGCCGAACTCAACTGAAATCGGAGTGCTTGGGGCCATGTGGTCTGAACACTGCTCCTATAAAAGTTCCAAGGTGCACCTTCGAAAATTTCCCACCAACGGCAAGCAGGTTATACAGGGCCCCGGAGAAAACGCCGGAGTAGTGGATATAGGGGACGGCGACTGCGTCGTCTTTAAAATGGAAAGCCACAATCACCCCTCCTTCATAGAGCCTTATCAGGGCGCTGCGACTGGAGTCGGGGGGATACTCAGGGACATATTCACCATGGGAGCAAGACCCGTGGCGCTTTTGAATTCGCTGCGGTTCGGCAATCCGCATCTCCAGAAAACAAAGTTCCTGGTTGAAGGGGTCGTATCGGGAATAGCCGGCTATGGAAACTGCATGGGAATTCCCACGGTAGGAGGAGAGATATATTTTGACGACTGCTACAATGGAAACCCTCTGGTAAACGCCTTCGCCCTCGGGGTCACCAAAAAAGATAATGTTTTCCGCGGATACGCGTCGGGCGAGGGAAACCCCGTAATATACGTCGGGTCGAAGACCGGAAGAGACGGTATACAGGGAGCCATCATGGCATCGGACACCTTTACAGAAGAGACCGAAGAAAAAAGGCCCGCGGTGCAGGTAGGAGATCCGTTTACGGAAAAGCTCCTTCTTGAAGCCTGCCTGGAGCTGTTTAAAACTGACTGTGTTGTCGGGATACAGGACATGGGAGCCGCTGGACTCACATCCTCTTCAACGGAAATGGCCGATCGCGCGGGGACCGGACTTGAGATCGAGATTGAGAGAGTTCCAAGACGGGAAGAAAATATGACCCCTTATGAAGTCCTGCTTTCCGAATCGCAGGAAAGAATGCTCGTGGTTTTAGAAAAAGGCAAAGAAAATACGGCCCGGGATATCTTCAGGAAATGGAACCTCGACTTCTCGGTGATCGGCAAGGTGACTGATTCGGGGAAACTGACCGTTGTGGAAGAGGGAACCACAGTTGCGGACCTGCCCGTGAGTCTCATAACCTCGGGTGCTCCAATCTATAAAAGACCGATAAAAAAACCCGCTTACCTGAAAAAAACAAAGAAACTGAATTCGGAAAATCTTCCCGAGCCCGACGACCTTCAGAGAGTTTTTCTCGAACTTCTGTCTTCTCCGACCATCTCGAGCAAGAAATGGGTGTACGAGCAGTATGACCACATGGTAAGAACCGACAGCGTTTTGGGGCCGGGAGCGGATTGCGCGGTAATAAGGCTCAAGGGAACACAGAAGGGAATCGCAATGACATCTGATGTGAATTCTAGATATTGTTACCTAAATCCCCGTGAAGGAAGTAAAATAGCCGTTGCCGAGAGCGTAAGGAATCTGGCTTGCTGTGGCGCTTTCCCTCTCGCGATTACCGATTGTCTTAATTTTGGAAATCCCGAAAACCCCGAGATAATGTGGCAGTTCTCAGAAAGCGTTGAAGGCATGTCGGAAGCCGCAAAAACGTTTAACACACCTGTGGTAAGCGGCAACGTCAGTCTTTATAACGAAACCGAAGGTGTTGCCATATTCCCTACCCCGACTGTGGCGATGGTAGGCCTCGTAAAGGATACGGACAAAATCGTCACTCCCTGGTTTAAGGACCCTGGAGACTTAGTGATACTGCTTGGGGGAGCTATAGAAGAAAATATAGGAGGAAGCGAATATCTTAAGGCTGAACATGGCCTGATCGATGGGGAGCCGCCTCCGATCGATCTTGATAAGGAAAAAAGGCTTGCCGAGATGTTGATTGCGTGTGCTTCTCAAAGTATAATTAAGTCGGCGCATGATATATCTGAGGGCGGCTTTGCAGTGGCGCTCGCAGAATGTTGCTTTAATCCGGACGGTACAAGGGGGGTCCTGGTAAAAGCGCCCGGCATAAATGAAAACTCTCTTAGAAGCGATCTGTTTCTTTTCTCCGAGACACAATCTAGGGTACTAGCAAGTATAAACGAGGATAGTTGGGAAAAAGTAAAAGAGATGTCAAACAATTACGGCGTTCCCGTGCTGCGTGCCGGAATTGTTACTGATGACGACAGGTTCTGCGTTGAAGACTCAATTGACATGAAAATCTCAGTAGTTCATGACGCATGGTCCATGGGCTTTGAGAGAAGCCTTTCAGTCACAGAGGGGTAAAAATGGCGAAGCTACGCGAAGAGTGTGGAGTCTTTGGGATATATGACCATCCCGAGGCCGCCAATTATACCTATCTCGGCCTCTATTCTCTCCAGCACAGAGGGCAGGAAAGCGCCGGCATAGTGTCAACCGACGGTGAAAAGCTCTACTCTCACCGGCAGATGGGACTCGTAACCGAAGTCTTCGACGGAGAGTCTATATCAAGTCTGCAGGGCACTACCGCAATCGGCCACGTAAGATACTCCACAACTGGCTCAAGCAACAACAAAAATACCCAGCCCCTGATAATGAACTACGAGAAGGGGGAACTCGCGGTCGGGCACAACGGCAATCTTACAAACGCAAGGGTGCTGAGACACAAGCTTGAGAAAGAAGGTTCGATATTCCAGTCGACAACGGATACAGAGGTAATCGTACACCTCATAGCAAGATCAAAGGAAAAGACCTTTCTCAAAAGAACCATAGAAGCCCTTACTCAATGCAAGGGAGCCTACTCTCTTGTGTTTCTAACACCTAAAGGCCTGATAGCCGCACGCGACCCCCATGGGTTCAGACCCCTTGTTCTGGGGAAGATCGATAATTCTTACGTTGTGGCTTCCGAAACATGTGCCTTTGAGCTCATAGGAGCCGACCACATAAGGGAAATAGAACCCGGAGAAATAGTATTCATAAACGAGAACGGAATCAGGTCATTCAAGCCGCTTCCTAAAAAACAGCACAAATACTGCGTATTTGAGAACATATATTTTTCGAGACCAGATTCCTTCCTCCAGGGAAGAAACATTTACCAGATGAGAAAGAACATGGGCAAGCAGCTCGCGATCGAGTATCCGGCAGATGCGGACATCGTCGTGGCCGTACCCGATTCGGGGACGCCGGCGGCCATGGGATACGCCGAGCAAATGGGAATCCCCTTTGAAACAGGGTTTCTTAGAAGCCACTATATAGGAAGGACCTTCATAGAACCTCAGCAGTCGATAAGAAACTTCGGAGTGAAGCTTAAGCTCAGTGTTATAAAAGAGGTCATAGACGGCAAAAAAGTAGTAGTTGTTGATGATTCCATAGTACGAGGCACGACCAGCAGAAAAATCGTCAAGATGATACGCGATGCCGGCGCCAAGGAAGTTCACATGAGAATAAGTTCCCCCCCAATGAAATTTTCATGTTACTACGGCATAGATACTCCCCTTAAAGAAGAGCTCATAGCAAATTCACTTGAAGTGGAGAAAATAAAGGACTACATAACCTCCGACTCTCTGGGATATCTGAGCAAGGAGGGAATAGCAAAAGCCGTCACCAACGGTGACAAATCTCCTGACGGAAAGGCAAATTACTGCTTTGCGTGTTTTGACGGAAATTATCCGGTGGAAATAACGGATGAAAAAGTATCGCATCAACAGATGGATCTTTTTTAGTCCCGCCGGACCGTGCTGAAATCAGAAGTTTCGGCTATACAGCCGAAAGTTTCCCGAGAATCTCCTCAAGCTTTTTCTTGTGGCTTTGGAACTCATCCAGTTTTCCTCTTTCCTTTTCCACAACATCTTCGGGAGCACGCTTGATAAAATCCTTGTTCGCAAGTTTACCCTCGGTTTTTTTAAGTTCCTGCGTAACTTTTGCCAAGTCCTTGCTCAATCTGGAAATTTCCTTCTTGAGATCAAGCAGGTCCTCAACCGGCATAATTATTTCTACTCCCGAAACAACCTCCGAGACCGCTTTGCCCTGAAAAACCCCGCCGCAAATAACGCAATCCCCAAGAGAAGCCATACCCAGGACAATCTCAAGATTTTCCCTTAAAACATTCTCTACGCTGCTACTTTCGGAATTAAGGTGAATTGATACCTTGTCCGAGGGGTGAACTCCCACGATGGCCCGCAGGTTTCTTATCCCAGTCACGACACTTTTTACAAGCTCAATCTGCTCGGACTCTTCTTTGAATACCTCGCTTTCGTTCGGCCTCGGATACTCGGCTTCAAGAATGCTCTTTGAATCAAGGCCTTCTCCTTTAGGAAGATTGATTCCCTTCTCCCCGAATATTCGGAATATTTCCTCCGTGATATAGGGTGTGAAAGGATGGAGCGCTCGCAGAGAGCGGAGCAGAACCCGCACGAGTACGTTAAGAGTGGCTTTTTTAGACTCGTGATCCTCTCCATAAAGCGAAGACTTGGATATTTCAAGATACCAATCGCAGTAATCATCCCATATAAAGTGATAAAGCGCCTGGGAAGCCTTGTCGAATTCGTAGTTTTCAATGAATTCCTCAACTTCGCCAAGGGTAAAGTTGAGCCTGCTTAGAATCCATCGGTCAGGAACATTCAGGCAGGAGTAGTCGAGGTCTGAGTCGTGAATCATCTCCGGTTCAAGGTTCATAAACACAAATCTGGTAGCATTCCATATCTTGTTCATGAAGTTCCTGTATCCCTCGATAACAGGAAAAGTGAGCTTTATATCCCTTCCTTGGGCGGCAAGCGCCGCGAGCGAGAAACGAAGCGCGTCGGCACCGTATTTTTCGATCACGTCAATAGGATCAATTACGTTGCCCGTCGTCTTGCTCATTTTGCGGCCTTTTGCGTCCCTTATGAGGCCATGAACATAAACATCCCTGAAAGGCACATCACCCATGAACTTGAGTCCCAGCATTATCATTCTTGCGACCCAGAAGAAAATGATGTCAAATCCGGTAACCAGACATGATGTCGGATAGTAATGCCTGAGCTCACCGGTCTCCGCCGGCCACCCGAGGGTGGAAAAAGGCCACAGCCCGGAAGAAAACCATGTATCCAGAACATCCGGGTCTCTAACAAGTCTGACTTTGTTATTATAATACTCCTTCGCAGAGGCATTAGCTTCGTCTTCATTCATGGCAACGAAAACTTTCCCGTCAGGTCCGTACCACGCGGGTATCCGGTGACCCCACCAAAGCTGCCTCGAGATACACCAAGGCTCTATATTTCTCATCCACTCAAAATAAGTGCTTTCCCAGAACTCTGGATGAAAACGTATTTCACCTCGTTCCACGTATGAAATGGCTTGGGCGGCAAGTTCTTCGGTGTTTACGTACCACTGGTCGGTCAACCAGGGTTCCACGACCACTCCAGAGCGGTCGCCGTAGGGAACCGTGTGGGCGGTCTGCTCAATCTTTACCAGGAAATCCCCTTCTTCAAGATCCTGAATTACGGCTTTCCTGGCCTCAAATCTTTCAAGTCCCACGTATTTTTCGGGGACGTCGCCTCTTATATGCGCCTGCTCGTCAAGAATGTTCAATATATCAAGACCGTTACGCTTTCCGACTTCAAAATCGTTGAAATCATGTCCCGGAGTTATCTTTACGGCCCCCGTACCCTTCTCCGGATCGCTGTACTCATCCGCTATCACAGGGATCTTTCTTCCCACGAGAGGCAAAACCGCATTCCTGCCTACCAGATCAGCGTATCTCGGATCTTCAGGATGAACCGCAACCGCAGTGTCTCCAAGCATGGTCTCGGGACGCGTGGTAGCTACAGTAACAGACAGGCCATCGTCTCCCTCTATCGGATATCTTATATACCAGTAGTTCCCTTGAGTCTCTCTCTGTTCGACCTCCAGGTCCGATATGGCCGTACGAAGCTCGGGATCCCAGTTGACAAGTCTTTTGTCCTTGTAAATAAGCCCTTGAGAGTAAAGATCGACAAAAACTTTTCTCACCGCTTCTGAAAGACCTTCATCAAGGGTGAACCGCTCCATTTCCCAGTCGGGAAGCGCTCCGAGTCTTTTTAACTGTTCCGTTATTCGGCTGCCGGAGTTTTCCTTCCACTGCCAGATTCGTTCAAGGAATTTTTCCCTGCCCAAATCGTTCTTCGTGAGTCCTTCGGAGGCAAGATCCTTTTCAACCATCATCTGGGTAGCAATACCCGCGTGGTCGGTGCCCGGAACCCAGAGAACATCGAAATTCTTCATCCTCTTGTACCTGGCGAGAATGTCCTGAATTGTGTTGTTGAGAGCGTGGCCTATGTGCAACGATCCCGTTACGTTGGGTGGGGGGATGACAATCGAGAAAACCTCGGCCGAGTTTTTTATTTCGGATTTGTGAAGTCCCGATGAGATCCAGAAATCATAAACTCTCTGTTCAACCTCGGCAGGGTTGTAGCTTTTCTCCATGGCTACTGATCAAAAGAAAGAATAGACCGCAGGGGAAATATTAGCTTTCCAGCAACACGTCTTCGCTCTTCTCTTCGACTTCCGGTACGGGTACGGGTATTTCCGGTGCCTCGGTCTCTATGCTTATGTCCCTGTACATGGGAAGGCCGGTGCCAGCGGGAATCAACCTGCCCACGATAACGTTCTCCTTGAGCCCTCTGAGATCGTCTTCCCTGCCCTCGCAGGAGGCCTCGGTAAGAACCCTGGTGGTTTCCTGAAAAGACGCGGCGGAAAGCCAGCTGCGCGTGCTAAGCGATGCGCGGGTTATACCCAGAAGAAGCGGCTCGGCCGCTGCCGGGGCTCCACCTTCTTCGACGACCTTCTCGTTTTCTTCAAAGAAAACATTTTTCTCTATGGCCTCGCCGACAAGCATCGTGGTGTCGCCTGGATCTTTTATCTTCACCCTTTTCAGCATTTGCTTAACTATAACTTCGATGTGCTTGTCGTTAATCTTCACACCCTGAAGCCTGTAGACTTCCTGAATTTCGTTAACCATATAGTTGGCAAGGGCTTTTTCTCCCATGATATTCAGAATGTCGTGAGGATTAACCGCACCGTCGACGAGCTGGTCACCGGAAGAGACGAATTCCCCTTCCCTGACCAGGATATGTTTTCCCTTGGGAACCGTATATTCTTTAGGCTCTCCCATCTCCGGAGTTACCACAACCCTCTTCTTCCCCTTTACATCTTTTCCGTAAGATATCATTCCGTCGATTTCACTTACAACCGCCGGATCTTTGGGCACTCTGGCTTCAAAAAGCTCAGCAACCCTGGGAAGGCCTCCGGTAATGTCTTTTGTCTTCGAGGTCGCTCTCGGAATCTTTGCAAGCACGTCCCCGGCCTCTATATCATCTTTGTCGCCGACCTCTATTATAGCGCCTACGGGAAGCGAGTAAGGTACTTTCTTGTCTTTCGGCAAGTCGATTTCAAGAGATTCCAAATCCTCGGTTTCCACCTCGATATCCAGAGTGGGATGCATTTCCAGATCCTTGGTTTCAACCACCACCCTCATGAGAACGCCCGTGACTTCATCAACCTGTTCCTTGTACGTAACTCCGGCTTCAAGATCCCTGAACTTTGCAACACCCGGAACTTCGGAAATTATGGGGGTCGTGTAAGGATCCCACTCGGCGAGTGTTTTCCCCTTCTTAACCTTCTCCCCTTCCTTCACGTTAAGCCTGGCTCCAAGAACAACGGGACACTTTTCCCTTTCATATCCCTTGCTATCCTCGATTGAGAGTACGCCGCTTCTGCTGATAACAACCAACTTGTTATCACGTCCCTTGACGGCCTTTATGTTCTTAAATCTGATTATTCCCTCGTGCTGGCTCTCAAGGGTGCTCTCGGCCGCTCTCTGGCTCGCGGCGCCACCTATGTGAAACGTTCTCATGGTGAGCTGAGTTCCGGGTTCCCCGATTGACTGGGCCGCTACAATACCTATGGCTTCCCCCATGTTCACAAGCTTTCCAGTGGAAAGATTCCTTCCATAGCAGAGTCTGCAGACACCGCTTCTAGTTTCACAGGTAAGAACGGAACGGATACTCACCTCGCTTATGCCCGCTTCATCTATCGCAAGAACTGCGGCCTCGTCAACTTCCTCGTTCACGGGAACAATTACCTTTCCGGTTTGGGGATCCACTATATCTTCAAGCGCCACCCTTCCAAGCACCCTCTCCCCCACTTTTTCGATTATTTCTCCACCTTCCACCAGATCACTGACTTTAATTCCCTCTATGGTGCCGCAGTCAAGTTCGGTAATCATTACGTCCTGAGCGGCATCAATCAGCCTTCGCGTCAGGTAACCGGCATTCGCCGTTTTCAGGGCCGTATCCGCAAGCCCCTTTCTCGCGCCGTGGGTAGAAATAAAATACTGGAGCACCGACAGCCCCTCACGGAAATTGGACGTGATGGGGGTTTCTATTATTTCTCCCGAAGGTTTCGCCATAAGGCCTCTCATGCCCGCGAGCTGCCTTACCTGCGTCTGGCTCCCTCTCGCCCCGGAATCGATCATCATGTATATCGGGTTTGAGCTCGGTCCCAGGGTTGTAGTGTTTTTACCCGTCTGGACTTCCTCTGAAGAAATCTTTCTCATCATTGCCTGAGCAACTTCATCGCTTGTTTTTGCCCAGATATCTATTACCTTGTTGTACCTCTCCCCGTCGGTTATAAGCCCCTGAGAATACTGGCCTTGCACTTTCAAGACTTCTTCCTGGGCATCTTCCAACAGGTCCTTTTTTGATTCAGGAATAATCATGTCTGTGATCGAAATGGAAGCTCCGGACTTTGTCGAATACTTAAACCCGAGAGTCCTCAGGCTGTCAGCCAGCAAAACCGTGCTCTTGCCGCCGGTTTTCCTGAAACACTCATCCACAAGAGCCTCTATAGCTCTTTTCGTCATTGGCTTGTTGATAAGTTCAAAGGAAACTCCTTCGGGAATAACCTCGTACATCAACACTCTCCCGACGGTCGTCAGGTGATTCTGCCCGTCAATCCTCACAGTTACGCTGTCATGCAAACCAACCTTCCCCAGCTCATACGCAAAAACCACTTCGCGAACTGAAGAAACACGTCCGGGCTCGGAATTTTTATCCGAAGCCGTATCCCTTGTAAGATAGTAAAGCCCCAGAACTATATCCTGAGTCGGAAGTATTATCGGCTTTCCGTGCGCGGGAGAAAGAATATTGTTCGTCGACATAACGAGCGAGCGGCATTCGGTCTGGGCCTCAATTGAAAGCGGAACGTGAACGGCCATCTGGTCGCCGTCAAAATCCGCGTTGTAGGCAGGGCATACAAGGGGATGAAGCTGAATGGCCTTATCTTCAATAAGCACCGGTTCGAAAGCCTGTATGCTCAGACGATGAAGAGTCGGGGCCCTGTTAAGAAGCACCGGATGTTCCTTTATCACTTCGTCAAGAGCGTCCCACACCACCGGAGCTTCGCTGTCAAGCAGCTTCTTCGCTATTTTTATCGTTGCCGCCTCACCCCATCTCTCAAGCTTCTGGTAGATAAAGGGCCTGAAAAGTTCAAGCGCCATCTGCTTGGGAATCCCGCACTGGTGAAGACGCAGGTCGGGACCTACGGTAATCACCGACCGACCTGAGTAATCAACCCTCTTCCCCAGGAGATTCTGCCTGAATCTGCCTTGCTTACCTTTTATTATGTCACTCAGACTCTTAAGTGGTCTGTGGTTGTGACCCAAAACGGGTCTTCCCCTTCTCCCGTTCTCCAAAAGTGCGTCGACGGACTCCTGCAGCATCCTCTTTTCATTTCTGACTATTATGTCCGGAGCGCCGAGTTCAAGGAGTTTTCTCAGCCTGTTGTTTCTGTTGATCACTCTTCTGTAGAGATCGTTAAGATCGGAGGCGGCAAACCGTCCCCCATCAAGAGGAACAAGGGGTCTGAGGTCGGGCGGTAGAACAGGAATAGTGGTCAGAATCATCCATTCCGGACGGTTTTTGGACTTGCGAAACGCTTCACATATTCTCAGCCTTTTTGCAATACGGGCTTTTTTGATCGGAGACTTGGTCTCTTTCATGCTTGTCCTGAGTTCCTGGGAAAGCTCGTTCAAATCTATGGTCTTCAGCATTTCCCGTACCGACTCGGCCCCCATACCGACGACAAATTCGGAACCGAAGCGCTCGCGGTCGTCTCTGTACTCATCTTCGGTTATCACCTGGGCGAACTTGAGGTCGGAAGCCCCCGGATCCATAACTATGTAAGCTTCGAAGTAAAGCACTCTTTCCAAGTCCTTCAGAGTCATGTCAAGGAGCATTCCTATCCTGCTGGGAATACTGCGAAGAAGCCATATGTGCGCAACGGGAGAAGCAAGTTCTATATGGCCCATTCTCTCCCTTCTTACTTTAGAGGAAATTACTTCCACGCCGCATTTCTCACACGTTATTCCTCTGTGCTTGAGTCTTTTGTATTTTCCGCAGGTGCATTCGTAATCTTTCACGGGCCCGAATATCTTGGCACAGAAAAGACCGTTTCTCTCGGGTTTGAATGTTCTGTAGTTTATAGTTTCAGGTTTTTTTATTTCCCCGTTTGACCATGACCTGATTTTTTCCGGAGAAGCTATGGAAATTTTTATGGTCGAGTAATCGGAAGGGTTTTTCGGCTTTTCAAAAAGCGTGTCTATATCCATGGTATGATTCCCTCCAAATTAATATTTTGGAAGCGGCTCAATTTCCGCTTCCTCCTCAATAAGATCCACATCAAGACCCAACGCCTGCAGTTCCTTGCGTAACACTTTGAAAGATTCAGGAAGGCCTGGTTCAAAACTCATATCACCTCTTACGATCGAATCGAATATTCTCGTTCGTCCCGCTACGTCGTCTGATTTTATGGTGACAAATTCCTGCAGAGTGTAAGCTGCCCCGTAGGCTTCAAGCGCCCAGACCTCCATTTCCCCAAGTCTCTGTCCACCGAAGTGGGCCTTCCCTCCAAGGGGTTGCTGAGTTACCAGAGAATAAGGTCCGATTGCCCTCGCATGAATTTTCTCTTCGACAAGGTGATGGAGCTTCAGCATGTACATTATTCCAACGCACACTTTCTGATCAAAAGGCTCGCCAGTCTGACCATCAAAAAGAACGGTCTTTCCGTCTTCATCGATGCCGGCAAGCTCTTGGATCCGTGCGATTTCAGCCTCGTGGGCACCGTCAAAGACCGGGGATTTCACCGGCACTCCGTCCTTAAGCTCTCTTGCCAACTCAACAAGACCTTCTCTGTCCAGCGACTCAATAAGCTTGCCTGTCTGCGAAGAGTCCGAGTATATCTCCAGGAGTTTTTCTCTCAAGGCTTTATCGTTAAATTCCTGTTCAATATATTCATTAAGCTGTCTTCCCAGTTCTCTGCCGCCCCATCCTAGATGGGTCTCCAGTATCTGGCCGACGTTCATCCTTGAAGGCACGCCGAGCGGGTTAAGCACCATGTCAACCGGCCGACCGTCGGAAAGATAAGGCATATCCTCCTGCGGAAGTATTTTCGATACGACACCCTTGTTGCCGTGCCGTCCTGCCATTTTGTCGCCGACCTGAAGCTTTCTTTTAACCGCGATTCGTACCTTGACCACTCTCAGGACCCCGGGAGGCAGCTCATCGGGTTTCTTCAGTTTTTCTATGCGCTGTTCATAGGCGTCGGTCACGTAATCAATGCGCTTGAGAACTCTGCCAACTATTCCGACAAGCTCTTCACCCGCTTCGGAAAAGCCCTTTATCCTGACATCAACAAGCTTTTCCAAGGGAATAGCATCAAGAATCTCTTCTGTAATTTTCTGTCCGCTTTTAAGAACCGTTTTTCTGTTAACCGTTATTTTGGAGAGCGAAGTTTTGCCGAGAACAATATGCTTTACTCTGTCAACCGCATCCCGCCTGAGAATACTTACCTCGTTTTCCTTCTCTTCCATCAATTTTGAGATTTCTTGGTTCTCAATGTCCTTACTCCTCTCGTCCTTATCCACGGAGCGGGACACGAGAGTTTCAACATCTATCACGGTACCGTATACCCCGGAAGAAACCTTGAGGGAGGAGTCCTTGACATCCCCGGCCTTATCTCCGAAAATCGCCCTTAAGAGCCTCTCTTCCGGAGAGAGCTGAGTTTCGGCTTTTGGAGAAATTTTTCCAACCAGTATGTCTCCGGGCTCGACCTCGGCGCCTATCATTATTATTCCGCTTTCATCCAGATTCCTCAGCGACTCCTCGGACACATTAGGTATATCTCTGGTTATATCTTCTCTTCCGAGCTTGGTTTCCCTCGCCGTACACTCGAACTCCTCAATATGGATCGAAGTGAACGCGTCGTCCTTCACAACCCTCTCGGATATCAAGATTGCGTCTTCAAAGTTGTATCCTCCCCACGGCATGAAAGCCACAGCCATATTCTGTCCGAGCGCGAGTTCGCCACGGTCCGTCGAACACCCGTCCGCTATCACCTGCCCTTTCTTCACCCGCTGCCCTTGGCGAACTATAGGGTTCTGATTCCAGCAGGAACTCTGGTTTGAGCGGTGGAACTTTATCAGGTTGTAGATATCCACTCCGCCTTCGCGGCTTCTTTCCGTAGACTTAATTACAATCCTGACCGCATCCACGGACTCCACTACGCCATCCCTGCGCGCGACAACCGTAACCCCGGAGTCCTTGGCCACCTTGCTTTCAAAACCCGTCCCCACAAGCGGCGAGGTGCTCTTTATCAGCGGCACGGCCTGGCGCTGCATATTAGAACCCATGAGGGCCCTGTTCGCGTCATCATGCTCAAGAAAGGGAATAAGAGAAGCCGAGACTGACACAAGCTGCGAAGGGGATACGTCCATAAACTCGACATTCTCCCTCTCGACCATCATAAATTCGCCATTTCCCCTGGCGGAGACAAAAGGCAGCTTGAAGGACCCGTCCTCTTCAAGAGGGGCGTTTGCCTGGGCTACAATGTAATCCTCTTCCATAAGCGCATTCATGTAAACTATTTCTTCCGTAACACGACCGTCCTTCACTTTCCTGTAAGGAGTCCGGATAAATCCGGATTCATCTATCTTCGCGTAAGTGCTCAAGCTGGATATAAGTCCGATATTGGGACCTTCCGGAGTCTCTATAGGGCATATTCTCCCGTAATGGGAAGAGTGAACATCCCTTACCTCAAATCCCGCTCTCTCTCTGGTGAGACCGCCCGGACCAAGCGCGCTCAGCCTTCTTTTATGGGTTATTTCCGACAGAGGGTTGGTCTGATCCATGAACTGGGAAAGCTGTCCCGTGGTGAAAAACTCCTTGAGAACCGATGTAACGGTTTTCGGGACAAGCACTTCATTAGGCATGAGGTTCTCTATCGTCTGGTATCCCATCTTTTCCTTGACGAACCGGGCAAGTCTCTCAAGACCGTGATAAAAACGGTCCTCTATTAGCTCCCCGACGGTTCTTACCCTTCGGTTGCCGAGATGGTCTATGTCGTCGGTAGACCCCCTGCCGCCTTTCAGATCAAGCAGGTATTTCACGGTCAGAAGGATATCTTCCCTGTCCAAAGTAAGATGATCATCGCTCACGCCCTTCCTCTTGAGCTTGTAGTTGATCTTGATCCGACCCACTTTCGAGAGTCTGTACGCGTCCTGAGTGAAGAACATGTTTTCAAAGAAAGTCCGCGCGACTTCATCGGAAGGAGGATCCGTAGGCCTGAATTTCTTGTATATCTCCGTTATGGCTTCCTCACATGAATCCACCTTATCGGAAAGAAGCGTGGTCCGAAGAGAACTCACGAACAGGGTCTTGTCTATGTAGTAGACCCTGAGGGTTTCTTTGCCGACTCTGCGCAGTTCCTTGAGTTTTTCTTCCGTTATTTCCTCGTTGAAATCCAGTATCACTTCCCCTGTTTCGGGATCGGAAACCACTTCGGCCGAGGGTTTCTCCATTATCTCTTCATCTGAAACGGGGATGGAAGTCATGCCGGCTTCTTCAAATCTTGAAAGAAGATTCTTAAGCCTTCTTCCCTTTTTACCTATAAGTTCGCCCGT
Source organism: Candidatus Dadabacteria bacterium (assembly GCA_022822065.1). Classification (GTDB taxonomy): domain Bacteria; phylum Desulfobacterota_D; class UBA1144; order Nemesobacterales; family Nemesobacteraceae; genus Nemesobacter. Next base: position 283,882 of record JAJECI010000011.1, read on the forward strand.
TTTCGGGTGGCTTATGTCCGAAGTCACCTTCTGATAGGAGATTATCTCGGTGGTCGCTTCCTTTTTAAAACCCTCCGCCCCCACGTCGAAAATTTCCGCGGTTATTTCTTTTCGAAGTTCTTGTGGCTCTATATGGAAAGTCTCCACGGGATAGAAAAAATCCATTATCTGCTGCTCGTCATAACCCATGGCCTTGAGGAGAACGGTGACGTGGAATTTTTTCTTTCTGTCTATCCGCACATGGAGCATGTCTTTCAGGTCATACTCAAAATCAAGCCAGCGACCGTTCTGGGGAACGATTCTCGCTATAAAAGATCCTTCCTTGCCGGACAACTGGTTCTTGCTTTTGTCCCGGTCAAAAAACACTCCGGGAGACCTGTGGAGCTGGTTTACTATTACCCTTTCGGTTCCGTTTACTATAAAAGAACCGCTGGGAGTCATAAGCTGTACTTCCCCAAAGTATATCTCCTGCTCTTTGATGTCGCGGAACTGTCTCTCGGTATCTTTCTGCCCTTTCTCACCTTCGGGAATGTCCCAAATTATCAGACGGAAAGTTACGTAAAGAGGAGCAGTGTAGGTATAGCCCTTAAGCCTGCATTCGGCGAAATCATACTTGGGCTCGTCCAGCCTGTAGCTGAGATATTCCAAAGAAGCCTTGCCATTATAATCCTCAAGAGGAAAAACGGCCTTGAAGGCTCCGTGAAGGCCGGTGTCCGAACGCTCATCCGGAGGAACATCGGCCTGCAGAAAATCTTCGTACGATTTTATCTGTACATCAAGCAGGTGGGGGATATCCAGAACCTGGGGGATCTTCGAAAAATCTTTCCTTAATTCCTGAGACTCTATATTCTCTATGCTCAACGCGCACCCCCTCGTTTTTTGATTTAAGTGAAAAGAACCGAAGAAAATTATGGTCAGTTAACTTCAACGGTCGCCCCGGCGTCTTCAAGCTTTTTCTTGATATCTTCAGCCTCATCCTTGCTAACTCCCTCTTTTACAGGTTTGGGAGCTCCTTCTACAAGTTCCTTGGACTCCTTGAGCCCAAGACCCGCGATTTCCCTTACCGCCTTTATGACCTGTATTTTCTTGTCTCCGAAAGAACCGAGAATTACATTAAACTCGGTTTTCTCTTCGGCTGCGGGAGCGGCTTCGCCACCTGCAGCAGCGGCAACAGCAACTTGCGGCACAGCGGCCTGAACACCGAACTTTTCCTTTATTTCCTCTATCAGTTCGGATATCTCAAGCATGCTGGCTTGTTCAAGATAGGTGATAACGTCTGTTCTACTAATATCGGGCATTTTTATTCCTCCTTGATAAAACAGTTCTACAGCTTTTTATTCAGTCTTCTTTTCTTTTAAACCTTCTAGCACACCGACAATATTTGAGCATGCCTGCTCCAAGACTCCCACAAGGTTGCCCATCGGGGCACTGAGCAGGCCCACAAACTGGGAGATAAGCTCCTGTCTTGACGGAAGTTTCGCTATTTGCTCTATTCTGGATACATCGACTACTTCTCCTTCGAATATCCCGCCCTTTATCCTGATTTCCGGGAAATCCTCGCCGTAGTCAACAAAAACCTTCGCCGCCGCGGAAGATTCCCCATCACAAATAGCAATCGCTGTGGGACCCGAAAAAAGATCTTTCATTTTTTCTATGTCCGTTCCCAGTGAAGCTTTTTCCAGAAGGGTGTTCTTTACAACTCTGAACTCCGTATTGGTCTGCCTGAGTTTTTTCCTCAGGACATCCATCTCCTTCACCTTAAGTCCCTGGTATTCGACAACGAACACCGAAGAAACGGAATGGAATCTGGATGCCAAGTCGTCAATTACTTTCTGCTTTTCGGCCTTGCTGAGCATAGTCTCTCTCTTCTCGTATCTAGTTTCGCGTTACGTTCACGCTGCAATTCCCATACTTTTAAGTTCGTTTCTAATATCCGCCACACTCACTCCGATACCGGGACCCATGGTCGCCGACACCGAGACTTTCTTCAGAAAAATGCCCTTGGAAGCGGCAGGTTTCTCCTTGATCAGAAAACTCATAAAGGCGAGAAAGTTTTCTCTCAGGTTCTCTTTTCCGAAAGAGACTTTTCCGACAGGAGCGTGTATAACCCCGTTTTTGTCATTTCTGATTTCAACACGACCGGCCTTTGATTCCTTGACCATGTTGGCAACGTCCGAAGTTACAGTACCCACCTTCGGGCTCGGCATCAGTCCCCTTGGCCCCAGGACCTTTCCCAGCCTGCCGACTTTCGCCATCACGTCAGGAGTGGCTATAGCAACGTCAAAATCAAGCCAGTTCTCCTTAGAAATTTTCTCCACCATATCGTCAAGACCCACATAGTCGGCCCCCGCGTCTTTTGCCTCGACTGCCTTGTCATCCGTTGCGAACACAAGGACCGTCATTTTTTTCCCTAGACCGTGAGGCAGCACGACCGCAGAACGGATCTGCTGGTTCGCGTGTCTGGGGTCTATGCCGAGATTTACGGCTATATCCACCGTTTCATCAAATTTCGCATAGTGGGCCTGCGCCACAAGCTCCATGGCCTCATCAACCGTATACTCTTTGCGGGAATCTATTTTGGTACTTACGTCAATATATTTTTTTCCTCTGGTGGTCATGAAATCTCTCCGAACTTTATCCTTCTACATCAATTCCCATGCTTCTCGCGGTACCGCGGACAACCATCAAGGCCGCGTCAATTTCATCAGTATTGAGATCCTCAAGCTTTCTTTGCGCTATCTCCCTTGCCTGTTCCTCCGTAATCTTGCCGGCTTTGGTCCTCGGAGTGAACCCTGAACCCTTCTCCACGCCCGCAGCTTTTTTCAGCAGGTAGGAAGTAGGGGGAGTTTTTATCTGAAGATCAAAAGACCTGTCCGCGTAAACGGTCACCGTAACCGGAAGAAGCCCTTCGGAAGAAGACGTCTGTGCGTTAAAGGCCTTGCAGAATTCCATTATGTTCACGCCTCTTTGTCCGAGCGCGGGACCCACCGGAGGCGAGGGGGAGGCCTTTCCCGCTTCAATCAGCAACTTTATGTAACCGCTTATTTTCTTCATCTAGATTTTCTCCACCTGATTAAAATCAAGCTCTATGGGTGTGGTTCTGCCAAAAATGCTGACCAGCACCTGCACTCTGGCTTTTTCGGGTTTTACATCTTCTATAATTCCAGAGAAATTGGCAAAAGGACCTTCTACAACTCTTATGGATTCTCCTTTCTCAAAAGCGACACTCGGCTTGGGTTTGAGCGTGCCTTCTTTTGCCCTTGTCTTTATCTCATTGACTTTTTCTTCGTCAACTTCGGGGATGGAATCAATATTTATCTTCCCATCAACCGGGCGTCCTCCCACGAAACTTATGACTTTAGGTATCTCCCGCACGAAATCCAGGGCTTCCTTGTTAAGTTCCATCTTAAGCATTATATATCCGGGGAAGAATTTCCTAATGGATGTTCTCTTCCTCCCGCCTTTCTGTGTTTCAACTACTGTCTCAGTAGGAATAAAAACCTCGTCAATGGCAAGGTTTTCATTGTTCATGCTCTCTATCCCGTTTTCTATCTGGGTTTTAACCCTTTCCTCAAAACCGGTATTTACGTGTACTATATACCACTTGCTCGGCATCCGAAAACTGCTCCCGATTCGCTCTTTAACTCAGTATAAGACCAAACAGAAAAGAGAACACGTAATCGGCCAGCATAAAAAAGAGTGCAAAAAACGCGGTAATAATAACAACCACTAAGGTTGATTTAACCGTATCCTTACGCTCGGGCCAGGTTATTCTTTTCAGTTCTGTAGCAACGCCGCTGAGATACCTGGTCGTATCAACTTTGATCCTGTCAAATCTTTCCATGACTTGGCTTTTCTGCAGGGCAGGAGGGTCTCGAACCCCCAACCTGCGGTTTTGGAGACCGCTGCTCTACCAATTGAGCTACTGCCCTTTAGAGTCCATATCGCTCATCACTCAATGATTTCGGTTACTACACCTGCCCCTACAGTCCTTCCTCCCTCTCTTATCGCAAACCGCAACTGCTCCTCCATCGCCACTGGCGCTATCAACTCTACTTCCATGCTCACATTGTCCCCAGGCATCACCA